>JAERSU010000108.1 GCA_016845445.1 Oceanospirillaceae bacterium | reverse complement strand
CTTCTAAAGCATTCGTGACTTCCTTCTCACAGGCCACCGCTGAAGAACTAAGAGGCACAGGTGTGTCGGTTACCGCCTTATGCCCAGGGGCTGTGAAGTCGAATTTCCAAAAGGCCGGTGATCTTGAAGGTATTGATATGTGGAAGAACGCGAAAACGCCAGAGCAATGTGCCAAGATTGGCTATCGTGAAATGGAAAAGGGCGAATTGCTGTCTTTCAATGAAGGTCAATTGAAGTTCATGCTGAACTGGGTGGTTCCATTTATGCCTCGTAAGGCTGTATTGAACATGTCCCGCAAGTTTATGGAAAAATAGGCTTAAGTAAGATTAAAATACCCCTCAAGATTTTCTTTAGGGGTATTTTTTATGCGTTATCGCCACACCATGATCCGCGTCACGGATCTGGATGAGTCATTGGATTTCTGGTGCAACAAGCTTGGTTTGCAAGAAATTCGTCGTAATGACTACGAGTCAGGTCGTTTCACCTTAGTGTTTCTAGCAGCAGAAAAAGACAAAACTCGTGCTGAGGAAGAACGTGCACCAGAATTAGAGCTAACCTACAACTGGGATGGCGAAGCAGAACCATTAGGCAGTTGCCGTGCCTGGGGGCATGTGGCTTATAACGTGGATGATATCTATGCCGTGTGTAAGCGCCTCATGGATGCCGGTGTCACCATCAATCGTCCCCCTAGAGATGGCTATATGGCCTTTGTGAAATCCCCTGATGGCATCTCTGTGGAACTAATCCAAGAAGGCGGAGCCCTAGACCCTCAAGAACCCTGGGCCTCTATGCAAAACACCGGCACCTGGTAGACATCGCGGTTAACTGGAGCGGTGTATTTGCCTGCAGCGAAACGCCGCAAGCACATCCCTGTGGGCTCTATCTGCGACGTCCTGTCGCAGAAGTTCGCTGCAGGCAAATACACCACACCAGTACATCGATATAGCGGGCCCGTTCCACGCATAGTAGCTTTAAGCCCCTATGGGCCTCTAGCAAGTCTCTGAGGCATGGATGCCGAAGCGAAGCCTACAGGGATGTATTTACGGCGTCTTGCTAGAGGCCCATAGGGGTTTAAAGCGGCAAGGTGTCACGGTTAGAACTATGCCTTTGGCTTGGGGTAGCGGTTGTTGGATTCCACCACGTTGAGGTCTAAATGGTTGCGCATGTAGCGTTGTTTAGCATCAATCTGAGGTTGATAATCCCATGGCGTGAAGTTGCCTTTGCGGTTGGCTCGGTCTACCAGAGCACGACAGCGTTGGCTAAGCATGACCTCTTGCTTAAACTTGGCAAAATCCCATTGGCTAAATAGCTCTTGACGGAAGCTCTCCATGAGCGCTTGGTGTTGTGCGCAAGTTGCTAGGTTATTGAGTTCCAGGGGGTCTTCGTCTAGATTAAACAGCTGCTCTGGATCTGTCTCACAGTAGTTGTATTTATAGCTAGCTTTGCGAATCATCACCATGGGTTCCATTGAGCCTTCGGCACAGTACTCCGAATAGGTGCTGCGTTGCTCATCTTCTGTGCCCTTAGCTAATTTGACAAAGCTCTGGCCGTCAATGTCACAGGCTAAATTATTGGGGTCGCCACCGGCAAGTTCTACTAGGGAAGGTAGAATATCGCAGTTGCTTACTGGGGTCTTTACTGCTCCAGCTGGCAGGGTGCCAGGGGCGCTAACCACCAGAGGTATGCGAGAGGAATATTCGAAGAAGGTCATCTTGTACCAGAGGCCGCGTTCACCCAGCATATCGCCATGATCAGAACACAGAATGATGTGGGTGTTGTCGGCCATATCGGTTTGCTCTAGCACTTCAAGCAGTTCCCCCAGCTTGTCATCCAGATAACTAATATTGGCAAAATAGGCGTGGCGCGCATTGCGAATATCCTTGTCGGTGACGTCAAACTTGGTGTAGTCCACAGCATCATAGATACGCTGGGAATGGGGGTCCTGGTGGGCATAGCCTTTATCCACTACCTTGGGCATGGGAATGCTTTGGTGATCATAGAGATCCCAATATTTTTGCCGTGCCACATAGGGGTCATGGGGGTGGGTAAAACTGACACACAGACAGAAAGGTCGGTTATCAATACGTCGGGCGTATTGATACAGCTTTAGCTTGGCGTGATAGGCCACCTCGTCGTCGAATTCTAATTGATTGGATATTTCGGCAATGCCTGCTTCGGTGACTGAGCTTAGGTTGTGGTACCACCAATCAACCCGTTGTAAAGGCTTTTCCCAGTCGGGAGTCCAACCAAAGTCGGCAGGGTAGATATCGGTGGTGAGGCGCTCTTCAAAACCATGCAACTGATCGGGACCAACAAAATGCATCTTGCCACTCAGGGCCGTTTGGTAACCAAGATCACGCAGATAATGGGCAAAACTTGGTGTGGTGGCTTTAAATTCAGCGGCGTTGTCGTACACCCCATTGCGTGATGGCAACATTCCGGTCATGAAGCTGCCTCGAGAAGGCGTACACAAAGGACTAGGCGTATAGCAATTGTTAATCTTTACCCCCTGATCGATGAGCTTGCGCATATTGGGGATGTGTAGATGATCAATCATGTCAACATCTAACAAGGGGCCGGCCATTTGGTCGACCATCAAAATGAGAAAATTAGGTTGTGAGGCTTGCATGGCATGTACCGCTAGTTATTAAATGCGCTTGATTATGCGCCTGCACAGGCCCCTTGTTAAGCAAGCTTAAATTATAATATCTAATGTATAGATAAGTTATTTTAGGTTTATCGGTAGCAGCAGCGGACGATGGTTTTGAGCTTTTCCGCGGCTGTGCGGCGTGGGTCGCTAAGATAAATTTCATGGTGCTTGCCATGCAGGTTGCCACCTAGGTCAGCCACATGCTGGTGTAGTTTTTCGACGCAGGAGCCCACCTCGTTATAGGGGCCCACGTGCAAGATTTGCACCGCCGTGCCTTCTTTGAGGGTCTCAAGTCGGCACTGGTCAATCATTAAGGGGTTCTTTTTCGCCTTAAGTTGCGCATGCGCATTGGCAAAGTCTGCCTGAGTGACCCGCTCAGGTTGCATGATCATCATGGTCCACTGCCATTCGTCGTAACGCTTTTCTGGGAAGGCACTCCAATCATCTGCCCAGGCCAGCATTTCCATGGGCATTACCACACTATCAAAAGGTTCAGGGGCTGCTTTCAGCATAAATTTTAAGGTGTAAGCCATGCCATAGATGGTTTCGATGGCATCCATAAACATTGGCTCTTGTGGGCTGCCATGGCCATCGACCATTAGATACTGTAGATCCGGCACGGTTACTTCGGCGACCTTTTTAGGGCTGGCTTTGTAGAGATAAGAAAGCTCTTTTTTGTAATCAATTTTGTCCATGACCATCACCTCGTTGTGCTATGATTAGCCTAGTTTAACACTTAATCATTGCAAGGAATTGATATGAGTCTGTTGTCAGGTTTGAAGAATCTGTTTGCTGGTGGCGGCAGTGGTGCCCAAGGCGCTGCGCGACCCGGCAGTAGCCAAAAACATGAGCACAAGGGCTTTGAAATAGAAACCCAGCCGACCAAAATTGACGGTGGTTTTCGGGTCAGTGGTGTGATTCGTAAGGATGGCCAAGAACATCAGTTTATTCGCGCAGATTTGGCCTACAGTGAAGCTGATGCCCATGAGCTGACACTGTTTAAAGCCAAGCAAACCATCGATCAGATGGGCGATCGTTTGTTTAATTGAAAAAAGCCAATTAGGTATGGCATTTGATGAAGGCCTAGCTCAGCGCATACGTGAATATTTTCAGGGGCACACCCTGGCTGAAGAAAAACGCATGTTTGGCGGCTTGGGCTTTTTGTTATCTGGCAATATGTGTGTGGGTGTCATGGGCGATGAAATGGTGGTGCGAGTTGGGCCGCCTAATTATACTGCTGCCCTTGCTAGGCCTCATGCCCGGCCGTTCGATTTTACTGGTCGAGCCATGCAAGGCTGGGTGATGGTGGGGGCCGATGGTTTGGCGGAAGATGAAGACCTGCACTCATGGCTTGTGAGGGGCGAGCAGTTTGCCAGTGCATTACCACCAAAATAGCGCCTTTTATTAAGCCAATTGCAAGGCTTTGATACAACTTAAATCCTGTTTTTCAATCACCTCATGTAATTCCTCCACCAGATACCGTGCTTGCTCGATAGCCTGATGCCATAATCGTTGGCGGGTGACGTCATCATAACTTCTAAAGTCGTTGCGTTCCGGAATGCGCCCCGTTTCTAGGCTGGCAAAATAAGCTGGACTTGGGGTAATTAATAAAACTTTGCTGTAGCTACTGGTTAAGGGTGGACGAGCCAGTTGCTTGTCAAACCAACCACTGCGTGGCGTTAAACTAAAATGTGGATAGAGCACCAATTTAGCCTTGTCATGGCCAGCCAATTGTAGGTCAAAGTGGTAGTCTACCAGGCCACCATCTAGATGTGCTCCGGGGGCCCTACTGATGCCTTGACGGAGGGGGGAAAACAAGGGAATAGTGCCGCTAGCTAATAGTGAATCATACAGGTTGCTGTGGGCCAGTGGATAGTATTCAGTGGGTATCTGGTGAGGATCCTTGATATCCAGTTGACTCTCAGGCGCACGAAAACAGGCGCGACTATAAAGCTTGCCTAGGTGGCTACGCGCCAAGCGATTGATGCCGTAAGACAAACCTAGGTTGAGAATTTGACTGGCCATCCAAGGGTGTGAGCCAAGGCCTTTACAGCGTGCTGTTACCCAGTTGACCTTGATATGCTGGCTGTTAAGAATTTGTTCTTCCTGACCCAATACCACGGCATCGATAATGCTTTTTACGGAGTTGTCTCGTTCCAGCAGGTCAGGTCGTGGACCAGAATAGCGGGTGTTAATGTAGAGCTTCTTAAAGGTTTCGATAGCTTCGCTTGGCTTATCCTGAGCATAACATGCCAGACGAAACGCACCGGCAGAGGTACCAAGGCCGTGTAAACCTTGCCAACTAGGTAGGTGCTCGTTGCAGAGGTACTGGTCTAAAGCGGACAAAATTAGCCATTTTGGCCCGCCGCTGGCAGCCAACATATATCCAAAATCCTGCATATTTAGGCCGTGCTGCTGAAAGTGTGCAAGGGCGTCAGGCCCAGCCTGTAAAGAAAGCATTTTTAATCTAGGCATTTTTTGATCTGTAAACGGTAATGGCCAAATTTTTGTGATAGTCTCTAATTGTCCAAGTGTAGGTAAAGCCTGCGAGAAAACAAGTTTACGACTAGGGAGTCTAGTTTTGTCTAGCCAAGCACGTATTCTGGTCATAGATGACGACCCAGGCCTATTGGCCGCCTATAAGGACATCTTGCAAGGCCAGTCTGCCTTAGAACAGACCGATCCAAGCAGCTTTTTTGCTGCCCAGACTAGCGTCGCAGAAAGCCATGGGTTTGATTTTGCCATGGCCAGTCAAGGCCAGGAAGGGGTGCAAATGGCTCGTCAGGCCCTAGCCGAAGAGCGCCCTTATGCGGTGCCTTTATCGATATGCGTATGCCTCCAGGCTGGGATGGTTTAACCACAGCGCAAGCCTTGCGGGCCTTGGATCCTAATATCTACCTAGTCATTGTGAGTGCCTTTTCTGATCATAGTGTGGATGAAATTCACAGTGCCCTAGAATATGATGTGTTGTTTTTGCGTAAGCCATTTGTAACGGAAGAAATCTATCAAATGGCACGTAACCTCACTCAGGGCTGGCAACGAGATCGAGATTTAGAAATCGAAACCCAGCGGCGTATTCGCTTGGAGAAGCGCTCTGAATACCTGGCTTACCAAGCGGGCATGGCGTCGGAAAGTGACGTGGTGCTACGCTATATTGCCGATCACATAGGCCGTGTACGCGGCATTTTGGATGACCTTAGCAAAGCCAGTGCCTTGGCGCCTATTAGTCAAGGTATGAATGAGCATATTGACGGATTGGAAGATGAGATTCCTGGTGCTGAGGAATTACGCCAACATCTCAATGCCATGCGCAGCCTGCATATGCAAGCACAAGAATTAGAAGCCCAAACCATCAAGCAGCCGTTGCTTAAATTACAAGAGGAAGTGGAAGAAATCGCTTCTACCCTGGCTAAACAGCATGATGAATTTGGCATTCACGATATGGTCAGTGAGTTTAATCTTTGTGAGTTAGTGAGTGATTTGATCACCGTGCATACGGATAAGCTATTGGATTATAACCTCTTGTTTGACCAAGGTTGTGCGGATAACAAGCTCTTTTACCTGCCTCGAAATCAGGTCTTACAAGTTGTATATAATTTGGTGGTTGGCGCCGTTGAAGCCATAAATGAACGTGCCAACAACCAGCCAGATTTTGAGGCTACCGATGATGGAGTGATTGATATCCAGGTAGAGTCAACGGCCACAGGGGCGATTGTGCATGTGCGTGATAATGGTATTGGCTGGGATGCTAGCCAATTGCAGCGTCACCAAAGGGCCTTGGCGCAGTTCGATGTCAATGCCGGTCTGGGGCTTTATAGTGTGGCTAAGCTGGCCGAAAATGTCGGTGGTAGCCTGCAGGTCGATAGCCCCGGCATAAACCAGGGCAGTGTGCATAGTTTGCAATTGCCGTTAAAGGTCTCATAGTTTGTGCAGGCCGCATTCGCGGCCGTATTGGGCTTTCACCGGATCAAAATAGCGCTCTTCGTCGGCAATAGCATGGCGCTCAAGGTAGGCCTGCAAGTGGGCTTCTTGCCAGTAGATAAAGGGTGCTAGCTTGATAATGCCATTGGCACCTTCATGCACAGGTGGCAAACCAGCACGATGGTCTGATTGCTGTTGGCGTATACTGGAAACCCACATATCCGGGCGCAGTTCTTCTATGGCCTTTTGAAATGGGGTGATTTTAAAGTTCTTAGAAAACTCACCATGACGCTCGTCATCGACGCTAGGAATGCCTCCTCGAGTTGCGTCCCAAAAGGCGGCACTGGTCTGCGGTGTATAGATTTGCAAGTTCAATTGTAAGGCTTTAGTCAAGGTTTCGGCATGCCGATAGGTGGCCGGTAGGTTATAACCTGAATCCACCCAAATGACCGGTATGTCGGGCATGACTTGGGTTACCATATGCAGCAACACACCCGATTGGGGGCCAAAACTAGTTGTCACGATAGGGCGTTGGGCTTGTGCTAAGGCGAGTTGTAAAAAACTTAAACTTGCCTCCTCATCAGCGCTGTTTGCCGTTAAGATATCAGCCAAAGGTTGGACTTGCGCTAATAGGTTCGATTGACTTTTTGACATGCTGGACTCATTGGGTGATTAAAACTGGCCCCATTATCCCTTGATTTGCATGTTCCTTGAAGTAATAAATAATTAGTTTTATATTCCTATATGT
>JAERSU010000107.1 GCA_016845445.1 Oceanospirillaceae bacterium | reverse complement strand
ATTTTGAGCGCTTCGCCAAACTCAATGCCGTGGCTGAAGTGTCGCCAAAAATTTGGTTTCCTACCGCTGTCACCGCAGCGCAACACAAAGTACTGGGCGTAGAAAGAACCAATCGCTGCCACCCTATTAAAAAGTTACTGCAACATGGTGTTTTGGTCACTTATGGTTCCGACTGGCCTGCAGCGGTGCCGGACGCCGACCCTTGGATAGGCATGGCGGGCATGATTACCCGTGAGCATCCTCACGGGCTTTATGAAGGTCACGTGGGGAAAGACCAGGCCATTAGTTTAGATGATGCCTTGGCCATTTTTACCAAGTATGGTGCTCAGGCATTACGCCTTGAAGATCAAGTTGGTCAACTTAAGGCGGGGTTTCAAGCTAACTTTATCATTCTTAACCAGCACCTAGATCAAATTGCCGCCAATGACATTGCCAATACACAGGTATTGGCAACATATTTCGCTGGCGAGTGTGTTTATAACCATAAAAAAGCGGGCCTTTAAGCCCGCCTCCATGGCATGGAACAATACTGTTAAAATTCCCGCGATAACATAGTTAGTTTAAAACTCACACTATCACCTGAGCCAGAACGGCTGTATTGACCGCCTGTAACACCACTAGCCTTACTATAGGTGAAGGTCCCTTTAACATCATCACTATACTTATAGCTCAAAGACGCTTTATTGGTACGCGAGTCATCGGTCATGTTAGTTAGGCTAGATAGGTTTAAGGTGTAGTCTGACTGCATGATATTGGCCCAACGCAGGCTTACCGCGGAGTAGTGACTGCCATAAAATTCTTTTTCTACGTTAGCCGCCTTCCAGGCACTGGACTGGGTTTGCCATAGGGCAGTGTCATAACCCAATCCATTGTCAAAGTACTGAGCCGTGACGCTGATATTGTAATCATCGTCATCGGCCAAATTATAGGTAACCCCCAGAGTAGATTGAGACAACCACTTATCGCTACGGTCAGATGTATTGCCGTTAGCATCCATGGCCAAGGTGGTAACGCCATGATGCAGCACATATTCAGCAAACAAATTAAGGTCGTTACTCGGCACATAGTAGGTCATCGCAAAGCTGTTGTGACCATTAGGGCGACTCACACTTGCTAAACTCATCTCATTTTCACTAATCAACCATTCACCTTTTAGGCCAACAGCGTTATTACTAGAGCCAGTCTGTGGCACCAGATAAACATAATAATTGTCATTACCAGTCGGGTAATGCACCTTTAAAGCATCAGTGCCGTCACGATCGGCATCGGGATCAGCGGCATCGATACTATTGCTGTTGATCAGGTCGGCAGGGCTATAAAAGCGCCCTACGCCCCAGTGCATCACCTGTTTACCCGCCCGCAGATACCATTGCTCAGCAATAGTCCAATCAACAAATGCCTCGCGGACGCTGGTATCTGAGGTGTCTTGGTCAATACTGTAATCAGCCTTTACTAAGCCACGCAAACTGGCTGAGGGACGTACATCCATGGTGACCGTGCCTTCAGCCTTAACTACGTCTGATGTGGTTTTGCCTGATGCAGTGTAATCCTTACGGGTCGTCGTTGCCGACAAGGTAAAATCGCCATTCAGCAAAAACGGATCAGTGCCGGCAAGAAACTCTTCTGCCAAGTCAGCACCCCCCTCTGCTGATTCGCTCAGCAAACCATCGCCAAACAAATCACCTTCATCTTCCTCACTGCCAAACAGGGCTTCTTCACTGGTGTCATCGCTGCCACCAAACAGGCTATCTTCATCGACCCCGGTATCATTAGCCAAGGCAACCGTAGATAACGTTAGAGCTAAAGTACCCGCTAGAACTTGTTGCTTGTTCATATCATCTATCCTTAATTTTTAACGATTCACGCGTTCTACGTAAGCTTTGGTAAAGGTAGACTCTGCCAATTTTGTGGTGCTAATTTTATCGAAGCTAAAGGTGGTCTTGTTGCCCTTTATCACCTCGTCTACAAAAATGCGCTTGCTGGCAATATACAGATCACCAGACTTGGTGTAGGACGGCCAGTAGGCGGTGCGTAGCAGTTCATTACTGACACTGTAGTTTTCCGCTTTAAGAATTAAATTTGGGCTTTTCAGCACATGTAAAATCTGTTTTGGATAGGTCACTTCATCATGCTTAGCCTGCAGTTCTAAAATGTAAACTGGGAACTTGCCTAGCTTACCTTCTGTTTGGCTAACCACGTCGTAATCTTCATATAAGGCCGAGCGACGAAAATCTGAATTACGGGCGTTGGAGTTATCAAAGCGGTCTTTCATAGAACGAATAGAGAACTTACGGCTTTCTGGATCATAAAACCAAAGAGTGTCTTCAATACCTAGATAACCTTGCCCTGTTTTATAGCTTGGTTCTTGGAACAACATCAAGAACTTATCTTCACCATCACGACGGAACATACGCACAACACGCTTATCAGTGCCCTCTTCCACATCTTCTTTGATCATGGTAGCAATCATGGAAATGTCGGCATCCATTTGATTAGTGTTCTTGTCGATATTCATCAGAATCTGATTATCCGCCTGTGCTAAACCAGACACCGACAATCCAGAAACCAATACCGAGGCCGCCATAAAAAAAGACATACCCAGCTTCGAAAAACGCATATATAACCCCTTACTAATAAAATCGAATTGTTGCTAATTTACCTGTTTTACAATGGAAAAGTAGGCCATTTACACAAACTTTACACAGTTTGACGAAATCTTGTATTCCATTCCGACGGGCCAATTTGTCATACTAAAAAGGATGCAAAATTGCCATAACTGGAGAAAACCATGCCATTAATTGAATTTCAACAAGTTCATAAAAACTATCCCTTAGGGAAAACCATTGTTCATGCCCTGCAGGGTATTTCCTTTGATGTGCAAGAAGGTGATTTTGTCACCATTAGCGGTCCATCGGGTTCCGGTAAGTCTACCATTTTAAATATGATCGGTTGTATTGATACAGCTAGCGAAGGTGAAGTAGTCATCCAAGGCACCAAAACTTCCAGTCTCACGGACAAAGAAATCACCGAACTGCGTCACCGTACCCTGGGCTTTATCTTCCAGAATTTTAACCTTATTCCTGTATTGAGCGTTTACGAGAACATTGAATTCCCCCTACTACTAGGTGATGGCAAAGATGATCCCTATAAGTCTTGGAGCGACAGCGAGAAAAAAGATTGGATCAACTACCTAATCAAGCAGGTTGGTCTAGAAGACTATGCTCAGCGTCGCCCATCAGCGTTATCCGGCGGTCAGCGCCAGCGTGTCGCCATCGCCAGAGCTTTAGCGACCAAACCAACGATTGTTTTAGCCGACGAGCCAACGGCTAACCTTGACTCCGTAACCGGTGAACAAATCATTCAGTTAATGCGGGAAATGAACCAGAACCTAGGTACCACCTTTATCTTCTCCACCCACGATCCAGAAGTACTTAAGGTAGCCGATCATGTCGTCAAGATTCGCGATGGTATGGTCGAGGATGACTATCGTGTTGTTGAAGCTGGAGCATAACCACCATGTTAATGAAACTCGCGTTACGCAATCTGCTACAGCATCGTAGCAAAAGCATCATCGTCGGAGCCCTCATGGCCTTTGGCGTGATGTTATTAGTGGCGGGCAACTCTGTAATGGACTCCCTATCCTATAAGATGCGCACCAGCTTTACCGAACAGTACAGTGGCGATTTATTTATCTATACAGATCCCGTTGCCAAAGAACTTAAGGCATTTGAAGAAAAGCTGGCTACTATGCCAGCTCGCGCCCAAGAGCGCATGAAAAACAACGCTCCCACCAATACCGAAGACAACACAAGTATTTTCGGTGGCTTTGGTGGCAGCGAGGAAAATGCCATGCCTAACATGGAAGAAAATTGGCAAGCTCTGAATGAACTGGACTTCATCGAGGTGATCTCACCACAAACCATCGGCCGTGCCAACCTAGAAAATGGCGAAGGTGCCGAATCCATGACCATGTTCTGGGGCGTGGATGCCAATGCCTGGCAAGCAATCGGCTTCACCCAGCACCTGCAATGGATCAAAGGCGGCATGTGGCAGGCTGGTGATACGGCAATAGCGATTTCCGCCGATGTGGCAGAACGCTACGAAGAAAGTCTCGGCCAACCCGTAAACGTTGGTGATGAGGTACAGCTCACCGTAACCAGTGATGTCGGCACGGTGATTCGCGCAGTTAAAGTCAGTGGTATCTTCAATTTCAAAACCACCTCAGCACCGCAACTGGACTTTATGAGTCTGGTTGATATCCACACTAGTCAAAGTTTCCTTGGCCTGCATATTGATATCAGTGAAGCTGGCCAGCTCACGGCAGCCGAACAAGACATGCTAGCTAGCGACCCTGAGGATGACCTGTTTGGTGGCGGCGGGCTGTTTACCGAAGGCGATAATACTGCCGTTGATGGCGCCGACCTAGAAGCCGACCTTATGGCAAGCTTGGCCAGCAATAAACAGCAGCAGGTAGAACCAACCCGCCAATATAACTTTGTGGTAGTTAAGCTTAAACAAGGTGTTGACCCTGTGCAGGCTCAGCAAGAGTTGGCAGACTGGTTCAAACAACGGGACCTTATCTGGACTAGCGGCAATTGGGAACAAGCTGCGGGTATGGTGGCCAGCATGGCCAACAACATTACCTTGGTGTTGCATGGATTTATGGTGTTGATAGCCGTGGTGGCCATAATCATCATCATGAATACCCTAGTGATTTCTGTTACTGAGCGGATGGTTGAAATCGGCACCATGCGCGCACTGGGTGGCCAGAAAGGCTTTATCAGGCGACTAATCTTGCTGGAAACCTTGATATTAGCCATTGCCGCAGGCGTAGTGGGCATCATAGCCGCAAGTATCGTCATCGCTATCTTGGCCGTCACTGGCCTGGAACCAACCAATAGCTTCTTCAGTTTGGTGTTTGGTGGCGAAGCCCTGCACCCAAGTCTGTCCCTAACAGCCATTGGTAACGCCCTAGTAATGATGGTGGTAGCCGCTCTGTTAGCGAGCCTCTATCCGCTGGCTATCGCCCTGAAAGTTAGCCCCGTTAAAGCCATGCAAGGTTAAGGAGAAACACATGACCTGGTTTAAATTAGCCTATCGCAACGTTTACCGTCAGAAAAAACGTAGCTTCTTGCTTGCCGGTGCCATTGCCTTTGGTATGCTGGCCATTACCCTGCTTAACACCCTGACCGGCGCCATGGCCACAGCGGTGAAAACCAACTTTAGTTCTGCCCTTGGTGGCCATGTTTACATGACTGGTGAAGTGGTATCAGAACGCGGTTACAGCAACCAACTAATCAACCGCTCAGACATTGTTGAGCAAGCAATTGCCAACCTTAGTATGCCCGTGGCAGAGGTAAAAAAACGCTCTTCTGCTCGCTTACAGCTCATTAATAATAGCAAAACCGACCGCCTGCAAATCCAAGGTATTGAGCTTGCCAACGAACAACAATTGTTCCAGCGTCTGGTGGTAATGCAAGGCAGCTTAGATGATCTTAAGCAACCTGGAACCCTTGCCTTACCCATGAATAAGGCGCGCGATCTGCAAGTACGCTTAGGCAGTTCTATTATGGTCAAGGGCGAGACCATGACGGGTCAGCAGAATCTACTTGAATGGAAGGTGGTCGCCCTGTTCCGCGATCAGGGTGGCTTTGGCCGCAGCAACGGCTACACAGGCCTAAGCACCATGAACAAGATGCTTAACATCCCTGCAGACAGTTTTCAGCGGGTCAATCTGGTACTGCAAGATATGCAGGATATGGGCACGGCCACCAACGAGTTAAAGCACAGCTTTACCAAGCTTGCCACCTTAAAACCGGAAGACACCGACTCGACCTTCGGCCCCATGCGCATGATGATGCAAGGTGGACGCGCCTACATTGAAGACCCATGGCAGGATACGCGCTTTGACGTCACTAACCTTGATGATGTGACGCAAAATGTGATGTCCCTAGTGAATGGTTTGGACCTGGTGGCCAAACTTATTTTTGGCGTGATGCTGGTTATTACCCTAGTGGGCATCTCCAATAGTTATCGCATGGTGTTGCTAGAACGAGTGGCCGAAATCGGCAATATGCGGGCCATGGGGGCTCAAGCTGGCAATGTGTTCCGCTTATTCCTCTACGAAGCCATTATCCTTGCCATCATGGGTATTGCTGTTGGACTAACATTGGCCATTGGCGGTAGTTTGTTAATTGAATCCATAACCATCCCAGGTGATCGTGGCCCAGCACGCCTGTTCACCGTGGCCAACCACCTGCCGATGGCATTGAGCCTGACCGGTATCGTTATCAGTGCAGGGTTAATCATGTTGATGACCCTTCTTGCGGCCTACTTTCCCGCCCGTGGAGCAGCCAATTTAGACCCTGCTGAAGCCCTGCGCTCAGCAACCTAAAGCTACAGGGGGCGTAATGCCCCCTTGTTAACCTTAGGACTCAATTACGGCGGTCACTTCTATTTCAACCTTGGCCTGATCTTCTAATAAGTCCGCCACCTGAACTAGCGTCATGGCGGGAAAGTGACGGCCAATCAAATCTCGATACACAGCCCCTATTGCTCTTCTTTTGGCAAGATAGTCTTGTTTATCGACCACAAACCAGGTCATGCGCACGATATGTTCCGGGCCTGCATCAGCTTCGGCTAACACCGCCAAGATATTTTTCAAGGTCTGTTCTACTTGCAGCACCAAGTCATCCGTTGTAAAGACCTGCTGAGCATTCCAGCCAATTTGCCCGCCAACAAAAATTTGCTTACCAGTGGCCATGATGCCATTGGCATAGCCAATGGCAGGTTTCCAATCTTTAGGATCTAATACTTGCATGGGTTTCTCTCAATTGATTCATTTATAATTCATTTTGCAAAGCCGCAGCCAGCCCTGGCAGCTGCTCCCAAGCTATTGATTTGACCCTAGGCAAATCAATCAGCACCAGGGTAACCGTAACTGCAGCGCGCAACTCATCAGCTGCTTTTATGGTGATGCCTAAGGTGATACTGGTATCGCCCATTGCTTGTATAGCTAGGTGTAGTGTGAGCTTGTCTTCCAATCTACTTGGGTGATAGAAGTTGCTTTCGATATGCACCGTGGGCACGCCTACTTTTTCTTCGACGTGCAATTGATTGAAGCTAAAACCCAAGCGTTCATCAAACCAGGTTTCCACAACCAGGTTAACCATCTCCATATAACGTGGATAAAAGACAATACCCGCCGGATCACAATGACCAAAACGGACCGTTATGGGGATTTCAAAGGCCATCACTACTCCTATTCTTTCAGGCGAAAACGTTGAATTTTACCCGTTTCGGTTTTTGGCAAGGCATCAATAAAACTCACCTTTCTTGGGTACTTATAGGGTGCGATGCTGGCTTTTACATAGTCTTGAATTTGTTTGACGAGTTCATCACTGGCACTAAATCCAGAGTTCAACACAATAAAGGCGCTGACAACTTGACCGCGGCCTTCATCGGCCAACCCAACCACACCACATTCAGCCACAGCCTCATGCGCCAACAGGCAGGCTTCCACTTCCGGACCGGCAATGTTGTAGCCAGAGGAAATAATCATGTCATCATTGCGCGCGGCAAAATGAAAATAGCCTTCCTCATCTTGATAGAAGGCATCGCCTGTAATATTCCAGCCATCGCGGACATAATTGGCTTGACGATCATCGGCTAAATAACGACAGCCCGTCGGGCCACGTACGGCTAGTTTACCAATGTCGCCGGTTGGCACCTCGTTCATATCGGCATCCACTACCTTGGCTTCATAGCCGGCAACAGGGCGACCAGTACAAGCCGGTTTGGCATCATCGACACGGTTACTGATAAAGATATGCAGTAATTCTGTAGCGCCGATACCGTCTATCAAGAGCTTGACCGTCTTAGCTTGCCATTCATCAAACACAGGCTGTGGCAAGGTTTCTCCGGCCGACACAGCGACACGCAAGCTACTCAAATCAGCACCTTCATCCATGGCCGCTAACAGGGCCCGGTAGGCCGTTGGCGCGGTAAAACAAATGCTGGCCTTGTAGGTCTCGATAATATTAATAATTTCCGTTGGTGGGGCCTGTTCCAAAAGGGTGGCGGTGGCGCCAAAGCGCAAGGGAAATATCGCCAAGCCCCCCAAGCCAAAGGTAAAGGCAAGCGGGGGTGAACCAACAAATACGTCATCCGGCGTTACCTGCAGCACTTCACGGGCGTAGCCATCGGCAATGGCCAGCAAATCGCGATGAAAATGCATGGTGGCTTTCGGTTCGCCAGTGGTGCCTGAGGTAAACCCTAAAAGCGCCACATCGTCACAGCTGGTTGCCACAGTATTAAATTGCACGGGCTTATTCAGTGCCGCCTTATCGAGTTCCGCATCAAAGTTGGCAGTACCATCAAAGGCGACGATCTGCTGTAGAAAATTAGAATCAGGTAAACAGGCTTCTAGTTCTGCTAACAGACGGCTATCACACAGGGCAAAAGTCACCTCTGCCTTATCGATAATCTTGTGCAATTCAGCTGCCCGTAACATGGGCATGGTGTTGACCACCACCGCCCCTGCTTTCGTTGCTGCCAGCCAGCAGGCCACCAAAGCTGGGTTGTTGGCCGCGCGGATCAACACCCGATTGCCGGGCTGAATACCGTAATCCTCCACCAGTACGTTGGCGATGCGATTACTCCAATCGGTCAATTCCTTGTAGGTACGACGGCGGCCGTTGCCTATTAATGCCGTATGGTCACCAAAGCCACGGGCCACCATGGCGTCAGTGAGCTCCTCTGCCACGTTTATATGATCGGCATAATTATGGTAATGGATATTCATCTCTGGCCACTGATCCATTGGCGGCAATCGATCTCGGCTAAAGGTATCCACATGGGCAGATGGTTTTAAGTTTACATGGCTCATGATTAACCTCTCAAATGTTTGGCTATTATTATTTTTTGCACATCAGATGCCCCTTCGTAGATACGCAAGGCTCTTATTTCCCGATACAAAGCTTCCACCGTATTACCCGTGCGCACCCCTTCTCCACCGAAAATCTGCACCGCTTTATCTATGGCTTTTTGCGCCATTTCCGTGGCATAAAGCTTGGCCATGGCGGCCTCTCTTGAAACACGGGCTGCCCCCATATCCTTGGTCCAGGCAGCTCGGTAGATAAGCAAGGCTGCGGCATCAATATCCAAAGCCATATCCGCCAAATGCCCTTGCACCATTTGTAAATCATCTAAGGGTTTGCCAAATAGCTGGCGGCTCTGACTACGGTCCACAGCTTCGTGTAGGGCGCGACGGGCCATACCTAAAGCGGCCGCGCCAACAGTAGAACGAAACACATCCAGCACCGCCATGGCAATCTTGAAGCCTTCACCGGGTTGGCCAATCATCTCGTCTTGGCTAACCTGTACCTGAGCAAAGCGCAATCGCGCCAAAGGGTGCGGTGCCATGGTGTGTAGGCGTTCGACAACGGCAAAGCCCTGGCGCTCAGCCGGCACCAAAAAAGCCGATAAACCTTTTGCCCCTGGCGCTTCACCGGTACGGGCAAAAACCACATAGCGTTCGGCAATACCACCATTAGAAATCCAGGTTTTTTCACCATCCAGTATGTACCCCTTATCATTAGCTGTGGCGGTCATATGTAAATTAGCCACATCAGAGCCGGATTCAGGATCGGTTAAAGCAAAGGCTGCCAAGGCCTCCCCACTACGTGTGCGTGTTAACCATTGTTGTTGCTCGGGGGAACCATAGAGGCTAATAGCACCGGTGCCCAAGCCCTGCATGGCAAAGGCAAAATCAGCTAAGGCATCATGACGAGCAAGGGTTTCACGAATCAAACACAGGCTCCGCACGTCCAGCCTACCCGGGTCATCTGGATTGATGCTGGAGTGGTTTAACCAGCCATCACGCCCCAGCTGCGCAACCAGCTCAATACAGGCACTATCGACATCACTGTGATCCACTGGCAAATGCTGTTGCGCCCAGGCGTCTAACTGCTCGGCCAGCAAACGATGTCGATCCTCAAAAAATGGCCAATGTAGAAAACTTTTATCCATTAACATGGATTACTCTCCGTATTATTATTGTTAAATGAGCCTATTAATCACCCACAAACTCAGGTTTCTGTTTGGCAACAAAGGCGTCATAAGCGCGCTGAAAATCCTGCGTTTGCATGCAGATTGCTTGGGCCTGCGCTTCGGCTTCAATGGCTTGATCCAAGGTCATTGCCCACTCATGCTGAAGCTGAGTTTTGGTCATCATGTGGGCAAAGTTAGGGCCATCAGCAATGCGTTTGGCCATGCCTAGGGCTGCTTCATGCAGTTGTTCAGCAGCAATCAAGCGGCTGTAAAAGCCCCAGTTTTCACCTTCCTGGGCTGACATACTGCGGCCGGTATACAACAAGTCGGCGGCTCTACTTTGACCAATGATGCGCGGCAACATGGAACAGGCACCCATATCACAACCGGCTAACCCAACGCGGGTAAACAGAAAGGCTGTTTTGGCTTCTGGGGTAGCAATACGCATATCTGCCGCCATCGCCATGATGGCGCCTGCGCCAACGGCCACACCATCAATAGCAGCGATAATGGGTTTGCCACAATTGAGCATGGCCTTAACGAGATCACCGGTCATGCGGGTAAACTGCATTAGGCCTTTCATGTCTTTGTCTAATAGGGGGCCAATAATGTCGTGCACATCACCACCAGAACAAAAATTACCGCCATTAGGTAACAAGATAACCACCTTGATGGCATCCTCGTAGACGAGGGCACGAAACAAATCACGCAATTCAGCGTAGCTGGCAAAAGTGAGCGGATTTTTACGTTCTGGTCGGGTCAAATAAAGCTGGGCAATGCCATCTTCTACCTGCCAAGCAAAATGCTGCGCTTGATAGTTACTTAGGTCCTGCATATCAATCTCCTAAACCCTGCTGAATTTTCTCTAGCAAGTGCATGGTGTGTTGCATCTTGTCTTCATCTATATCAACCATCAACTCATCAACCCAGCCAGCATGCTTGGCTGCCATGCTAGAAAAGCTCTCTTTACCTGCTTTGGTCAACTGCAGGATTTGCACACGAGCATCCCCTTCGGCGGCACGACGACTTACCATTCCCTCGTCAACCAGCACATTGGCAATGCCGGTAACATTGCCGTTGGACACCATCAAAAATTTGGACAATTCACTCATGCGTAATCCATCTGGATGGTGATCAAGGGCCGCCATGACATCAAAGCGAGGCAAGGTGGTATCGCATTCAGTTTTCATGCGATTGCGTAACATTACTTCCATGCTACTGGTGGTTTTTAACAGCTTGAGCCACAACCGCAGATGCTGGCGAGTGTCTTTGCTATAGTAATTAGGCATTAAAATTCCCCGCCATTAATGCTTATACATTGGCCATTGATGGCTGCTTGAGTAATGAGGTGTGACACTGTTTGTGCTACCTCCTGCGGCTCAACCAAGCGACCTTGTGGATTATCAGCCACCAGTTGCGCCTGCGCTTCGGCCATGCTGCACCCTGTAGCATCAACAATACGCTGCATACTGCCTTCCAATAAAGGTGTACGGGTATAGCCCGGGCACACGGCATTGGTGGTGATGTTTTTACTGGCCAACTCTAACGCTAGGCTTTTCACCAGGCCAACCACCCCGTGCTTAGCTGCCACATAGGCACTGACATAGGGGTAGCCACGCAAACCCGCTGTTGAAGCCACCGCAATGAGGTGCCCAGCTTGGGCCGCCAACATATCACCCACACAAACCTGAAAGGTGTAAAAACAGCCTGTCAGATTGACGTCCAAGCATGACTGCCAATCATCGCCATGCATTTTCGCAAAGGCTTTGGATTGCACAGCACCAGCATTGGCAATAGCCACATTCACCGGTCCATGGGTAAGACGTGCCTGAGCAATGGCTGATTCTAGGCTTTGCCTATCCGTGACATCAGCACTAAAGGCTTGGGCCTGCTTGAGGCTTGCGGCGACCTTGGCAACCGCATCCAAGCGCCGGCCAATTAAGGTTAATCGGGCGCCCTGCTGATCAAGTAATCGAGCTATGGCCTCACCAACGCCGCTTCCGGCACCGGTTATGACTATATGTGCGTCTTTTATTTTCATGGAATATCTCTTTAGATTAAGCCCGAATGGTCATTTGTTCAGCGCGCTCAGCTAGACGATAGGCCTGCTCTTTACCGGCCAAATAAGGCAATGGCCAGGCCTGCTGCTGGTCTTTTAATGCAATGGCTGCTTGCTGTGTCCAATTAGCATTGGCCAAATGTGGACGCCCTAAGCATACCAAATCAGCACGGCCCGCCATGAGAATAGAATTCACATGATCAGGCTCGAAAATGTTACCCACGGCTAAGGTGGGAATATTGGCCTCATGCCGAATACGATCAGCAAATGGCGTCTGGAACATACGCCCATATACGGGCTGAGCATCGATGCTGGTTTGACCAGCGGACACATCTATAATATCCACACCAATGGCCTTAAACGCGGTCGCAATATTAACGGCATCTACTGGCGTAATGCCGGCTTCCTCAACCCAATCATGGGCGGATATACGCACTGACAAAGGCATGCCTGCTGGCATTACCGCTTTAACCGCTTGCACCACTTCTAGGGGGAAGCGCAGGCGATTTTCCAAACTACCGCCATACTCATCTTGCCGTTGATTGCTGAGTGGAGTGATGAAGCTAGACAATAAATAGCCATGGGCACAATGCACTTCAAGCATATCAAAACCGGCCTCAACCGCCCTTTGTGCGGCCTTGGTAAAGTCGGCCTTTACGTTTTCCATATCGTCTTTGTCCATGGACTTAGGTAAGGCATTGCGCTCACTCCAGGACTTCTCAGACGCTGCTATTAGTGGCCAGTTATCTGCCTCTAGTGGCGCATCCATTTCCTGCCAACCCAGTTGCGTAGAACCCTTGGGGCCGGAATGACCGAGCTGGACACAAATTTTAGCCTCCGTATGGGCGTGCACAAAATCGGTAATGCGCCCCCATGCTGTAGCTTGTTCATCTGTATAGAGGCCAGGACATCCAGGTGTAATACGTCCCTTGTCACTAACACAGGTCATCTCCGTATACACCAGACCGGCCCCACCCTTGGCTAGGTTGCCATAATGCACCAGATGCCAATCATTCGGCAGGCCATCATTATTGGCCTTATACTGGGCCATAGGCGACACCACAACGCGGTTATTAAGCCTAAGGCCTGCCAACTGATAGGGGGTAAACATGGGGCTACGCCCTGCCTCGGCGGGCAAACCAGATTGTTGTTGGAACCAATGCTCTGCACTGGCCACCCAGTTAGCATCCCGAAGGCGCAGGTTTTCGTGGCTAATACGCTGGGAACGGGTTAACAAGGCGTAATTAAACTGTACTGGGTCCAGATGGAGGTATCGCTCCACCTGCTCAAACCATTCCATGGAGTTGCGAGCCGCAGATTGTAGGCGCAAGACATCCAAGCGGCGCTCTTCTTGATAGAGTTCGAAAGCCTTGGCCATATCCTCTTCTTGATGCAGATAATCAGCCAATGCAATGGCACTATCAAAGGCCAAACGCGAACCCGAACCGATGGAGAAGTGGGCTGTGGCGGAAGCATCGCCCATCAAGACGAGGTTTTCATGATGCCAACGTTCACACAATACCCGGGGGAAGTTAATCCAGGCAGAGCCCCGAATATGGTTAGCGTTGGTCATCAGCGCATTGCCGTTGAGATGATCTTTAAAAATCTCTTCACAAATGGCAATGGTTTGTTGTTGTGACATGTCGCCAAAACCCCATTTTTCAAAGGTCTCTGGCGCGCATTCAACGATAAATGTGGCTGTATCTTTGTTAAATTGGTAAGCATGAGCCCACACCCAACCGTGCTGTGTTTGTTCAAAAATAAAGGTAAAGGC
>JAERSU010000106.1 GCA_016845445.1 Oceanospirillaceae bacterium | reverse complement strand
CTTTTAGGTCAGGCGCATTGGCGACAATTTGCAACACCAGTTCGATACCGTCCTGATAGCCATCGCAACCAAATACCATATTCACCTGCTGGGCATTTTCTGCCGGTGTGCAAAACACAGTCAAACAGGTATCGATGGCTTGCAGCGCTTCTTGCAAGTCTTCCAGCAAATGCTCAGACAAGGCGGCGCGTTCATGCACTAGGCTACGCAGTTCGGCCTGATGTTGGCCGACCATTTGCCAAAAGGATGTGATGGAAGAAAACGTGTTCATATCGTCTATTTAAAATCAGATAAGCGGTGAAACCCAAGCCCAGTAGACTAAAGCGGGGCTATTCTAGCTGATTTCAAATATGGATGCAGTGATTTTGTTTTCTTCCTGACAACTTTCTCAGGCTAGCTTAAAGTACACCGACAAAGTTAGCAGCCTGTACCGATCCGGTAACACCGTTTTGACTAAAGATCACCGGCCCAGCCGAGATGGTCAAGGACTGATACACATTAGGAAAGGCGTTGCCCTGCTTGTAAATAACCGTATTATAGGCCTGTACTGCACCTGAAACACCGCTTTGCCACAAACCGGCGGCGCTATTGATGGTGAGCGTCTGCTGCACGCTTGCATTGATATTAATTGGCTTCATTTCCAGTAGATTAATGGCCTGCACCCTATCACTGGAATGCTTTTGAAGCAGATTCCATTCGCTAGCCAATACTGTTGGAGCACTAAAGCTTAGGCAGACAGCACCAGCCAGCAGCCCTAGCTTAGTAGATTTGATTAATTGGGTTCGCATTTGTATGCCCTCATATTGATTGATCTGTAGCACAAGTAAACTTGGCTACTAGCATCAATATCGACAGGACATAAATAAAATTTAGCGCTAATTCCTTCTAGCAGAGGACATTTGCGAACTTAAGATGTTTTACAACAGCTAGCCGTACACCCCCAACTGTCTATTAATAGAGCTATTTAACTGGCCTTGGATGTGCTCTGCGTTAGCAGATTATGTTGCATGGCCTTAATCACCGCCTCGGTTCGGTTATTAATGCCAAGCTTTTGATAGATGGTGGCCAGGTGCACACCCACCGTATTGCTTGACATGTCCAGATGTCTGGCGATTTGTTTATTGGTAAGCCCTTCTGATAAGAGCCCAAGGATTTGCAACTGGCGTTCTGTTAAGCGGAAAGCTCTAGCTGGCTCAGGATTGATTTGCCGGGGTATGTTTGCCACATCAGCGCGACTCTCGGCGGCACGGGACAGGGCTGCAGGTTTGCTTGGCAAGCCTTGCACAGCATCGTCAATGGGCCATCCAGCCTCACCTTCTGCTGCAGAAAAATCCAACACCACCAGTCCGTTATCACTTTGTTTTGCCAGCTTGGCTAGCGCCTGGTCATACCCAGCTGCTGCTAACTCTTGCAGCTCTGTAGCTTGTATTTGGCGCAACACCAAACCGAGCCGCTCACTGAGCAACACATTATCGTCGACTACTAATATTTTCATCAATCCCACCCCTTTTGAACACACACTATTAAGTATAGTCAAGATTTCTAATTTGGCAGGCTCAATGGCAGATTTGTTAAACCCTGATATTTGCTCTCATAAAAATAGCGCCTAATACAAATGCACTAATGCAAATAAGCCCGTGCACTAGTGCATTTCAATTATTGCGAGGTTGCCGTTCGTCTACCATATTTATTCGCAGACCAAGCCTATTACCAAATAGACTGATTCGTAGAACCATAAGAGGACTTAAACATGCATAATCTACGTAACATCACCCAAGCAGTGGCCGCTGCCACCCTGTTACTGGCTGGCACTGCCCAGGCTGCTGACTGGACCATTGTGCAAACCACGACTCTCACCGCCACCGTCAGCCTTACCCAGGGCGCATCCACCAAGGTGACAGGCGCCATTCAAGCCCTTAACAGCATTAAGCTGAAGAATAGCGATAAACTGACAGGTTCTGGTTCAGCTCAGGCTGTGTCAACCGACAGTAACATAACATTGACCCAGGGTAACAAAGCCAACTCCGGTGCCACCCAATCCCTAAACGATATCCAAGCCTTGGATATCGGCACAGCTGCGGCTGGTCAAGTGGCCGGCATCACGGTAACGCAAACGGTATCCGGCATTCCCACCACCACCCTTAAGCAAACCAACATCACCGGTGGTTCGGCTGCTAACGTGCAAAGTATCAACAACGCCCAAGCCAATGCTGCCGCTGGTAATGTCACCAACCTCAACCAGACCTACACTGGTAAAACCACGCTGGACTTGTCACAAACCTCAGGCAAAAGTGATGATCAACAAGCCGTCAACCGTATTGCCCTGGCTGCAAGTAGCACAGGTTCTGTGGGGCTAGGTGCCGTACAGAACCTAACAGCAGCAGACGATAATGATTTTACCCAAAATTCTTCCGCCTCAGGCCTTATTCAGGCCGGTAACTTGATTGATTTACAGTCAGGCAGCATGGTCGGTGCTGTGGGTACCGATGATCAGGTATTTACTACTGTTGCCGGGGACACAGTCGATCTAATCCAAAAAGGTGGCAGCGGCAACAATGGCCGTCAGGCACTCAATGCCATCGTCTATACCACCTTGGG
>JAERSU010000105.1 GCA_016845445.1 Oceanospirillaceae bacterium | reverse complement strand
CCTGCCTTACACCAAAATTTAATAACACCTGGTTCAGCAGCAAAACTGGCACCTAGATAATCCACCTGTCGTGCTTGTGCCCATTGCTTTAGGCGCTGTAGCATTAAGCTGCCTAATCCTTGCCCCTGTAACAAAGGATGTACAGCAATACGCTGGACACGTAGTATAGAGGTTTCCGCAAAGCTTGCTATACCGGCTTGCTGTGCCAATATCTGCGGTAACAGCTGACCCTTCACACGCCGATTGCCGCGCGCTACCTGCTGAGCCAGTTGTGGCTCAAATTGCCCCTCATGCATCACACACACTAAGCCACACAGCTGTTCGGTTAGTTGATCAATAAGCAGATGCAAGGTCAAATCTGGGTAATCAAGTAACAGCCGTAAATCCTGCGGGGTGGTCTGATAATGGGCAAGGGCTAGCAGAGCATAGGCTTGCGCCAATAAATCCGGCTTGGCTAATAGATCAGCGGCCTTGACGATGCGCACCTGTAATTTGGCGTACTTCAGTGGTAACGGCAAACTCGCCAATTGGCGCGGCAAAAAGCTTTGTTCAATAAGATGTTCTAGATAATCTCCTTTATGCCAACGTAATGGCTGCTGTAACTCAATCCTCTGCCAAACCAGCCCCAACCTTGCTAACACACCTGGCAATTTGAGAGAAAGCCCTTGGCCTGTGCCCTCATAGCCATCCACAGTGGCCACCAAAACCAGCTTAGCAAAACGCTGCAATAGCTTTTCTAGCAGGGCTAATGGCATGCTCGATGCTTCCTCAACGACTAATACATCTGCGTTTAGGGAAGCATCTGCTAACAAGGAATCAACGGCATAATAGCTGGCAGAATGGGCGGCCATTAAGCGGCTGCAGTGATTAGCAGAGGCCGTAATCAGGCACCGATAACCTTGTGCCTGCAACAGCGTAAGTGCTGCGTCGACGGCAAAACTTTTACCCCTACCGCGAGGACCAGTTGCCCAGATAACCTGGTTGGCTCCAGTAGCCATGGACAAGATGCTATCAAGCAGATGGTTTTGTTCTTGGTTTAGTTGCTTCGACTTAGCAACGGCCTGACCTAACTTGGCATCGGCTAGGGGCAGATCACAAGCTTCAAATTGCGCCTCTGATGCCACATAGACAACCCCTTGATTGGCTTGCCACATCGATTGCCACCAGATTTTAAAGGCGCCAGTCTGCTGCTTTTCTTGCCAGCCAAAATCGCGTTCTTGTTGATCTGGTGTCTGCTGCCAGGCGCCTCCTGCAGGGATAATCAGCAGCGCAGCACTACCACCTACTAAGGTGCCACATAAGGCACTAAAGGCACTGACATTAAATTCTTCAACCGCACGATAGACTAGTAAACCCCGATTAAGTCCAAGCATTTGTTTAGCTTGATTTGGCTTAATATAGTTTGCCTCAGGCCCTAATACTTGTTGTGCTAAATTGATGCCAATGGCCGGTAATGAACACTGCTCGGCCAGCACTGGGA
This sequence comes from Oceanospirillaceae bacterium, assembly GCA_016845445.1. GTDB lineage: Bacteria > Pseudomonadota > Gammaproteobacteria > Pseudomonadales > Balneatricaceae > Njordibacter. The sequence continues at coordinate 2,280 of JAERSU010000105.1, read as the reverse complement.
GGAATAATTCGTAGGTAGCCGAACACTCAGGCAGCACCAGCAGGTGGCGCTGCTGTTCGTGCTGCATGGTTTGCCAAAAACTAACAAAAGCTGACCAGGAATCAATGTGTCGCATGAAGTGTTAATACAGATTGCAATCCATAGCGTTACACCTGCGCCACGGATATGGTAATTTCAGTGCCTTATTGTACACTGTCCCTATAAACAACACGACCTTGTGAGTCTTATGCAACGATTTGCTACCACCTGCCCCCATGATTGTCCTAGTGTCTGCGCTCTACAAGTTGAAAAGCAAGATGATAATCACATTGCTGGCGTGTACGCCAGCAAAGAACAGGACTACACCCAGGGCGTACTGTGTGCCAAGGTCGCCCGTTACAAAGATCGCGTCCATCACCCAGACCGCCTAACCACGCCCATGGTACGAGTTGGCCCCAAAGGGGTTGGCATGGCGTCTTTTCGACCCATTGATTGGCCTACCGCTTTAGACATCCTCAGCAATAAGTTTAAGTCCATTGCAGAGGAATTTGGGCCGCAATCCATCTGGCCTTATTTTTATGCTGGCACCATGGGGCTTGTACAAAGAGACAGTATTCATAGGCTTACCCATATCATGGGCTATGCCAAGCAAAAATCAACTATTTGCACGGCTCTTTCTGACACGGGTTTTAGGGCGGCCACGGGCAGTAAACGTGGTACCGACAGCCGTGAAATGGAGCACAGCAAGCTCATTGTTATTTGGGGTTGCAACCCAGTACACACGCAAATCAACTTTATGCATCATGTCACCAAGGCAAAAATCAATAACGCTGCCAAACTCGTCGTTATTGACCCCTACCATACCGCGAGTGCAAAAAAGTCTGATCTGCACCTCATGCTCCGTCCAGGCACAGATGCAGCCCTCGCCTTGGGTGTCATGAATTACCTATTTGCAGCGCACCTTGCTGATTGGGATTATTTGCACAAATACACTGACGATCCCCATGGCTTTGTCCAGCATCTACAGGGGAAAGACGTCCACTGGGCGAGTGGCATTACCGGTATACCCGTAGCACAGATTATCGAGTTTGCCGAACTATACGGCCGTACACCGCAGGCATTCTTACGTTTGGGTCACGGTTTTACTCGCAGCCGAAATGGTGCCCTAAGCATGCACGCAGCGGCCTGCTTACCAGCAGTGACCGGCGCTTGGCAACACCTTGGCGGTGGCGCATTATATGGGCAAAGCGATATTTATCAGCTCGATGTCAGCCATATTCAAGGCCTACAATGGCAGTCCCGCCCTACCCGGCAACTGGATCAGTCACGCATTGGCCCAGTGCTTACCGGTAGCGAATATGATTTGCAGGACCAAGGCCCGGTCAAAGCCATGCTCATCCAAAACACCAACCCAGTTGTGGTGGCCCCAGAGAGTAATCTAGTCAGGCAGGGCTTCATGCGGGACGATTTGTGGGTCTGTGTACACGAACAATTTATGACCGAAACCGCCGCCATGGCGGATTTGCTTTTGCCTGCCACCATGTTTGTGGAGCACAACGATATTTATATGGCAAGTGGCCATACTTTCCTGCAGCTAGGTCGCAAAATCATTGATGGCCCGGAACATTGCCGCAGTAACAGCTGGCTAATCAACCAATTAGCCCAGCGCTTAGGTGTTACCGCTCAGGCCTTTTATGAGACCGACCTTGAGTTGGTAGAAGATTTAGTGCGACGCAGTGGCTACAGTTGGCAACAAATTAGTCAGGACAATTGGATTGATTGCGCCCTACCCTTTGATGACGCGCATTTTCTTAATGGCTTTGCTCATGCAGATGGCAAATTTCATTTTAAACATGGCTGGCAACAAGCTTCACGCTACCGCGTGCCATTAAGCCCCTACGCCGACTATGCCCCCATTACCGATGCCATCCAAGGTAATCGCCAATGGCGCTTAGTGGCTGCACCTGCACGCCACTTTTTAAATACCAGCTTTACCGAATCGGCCATCAGTCAAAAACTAGAAAAACGGCCAGAATTACTGATTCATCATGACGATTTAAAAGCCCAAGGGCTTGCGGATGGTGATCAGGTGGTGATTGGCAACCGCCATGGTGAGGTCACTCTACCTGTGAAAGCCACCCAAGGCATTCTACCTGGCACCTTGGTCTGCGAGAGCATCTGGCCTAATAAATCGTTTACTAACGGCATTGGCATCAACGCCCTGGTGAGCGCCGATGAAGGCTTTCCCAACGGTGGTGCCGTATTCCATGACACCAGTGTGTGGCTCAAGCAGGCCTAGTC
>JAERSU010000104.1 GCA_016845445.1 Oceanospirillaceae bacterium | reverse complement strand
ATGCTTTACGCTTAAGCCGTCAACAGCGACTCTATGCCGAAGTTCTATGGCAAGACATGCTGTCTGTCTATGGTGACAAAGATAGCCCTGATTATTGGCGCCAACGTGTTAAGCGTCGTGCTTATCAGGGCGCCATTGTGCACCACCTCCTATTAGCGTCTCAGAGCCTTGCTGAAGCCGTATTGAAGCAGTTGGCGGATACACGCTTTGTTGATGCTAAACAGCTCTTAGTGGGCGATTTAAAGCCCCTGTTAGAACAGCAAGATTATTTGTCAGGCCCGGCAAAATTACTTTTATCGGCATGTAAGCAAGGATTCTTGGCGCAATTGCAAAACGCTGATGCTGGCTTTCAGGCCGGTACCCAAGGTCAATCTGGGGGGGATCTGGGGCAAGCCATTGGCCTAGTGGCCACCGATGATATGCAGGATCCCGACCAATGGCCAGTTGGCCAGTGGTTGCGGGATGTGCAACAGCTACAAGAAGCTGTACAAGGGGAAATGCTGGAGTTTTAGCTGCTAGCTGCCTCGGCGAATCACACCTACACTCAAGCCTTCAATACTTAAGCGCTGTCGTTGTAAGTCGACTTCGATGGGGGCATAGTCTTCATTTTCGGCGATCAGCAAAACCTTGTTGCCTGTGCGCTGAAAGCGCTTGACGGTGACTTCATCGTCCACGCGAGCGACCACTATTTGGCCATTACGCGCCTGATCGGTTTTGTGTACGGCCAAGAGATCACCATCATAAATACCAATGTCCTTCATGGACATGCCGCTTACCTGCAGCAGATAATCAGCCTTGGGGTAAAAGAGTCCATCGGGAAGGGCGCAGTATTCGGTGACATTTTCTACCGCTAGCATGGGGCTACCGGCTGCCACCATACCGATAATGGGTAGGCCCTGTTCTTCACCGTCGTCCATATCTGGAATACGAATACCACGGGACGCACCAGGGATAATCTCAATAGCGCCCTTGCGCGCCAAAGCTTTGAGGTGTTCCTCTGCGGCATTAGGCGATTTGAAGCCTAGATCTTGGGCTATCTCAGCACGCGTGGGTGGATAACCGGTATCGGTAATGTGTTCACGGATACAAGCTAGCACCTGATCCTGACGGGGAGTTAGTTTTAACATAACGGCCTCACATGGCTGCTTTGATTGCCTTAATAGCAAATTCTCTGCCGACAATTCTTGGTTACTATGATAAACTGTGTATTTATACAGGTACTGTATATATTAACAGTAAAAATCAAGCTGGCAAGTGTTTTTTTGCCGAGTCTGTTTTACAGGCGTTTACAAGAAGGATACCCGGTGAGTAAAACCACCCAGATAAAACCAGCTATTCAAGACCTATATCGTCAGTTGTTGGCTGGCTTAGAGCTGACACCGCGCTGGGGTCAAAAGCAGATGATTGCTAAGATCACTAACCATCTACTGGCCATTCGCCAAGACACTGATGGTTCACGTTTAGGTGAAAACCCTGCCTGCATAATTGAAGCGGGCACAGGGACGGGAAAAACCCTTGCCTATATGGTGGCCTGCCTACCAGTAGCCACAGCATTGGATAAAAAGCTTGTTATCAGTACTGCCACCATTGCCTTGCAAGAACAAATCATGTCCAAGGATTTACCAGCCATACAGCAGCACAGCACCATGCCTTTTGATTTTAAGTTAGCCAAGGGGCGTGGCCGTTATTTATGTGTTTCGCGCCTGGATTCTGCTTTAGCTAACGATAAGTCTGTTGATCCAAGCATGGCATTGTTTGAAGACGAATTGGCGTTAAAACTCGATGGCGATCAACAAGCCCTATATAGCGATATGATTCGGGCACTTGGCAGCGGTAGTTGGGATGGTGATCGTGATGCCTGGCCTGACCCCATTGCTCAGGACCACTGGCAGCCAGTCACTACGGATCATCGCGGTTGTACCAATCGCCGCTGTAGTCACTTTAATGAGTGTCCGTTCTTTAAAGCTCGGGCTGGTTTGGAGCAGGCCGACTGCATCGTCACCAATCATGATCTGGTATTGGCTGACCTGCAGCTTGGCGGTGGTGCCATTCTACCAGCCCCAGAAGAAACCATTTATGTGTTTGACGAAGGCCATCACCTAGCCGATAAAACCTTGCATCAATTCACTAGTAAGGCAGGTGTGCGGCAGCTACATCGCTGGTATGGCCAGCTACGCACGGGCATAAAACGCTTTGTTAAAGACTGGCAAGGTGGTGGTCACGGCGCCCAGTTGAGCCTACAGGTTCAAGAACATCTACAAGGCTTAGAAAACGAAATAGTTAATCTTGAGCAGTTGTTGGATCAGGATGCTTTTCAAGCGCAAGATAGTTATCAACAGGTAGCCAGTTATCGTTTTCCTCATGGTGTAGTACCGGATGCGCTAAAGGCCCAAGCTACTTCTCTTGGTCTATTAACACAGCGTTTAAGTCGTGACCTGGATGGCTTATATGAACTGGTTGACCAGGTTGTTAAAGGCGAACAGCAAGGTTTACCTAGTGATCAGGCTGAATTGTATATGAGTGTATTTGGTGGCTGGGCCAATAGTTCCATGCAGCATGGTTATCTGTGGCAATACTATGCCCACAGTGATGCTGCCGGTGAGGCGCCAGCTGCCCGTTGGATTCAGCATTGGCAAACACCAGAACGTATGGATATTGAATTGGCTGCCAGTCCCATTCTAGCCAATAAGTTGTTGCAGCAAAATTTGTGGCAACGCTGTTATGCTTGTGTGTTAACTTCGGCCACCCTTTTGGCCGTGGGCAGCTTTGATCAACTGCTCATGCACACCGGCTTGCCAACTCAGAGCACCATGTTAGCACTTGCCAGCCCCTTTGATTACAGTGCTTCGCAGTTAATTGTGCCCCCCGAAGCTGTAGAGCCAGGGCCAGAGGAGCGCTTTGTTGAAGCCCTGCTTAAGGCGCTGCCAAAACAGCTTGATAAAAACGAAGCCAGCTTGGTATTGTTTACCTCGCGGCGGGTCATGCAACAGGTTTTTGATGGTTTGCCTAGCCATTGGCAAGACCTTATCCTGCAGCAGGGTGATTCCTCTAAGCAGCGATTATTGTTACAACACAAACAGCGGGTAGATGATGGCGAGGGTAGCATCCTATTTGGTTTGGCCAGTTTTGCTGAAGGTATCGATTTACCGGGCAACTACCTCACTCATGTGATTATCACGCGCTTACCCTTCACCGTACCGGATAGGCCAGTGCCCGCCGCCTTAGCAGAATGGATAGAACACCGCGGTGGCAATGCGTTTAGCGAAATATCTGTGCCAGAAGCCAGTGTGCGATTGGTGCAGTCAACGGGACGTTTGTTGCGCAAGGAGACTGATCAAGGGCGCATTACCATCTTAGATAAACGCTTAATTAGTAAACGTTATGGTAAGCAATTGTTACAGGCATTACCGCCCTACGAGCAGGTATTGCATTAGGTCATCGCGAAGGGAAACAAATACGTCATCGCGAATGGAAACAAATACGTCATCGCGAATGGAAACAAATACGTCATCGCGAATGGAATGAAGCGACCTCCATCAGATTGCCACGGCGCTACGCACCTCGCAATGACGGGGTTTTAGCCGGGATTTGTACCCAGCCCATAAAGTCTCTATACTTCCGTGCCAATAATGACGAAAAGTCCACAAATTTGGAAATTTATTTTGCAATCAGAACACACTCCCTCGGCTAGTCAAAGCAAACCTAAACGCTCTGCTCGAACCGCCAAAAGCAAGCAGCAAAACTGGACCCTGGACGATTTTGTCGTGCCCGAAGAAGAGGGTAAGTTGCGTTTTCATGACTTGGATTTACCCGATGAAGTGATGCAAGGCGTGCAAGCCCAAGGTTACCAGTATTGCAGTCCCATTCAGGCACTGGCCTTGCCAGAGTCTTTGCAGGGCATGGATATCACTGGTAAGGCGCAAACCGGTTCTGGCAAAACAGCGGCCTTCTTAATTTCTATTATCACTGATTTATTAGATTATCCCATTCAAGGCCCACGCCGATTGGGTACACCGCGAGCCTTGATAGTGGCGCCAACGCGTGAACTGGTGATGCAAATTGCTAGTGACGCTGACCAGCTCACCCGTTTTACAGATGTACAAGTGCGTCAGCTGGTCGGGGGCATGGATTTTGAAGTTCAGCAAAAACAATTGCAAAAAACCCACGTGGACATACTGGTGGCCACACCGGGACGTTTGCTGGATTTCTGTCGCCGTGGGCATGTTAACCTACGCGAAACAGAAGTCTTGGTGCTGGACGAAGCTGACCGCATGTTAAGCATGGGCTTCATACCCGATGTCCGCGCCATAGTACGCCAGACTCCAAAGAAACAGGATCGCCAAACCTTGCTATTTAGTGCCACCTTTTCGGAGCAGATCTTACGCCTGGCTGAACAATGGACCTTTGAGCCAGTGCATATCGAGATTGAGCCGGAAAACGTCGCCGCCGATACTGTTGAGCAACACTTCTTGTCTGTGTCTTCGTTTGATAAGTACCGGGTCCTGCTTAATAGTTTGAAGGCGGCTAACTTTGAACGTGCTATTGTTTTTGCTAATCGACGCCATGTGACCCGTGAGCTGGCCGAACGCTTGCAACGTGATGGTGTGTCTAGCGCTTTGTTGTCCGGTGAAGTGGCGCAGCAAAAGCGGGTAAAAACCCTCGAACGTTTCCGCTCGGGTGAAACCCCGGTAATGGTGGCCACCGATGTGGCCGGTCGCGGTATTCACGTTGATGGTGTTAGCCACGTGTATAACTACGATTTGCCGGAAGAGCTGGAAGATTACGTGCATCGAATTGGCCGTACTGGCCGTGCCGGTGCGTCGGGTGTTGCTATCAGCTTTGCCTCTGAAGATGATGCTTTCTTGTTGCCGGATTTAGAGCAATTGTTGGGTAAAGCCATTACCTGCGAGCCAGTTCCAGAAGAACTGTTGCAAGGTTAATCTGAGGGGCAAACGGAGAATCAGTATGCAGTCTCAACATCGAGTGTTGGTTATCGGTGGTGGTAGTTTTGGCACTGTGTTGGCCGATATCGTGGCCCATAATGGCCATCAAAGTTGCCTATGGATGCGCGATCAAAAGCAGGCGGATATTATTCGCAATACCCGTATTAACGAGCGCTATTTTCCAGGCTTTACGCTGCACCAAGTTCTGCAAATCAGTACTGACCTAAAATCCAGTCTAGAAGCCGCAGAACG
>JAERSU010000103.1 GCA_016845445.1 Oceanospirillaceae bacterium | reverse complement strand
ACAAAATACAAAACAACGAAGATGACTGATCAACCCACTTATGGCGTAGTAGACGCCTCTTATCAAGCTGCAGGTCAATTAGCAGGTCTGAGCAAACTGGTAAACGATTTTTATGATTTGATGGAGGCATTGCCTGAAGCGGCACGAATTCGAGCCATGCATCCAGAGGATCTGACTGCATCTCGAGACAAGCTAACCCTGTTTTTAAGTGGCTGGCTTAATGGCCCTCGCCTGTTTTCAGCTAAATATGGTAAGGGCATCTCCATGCCTAGGGCTCATGGCCATCTGCCCATAAATGATGAAGATAGAATTGCCTGGATGACCTGCATGAGTAAGGCCCTAGATCAACAGGATTATGAGCCGGACTTTAAGCACTATCTATTGCAGCAGTTAAACGTGCCTGCTAGTCGCATTGTCACCTTGTGTGAGCAGCAGGCAACAAACACTTAGCTTACGCTATCCACTCGAGGAAATCGTTTACTGGGTAGGGGATTCAACAAACTAGGCTCGTGAAAAATATCAAATTCATACTGTCGCTGTTTGAGGGTCATACCAAAGACTTCCATATTGGCTAGATCAATAATTTGCTGCAGTTGCAGGTTATCGATTTGCTTACTAATCAATAAGGCGTCAGCGTAACCATTGCAGTAGGCACGCTTTTCTTTAGGCATCACCTTGTCACGTTTATACACGCGATAAACATCCATGAGCAGGTCTTTAAACCGTTGTACGGTTAACTCAGACCCAGCGTCACCATCATCCTTGTAGGAACATGAGGCTTCCATAACGCACTTCCTGTACAATAGGTTATCCTTCCTGTTATTTAAGGTCATGACTTGGAAAAAAGCAAGTCAGCCCATCATCAACACTGAGACCAACATGCATACCATTGATATAGATAGAGAGCCCGTTGAACTATTTAAGATTCTTAAGTTTGAAGGCCTAGTCGACAGCGGCGCCCAAGCCAAGTTGGTGATTGCTGACGGTTATGTTAGCGTGAACGGTGAAGTTGAAACCCGCAAACGCCGCAAGATGCTCAATGGCGATGTCATTAGCGTTGGTGGCGAAGAATTTGTTTTAAAATTGGTTTAACCGGCTTTACCTGGCCCAAAGCACTCCCTGCGGTCGCGGGGCAGGCCCACAGCCCCCTGGGGGCTGACCCCTTTATCAACTTTCCGGCTCAGCCCCACCCTCAGCTTTACGCTTAGCCACAAAAGCGTCCATATGCGCCTGACGCTCGCCATCCATGGTAACCTGTGCTCCGGCAGCAACAATAGCCTGCCAGATTCCCGTTGCACGTTCGGTGGCCGTTTGTTCGCCTCGTTCTACCCAGGTGCCATAATTGCACCAGTCATAGACAATGGGCTCATAAAAAGCCGTTTCGAAACGCTCCATGGTATGCGCACAGGCAAAGAAGTGCCCACCAGGCTCTACTTCTTTAATGGCTTCGAAGGCCAAATCAGCCTCCGTGCCACCCGTAGGAGTAAACACCTCCGCCATGATCTGTAGCATTTCCACATCGGTAATAAACTTCTCGTAGGAAACACTCAAGCCTGATTCCAGCCAGCCAGCGGCATGCATAACCACATTGGCACCGGCTAGCACCGTGCCCCAGGTACCCATTTGCGTCTCGTGAGCGGCTTGCACATCAGCCACAGCAGCAGCCGAACCGCTAGCCGAACGCCAAGGTAAACCGACATAACGGGCTAACTGACCGGCTATCAGGTTTGCCTTAAACTGTTCTGGTGTGCCTAGAGCTGGGGAACCGGACTTCATGTCCACATTGGAGGTAAAGGTGCCATAACAAACTGGCGCCCCTGGATTTACTAGCTGGGTTAACACCAAACCAGCCAGGGTTTCGGCGTGACTTAAGGTCATGGCACCGGCTGGCGTAATGGGAGCCATGGCACCCATTAGGGTGAAGGGTGTGATAATGCTCATTTGCCCATGTTCGGCAAAATCAATGAGCCCCTGCCCCATTGGAATATCTATCTGTCTTGGAGAGTTGGTATTGATCACCGTATAGCAAACGGTGGTTTGCTTAAACTCAGCTTCTGACAAGCCACGGGCAATGCGCATCATGGCAAAGCAATCCATCACTTGTGGCCTGCCTCGGGAGAAGACAAAGGGTACCTTGTCGGTCAAGGTTAATTGTGAATCCATCCAGGTATAGTGGCGTTCATGGGTAGCCACGTCTTGGGGCTCGACGATAGGCGGGATAAAATTCAGCACATCATAGTGCTGACACATGAGCAATAATTCATCGAAATCGCGCTTTGATCCGGGACGACGCCCACGCACCAGATCAGTGGCGTTAGGGCAGCCACCAGCGCACTGCATGGCCATGCGACCGGGCTGCAGATGGATGTCACGTTTTTCTATGCCACCACGCAAATGAATGGTCTTGGGCGCGCTACGCAGCGCTTCTTCTACCAGTTCGCGGCCAATATAGACCATTTCACCTTCTACGCGTGCGCCTGCCTGCTGATAGATGTCACGGGCTTTCGGTAATAACACCTTAATACCCAGTTCTTCCAACACCCGCAAAGAGGTATTATGCAAGGCTTCTACCTGGTCATCACTAATGGCTTTGACCGGCGGAAAAGGATTGTCCAGTTGACTGTAATTTGTTTGCCTAGCACTGGGACGGGCAGTTGCGCTGTTGCCGCCGCGGCGTCTGCCACGGCGACCTGCTGCTACCCGGCTCACGCGCGCATGGCCTTGCCTTGTGGATCGTAAGGCGAGGCTTCAATAACACGACAGTTACGCTCCACACCGACAATATGTACACTAAGTTCTGTACCCGGTACGGCCAAATCTCGATCCACCAGAGCCATGGCAATGGACTTTTGTACCGTGTGGCCATAGGCACCAGAGGTAACAAAGCCAACCCGCTTGCCAGCGTGCCAGATAGGCTCATAGCCACTGGCGTCGGCGTCCACAGCATCCACCTCTAGGGTAACTTGCAATTGTGCAGCTCCGGCTTCTTTTTCAGCTAGGGCAGCATCATGACCGATAAAGTCAGTCTTACTCCAATCGATCCAGCGATCCATGGCTGTCATACCAGCGGTGTAACCTTGGGTAAATTCTGCCGACCAGATACCAAAGCTCTTTTCAATACGCAGGCTTAGTAGGGCATTGAAGCCAATTTCTTGCATGCCTAAATCTGCACCGGCTTCTAGCAGCATACGGCGCAAGGCAATGTGTTCGATTGCGTGGCAATGAATTTCGTATCCCAGTTCACCACAAACAGACAGACGGCCTACTTTGGCGTTGATCATGCCCACGTCCATCTGGCGACATTGCATGAACTTAAAGGCTTCATTGCTAACGTCTTCATGACATAGTTTTTCCATTACTTTACGGGCATTAGGTCCAGAGATAGAGAAGCCAACAATGGTGTCAGACATATCCGTAACCGTAACATCACCTTCAAGGTGGCTATTAAACCAGCGCATGTGCCAAGCACGTAAGTAATATGAACCGGTTACCCAGTAGCTACCATCTCCCCAGTTAAACACCGTCAGGTCGCCTTTCATCTTGCCGTTAGGTGCTAGCATTGGTGCCAATTTGGCACGTCCTGGGGCAGGCAATTTGGAGGCCATAATCTTGTTCAACCACTTTTCCGCATCCGGGCCTTTAACCTCGAAGCGAGAGAAGGCAGAGATATCCAGCAGACCCACGGCCTCACGAGCTGCTTTACACTCAGCCGCGACAATATCATGGGCATTAGAGCGCTTCAGAGTAAGGTTTTCTTCAAACTCTTCAGGAGCAAAATACAGAGGTACTTCTAAACCCCAGCTCTGGCCCCAACGACAACCTGCAGCCGTCATGGCATCGTGGGCCGGAGCCATCTTCACATTACGACCAGCCGGTAGCTGCTCGTTAGGGTAGGACATAACAAAACGACGGGAATAAAACTGTCCGGTGGTTTCTTTGATGAACTGCTTGTTGTTGGCAAAATCGCCGTAGCGGGCCACGTCCATACCATAAACATCGGCTTCTGGTTCACCATGGATCATCCATTCCGCCAGAGACTTACCCACACCACCACCTTGGAGGAAGCCTGCCATCACGGCACAAGCTACCCAATAGCCATCTTTACCCGGTACCGGGCCAACTAAAGGATTACCATCAGGGGAGAAGGTAAAAGGACCGTTAACCCAGGTTTTAATGCCGGCTTGATTCATGCATGGGTAGCGATCAAAAGAATAGGCCAGCTCGTTTTCAATACGATCAAAATCTTCTTGCAGAAGTTCCGTGTCAAAGTCCCATGGAGCGCCATCCATCATCCAGTGCTGATGCTGCAGCTCGTAGATACCGATCAGCATGCCCTTTTGATCCTGGCGCATATAGGTGAAGCCATCCAAATCCACGGTCATGGGCAGTTCTTTATCGAGCGCTGCCACTTCATCGATGTTATCGGTAATCAGGTAGTGGTGTTCTAGTGGTGCCACAGGTAGTTCTATGTCAGCCATACGACCCACTTGCTTAGCCCAAAGGCCAGCCGCATTCACCACATGTTCACAGGTAATGGTGCCCTTATCGGTGACTACTTTCCAGCCACCATCGATCTGCTCTAGGCTTTCTACCTTGGTGTGCTCAATGACCTGAGCACCGTGCTTTTTGGCGGAACCAGCATAAGCGTGTACGGTACCTGTGGTATCTATATAACCTTCACGGTCAGCCCATAAACCACCTAGCACGTCATCACAATTCATGGACGGGTTGGCTTCTTTACACTCTTCTGGGGTCACCAGTCGGCAGTCATCAATGCCGATGGTTTGGAACACACGATAGGCCGCTTGCAACCATTCCCAACGTTCTGGTGTGGTGGCGATGCTCAGGCCACCTGTCATATGCAAACCAATATCCTGCCCGGACACGGATTGAATCTCATCAAACAGGTCAATGGTATAGGCCTGTAAGGCGGCAATATTAGGATCGGCATTCAAGGCGTGAAAACCACCCGCGGCATGCCAGGAAGAGCCTGCAGTTAAGATGGAACGCTCAATCAAACACACATCAGACCAACCAAATTTGGCCAGATGGTACAACACAGAAGCACCAACGACACCGCCGCCGATAACCACTACTTTATATTCTGATTTCATGGGATCACCTAAAAGGGAATTTATTATCTAAGTCAACAGATGGAATATAGCCGAACCTGTACAGATGTGTCCAGATAATAATGAACTCTGAGAACAACAAATTGCATTGCTAGCAATAAGCTAAATAGGCACAATGCAGGGCTTAGTCTATAGGGTTACACCTATCCACACCTAGGAGCTAGTAGGAGCTAGGATTATGAAACATTGGTTATTTTTGTTGCTAGCGGTTGCTGCCGAAGTCATCGGTACCACTGCGCTAAAGGCGTCCGACAGTTTTACTAGACTATGGCCATCGTTAACCGTGGCATTAGCCTTTGCCTGCGCTTTTTATTTTCTCACCCTGGCATTAAAAACCATCCCAGTAGGTGTGGCCTACGCTGTCTGGTCCGGTTTGGGCATCGTGCTGATTTCCATTATCGGCAGAATTGTATTTGATCAACGCTTAGATGCCCCTGCCATCATTGGCATCGGCTTTATCCTTGCAGGCGTACTCATTATGCAGATTTTTTCTAAAGCCGTAGCGCACTAAACACAGCATAAAAAAGCCCGGCATAAACCGGGCTTTTTTATTACAAGAATTTGGCTAACAAACCGTATTCTATTGAACTCATATCCAAGCTAGCAGGGTCTACCGGGAAGCGGAATTTCATACCTCCACCAGGAATCTTTTCCAGCTCTGCGCCATTCAGCTTCTCCAACCGATCAACGGTCATTTCACGGTTACCCTGTGGCAAGATCAGTTCTACCTTGTCACCTTTGAGCAGTTGGTTCTTGGAAAGAAACTCCAACATACCCGCTTCACTGTCATAGCCAATCACTTCGCCAACTAGCTTTTGCTGACTTTCTTTTGAATGGCCCTGTACATAATTCTGGTATTCATGGGTATGGTGACGCTTAAAGAAACCATCTGTGTAGCCTCGACTGGCTAGGTTTTCTAACTTACCAAACAGTTTAGGGTCGAAATCGCGACCCGCAATGGCATCATCAATGGCCTGACGATAAGACTGGGTCACGCGAGAGACGTAATTAATGGACTTGGTACGGCCTTCAATCTTCAAGGAATCAACGCCAATCTTTACCAAACGCTCAACGTGTTCTACAGCACGTAAATCTTTGGAGTTCATTATATAGGTGCCGTGGTCGTCTTCTTCCATCACCATGGATTCACCTGGCCGGCCTTCTTCTTCAATCAAAATGCGATTGATGTCACCCACTCCCTTCTCTACATCTTTGCCTGCATCCTCGTACTGCACAGCTTCAATATCACCACTTTCATGGCTTTGGCCTTCAACCTCGTTGTATTTCCAACGACAGGCATTGGTGCAGGTACCCTGATTTGGGTCACGGTGATTAATGTAACCAGACAGCAAACAACGGCCTGAGTAGGCAATGCACAGAGCACCATGGACGAACACTTCTAGCTCCATATCTGGGCACTGCTGGCGGATCTCTTCCACTTCATCCAAAGAAAGTTCACGGGACAGAATAATCCGCTCAACCCCCATAGACTGCCAAAACTTCACCGTCGCAAAGTTCACCGTATTGGCTTGCACCGATAGATGAATAGGCATATCTGGCCAGGCTTCGCGAGCCAACATCATAAGGCCAGGATCCGCCATAATTAAGGCATCAGGGCCCATTTCCACCATTGGCGTTAGGTCCTTAACAAAGGTTTTGATTTTGCTGTTGTGGGGCAGAATATTGGCAGTGATATAGATCTTTTTACCCATGCCATGGGCTTTGTTAATGCCAGTCTGCAGATTCTGCATATCAAAATCATTCTCGCGCACGCGCAAACCATAGCGAGGCATACCGGCGTACACGGCATCAGCACCATAGGCGTAGGCATAATCTAGGTGGGCAAGGGTTCCGGCAGGTGCCAGTAATTCTGGGACTTTCACAAGGCTTCTCGGTTTGCTTAGCGCATTAATCAAAGGACGCGCATTATACCCTAGTGAATTGGTCGGGTAAATTATAACCCCCTCTTATGGGGGTATAGGCATAATTAACTTGACCGACAGGATCGTCTAAGCGGAGAATCGCCAAAAACAAGACTAATCCAACGAGGTCCACACCCATGGCCATTCATTTTTCCCATGATGAGTTCGCCCAACGTCAGGCCAGTGCTGTTGCCAAAATCCAAGCCCAAGGTTTGGATGGCTTATTGATGTTCCGTCAGGAGAGCATGTTCTATTTAAGCGGCTACGATACCTTTGGCTATGCCATGTTCCAGTGCATGTATTTAGGCGCAGATGGCCGCCTAGTATTGCTTACCCGCGCCCCCGATCGGGCGCAAGCGGAACTCACTTCCATCCTCGATGATGTGCGTATTTGGAAAGATGAAGCCGGCATGCAGCCAGCCCAAAACTTGAAAAACATGCTGGCCGACCTAGGTAAGGAAAACAGCCGTTTAGGCATTGAGTTTGACGCCTTTGGTCTCACCGCCCATTTGTGGCGCCAAGTGGAATCAGCCTTAGCCGGTTTTTGCACCCTTGAAGATGCTTCCCAACTGGTCAATGAGCTACGCTACATTAAAAGCCCCCAGGAACTGGCCTATATCCAACGCGCTGCCGAACTCTCTGATGATGCCCTTGATGCTGGTCTTGCTATCACCAAAGCCGGTGCTTTTGAAGGCGATATCCTAGCCGCCATGCAAGGCGCCGTATTCTCTGGTGGTGGCTGCTATGCAGGCAATGAATTCATCATAGGCTCAGCAGAACATGCGCTATTGTGCCGCTATCACGCTGGCCCCCGCCACCTAGATGCCGAAGATCAAATGACCTTAGAATGGGCAGGCTGCTACCGTCGCTACCATGCGGCCATGATGCGCACGGTGATTGTGGGTGAGCCACAACCCGCTCACTACCGCATGCATGAAGTTGCCACTGCTGCCCTTAAAGCCTGTGAAGAGGCCCTTAAGCCGGGCAACACCTTGGGGCAGGTGTTTGACGCCCACGCCCGTGTCATGGACGACGGCGGCTTCAAGCATGCGCGCCTCAATGCTTGTGGCTACACCATGGGCAATGCCTACGCCCCCATTTGGGTTGACCACCCGATGATCTACGCTGGCAACCCCATGGTGGTGGAAGAAAACATGGTGTTCTTCCTGCACATGATCTTGGTAGACCGCAACAGCCGCTTAGCCATGTGCCCCGGCCATTCCGTGCAAATCACCGCCGATGGCGCCAAGCGTCTAAGCCGTTCTAGCCTAGATATGCACATTTGTTAAGCCCTTAACCCCAAAAAAATTAGGTCTTTAGGTGACATTAATTAATTGGCCTGTGTGACTCCGCAGAGGCACAATGACGGCAATAACAATAAGGATTGCCCAGATGAAAGCCAAAGACCTAATTGACTACCGGCGCTTCCCCCTAGATCAACCCGATACGCCAGCTTATGTCGAAGCAGTAGCTGAGATCCAAGCTGGCCTAGCTGCCGATGGTTGCGCGGTGGTAAAAAACTTCCTCAGCCCAGCAGGCTTGGAAGCGATTTTAACTGAAGCTGAAGAGCGTCAAGAGCAAGCCTACTATGCCCCAAAAAAGCTGTGCAACATCTATTTAGCAGATGGCAATCCAAATGAAGCGGACGATCACCCACAAAACATCTTTATGGAACGCACCAATGGTTTTATTCGGGCTGATCTACTTGGCCCAGGCACAGCTGCTCACTGCTTATATCATTGGCCACCATTGCGACGCTTTTTAGCTGATTGTTTAGGTAAAGATGAATTGTATATCTATGCCGACCCCGTATCCAATATGATCGTCAATGTAGCAACACAAGGGCAACAATTTAATTGGCATTATGACACCAATGAATTCACCATTACCTTTTTGCTAAAAGCGGCTTTAGCTGGTGGCCATTTTGAATATGTGCCTAACCTTCGCAGCCCTGAAGACGAATGCATAGAAGACGTTAAACGGGTGCTGGCTGGTGATCGATCACGGGTCAAGCGCCTTGCTTTGTGTGCTGGTGATTTACAGTTCTTCCTCGGCCGCTATTCTCTCCATCAGGTCACTGCCAATGAAGGCGAATCCGAGCGCCTACTGCTGATCCAGTCCTTCTGTGAAGAAGCGGGCGTCACCGGCAATCCTGCGCGCATCATGAACCTGTATGGCAAGACTACGCAAGCCCATGAGGGCCAACGTAAAGTGTCTGATAACTTGTTAGATTAACCCACAAGTGTCACCCCGGACACCAATTCGGGATGTCAGCCAGATTTAGGAAATAAGCCGGACAGGCTTACCGGTACGCTGTCGTTCCTGCCACTGCTCATCTTGCCACACCTTGGCACTTGCAGCCGGCAAAGGCCCTTTGCCCAAAATCATATCGGCCGCTTTTTCTGCCACCATCATGGTTGGCGCATTGAGATTGCCATTGGTAATGGTGGGGAAGACCGACGAATCGACCACGCGCAACGACTCAACACCGCGCACGCGGCATTGACTATCCAGCACTGCCATGGGGTCGTCATCGGCACCCATTTTACAGGTGCAAGACGGGTGATAGGCGCTTTCCACATTGGCTTTTACCCAGGCGTCAATTTCATCGTCGGTTTGCACAGCAAGGCTGGGTTGTATTTCATCCACTTTAAAATCATCAAAGGCAGGCTGATTAAGTATCTCGCGGGTTAAGCGAATTGTATCACGCCAATCCTGCTTATCTTGCTCCGTGGAAAGGTAGTTAAACTTAATCTCTGGCGCCTTTTCAATGCGTTTAGACTTAATGCGTACATGGCCACGACTAGACGGCTTGTTAGGCCCTACATGCACTTGATAGCCATGCCCGTCAAAGGCCGCATTACCATCATAACGCATGGCAGCTGGTAAGAAGTGATACTGAATATTGGGCCATTGCAAACCAGTTCGAGAGCGGATGAAACCGCATGATTCAAAATGGTTAGTGGCACCAAGCCCTGATTTAAACAAAATCCAGCGGGCTCCAATTAACCCCATGCTAAAATAATTGAGTTTGCTATTCAGACTAATGGGTTGTTTACAGCGGTATTGAAAGTAGACTTCTAAGTGATCCTGTAGGTTTTCACCTACCCCTGGCAGATCATGCAATACGGGCACGCCGGCTTTACTTAGCACCTCTTGTGGGCCAATACCAGACACCTGCAATAGTTGTGGTGAACCAATGGAACCGGCACTTAGAATGACCTCCTTTTGGGCTTTGGCTTGCATGCGTTGGCCGCTCTGTTCAAACTCCACCCCCACAGCCCGAGTGCCATCGAACAACACTCGGCGGGCGGTCACATTTTTCAAAATAGTTAGGTTAACGCGGTCTTTTATGGGCTTAATATAAGCATTGGATGTCGACGCTCGGCGCCCCTTGTCAACGGTCATGTGCATGGCACCAAAGCCTTCTTGCTGGTAACCGTTAAAGTCCTTGGTAGTTGGATAACCGGCTTCTTCACCGGCATCGATAAAGGCTTGGTAAAGGGGATTCAAACGCATATTGTTACCGCCACAGGTGCCCACGGGGCCATCGCCACCACGATATTCGTCAGCGCCATCCTGCCAGCTCTCAGCCCGTTTAAAGTACGGCAAGCACTCGGCATAGCTCCAGCCATCAGCGCCCTGTTGTTGCCATTCTTCGTAGTCCATGGCATGACCGCGCACATACACCATGCCATTAATGGAGGAAGAACCGCCCATTACCTTGCCGCGCGGACAGTGCATTTCTCGCCCATCAAGGCCCTGCTCTTTGGCCGAATGAAACTGCCAAGCCAGACTTTCTGTGTTCATCGGATAAGACAAGGCGGTGGGCATCTGAATAAAGATACTCGCGTCACTACTGCCCGCTTCTAACAAGAGCACACGGTAACTGCCGCATGCCGTTAACCGATTAGCCAGAACACAGCCGGCCGAACCGGCCCCAACGATAATGTAATCATAAGCTTGAGACATAAGGGTTCCTACAATTTCACCTTGCTTTAATTGAACGAGCATTCAATCAAAAAACAGCAGTTTCCACCATAACAATGGCAGCTGTCAATCAAAATCACTGCAAAGGAAAATTTATATTGAACAGTTATTCAATTAAATTGACCGTAACATAGGCGTATGCAACAATGCCATGTAATTATTAACTGCTTCCAAGTATCGTTCATGCCCAAATTAGGAATGTCGGAAATTCGCCGTCCGCAGTTAATTCAAGCGACCATGCAAGTCATCCACGAAGTGGGCCTATCCAATGCCACTGTGGCCATGATTGGCCGCCAAGCGAACATCTCTCCGAGCATCATCAACCATTATTTCGGTGGCAAAAGCGGTCTCCTAGAAGCCACCATGCGCAGCATACTCAAAGACCTGTCACGCGCTGTGAGTGAACGCCTACAGGTCATTCCCCGCCACCAGGTGGGGGCTCGCATAGAAGCTATAGTAGCGGGTAATTTCGACCGCAAGCAGCTAGACCCTAAGGTGGTAAAGACCTGGTTAGCATTTTGGGCCCAGGCCATGCATGAACCCACCTTGGCCCGCTTACAGAGAATCAACGAACAACGCCTACTGTCCCACCTGCGCAATGAACTAAAAAGCCTTGCACAAACTGATCAAGTGGAGATCATGGCGCAAGCTATCGCAGCGCTCATAGATGGTATTTGGTTACGTGGCGCCCTGAGTCCTAAGGGTATCGATAGACAAATGGCCAAAGCCATTATTGACGACTACCTGCAAAGCAAAAGCATTCCCTTAAACTAGTCTATACAGCCAGCAATTCGGGTGATACATTGCTAACAAAGCCAAGAGGATTGCAGCCATGACAACTGGTTATTTTAGTCACCCTAGATGTCAGCAACACGATATGGGGGCCAGTCACCCGGAAAGCCCAAAACGCTTGGCAGCCATAGAAAACCAACTGCGTGATACCGGATTATGGCAAGATCTAACTCATTGCACACCGCAACACGCGGTGTTTGATGATCTGAAAACTGCCCACAGCCCGTCTTGCATCAATCTTATCCACCGCACCGCACCGAAAACCGGTTCTGCCTTTTTAGATGGTGATACCAGCATGAACCCCTTTTCACTTGACGCCGCCCTGCTAGCGGCAGGGGCCGGCCTAGAAGCCACTGATGCAGTGCTTAGGGGCAACTTGAATAATGCCTTTTGTGCCGTACGCCCACCTGGACATCATGCCGAACATGATTTACCCATGGGCTTTTGCTTATTTAATAATGTGGCCATTGCCGCCTTGCACGCTATGCAACAAGAGGGCATAGAACGCGTCGCTATTTTGGATTTTGATGTCCATCATGGTAACGGTACCGTGGATATCTTTGCTGATGATCCCAGAGTACTGGTTTGCTCTAGTTATCAACACCCCCATTACCCCATGCGTCACCATGACACCATGGCTGCACACCTTGTGCACTGCCCCTTGCCAGCTGGCGCAGGCGGCATGGAATTTCGCCAAGCCCTAGAACAAAAATGGCTGCGCGCCCTGCAATGGCATAAACCACAAATGATTTTCATTTCAGCAGGTTTTGATGCGCATCGGCAAGATCCGTTAGCTGATTTAAACCTCGTGGAAGATGATTATGTGTGGGCCACCCAATTAATCATGGACCAGGCTAATCGTCATGCCCAAGGGCGCATTGTCAGTTTGCTAGAAGGGGGCTACAATCTACAAGCATTAGGTCGATCTGCCCATGCGCATATTCAAACCCTAATGAACCACTAATAATCATAAGAAGACACCCATGCGCCTGATTCGAAATTTTATTATCTTTATTGTCCTGCTGATTTTAGCTTTTGCCGCTTTGGTGTGGAGCATCACCTTCCACCCTAAAGATATACAACGCGAAGCAGTGAACAATCATCCTGACGCACCCATGTTGCAACCAGGCCAAAGCGTTAAGGTGCTGAGCTGGAATTTACAATATATGGCCAGCAAAAACTACGAATTCTGGTATGACCGTTTACAAGGTGACGGACCCGACACACGTCCAAGTCGCGCAGACATTGAAGCCACCTATGCAGAAGTAGTGCGCGTCATCACCGAACAAAACCCGGATATATTACTACTGCAAGAACTGCACGATAACGCTGTACGCACAGATCATGAAGATCAGCTAGCCCGTTTACTCGACATGTTGCCAGCCGAATACGCCAACCATAGTGAGGCCTTCTATTGGCAGGCAGACTTTGTGCCATTGCCACAAATTATGGGATCCGTGGGCATGAAGCTAGCTGTCATTTCTAAATATCGCATCGATGCAGCAACCCGTCATCAGCTCGCTACCATCAAAACCTACCCACTGTATGACGAATTTAACTTTAAACGCGCCATCCAAGAAGTGAGACTGCCAATATATGGCGGCCAAGAATTGGTGTTAATGAACACTCATTTTGATGCCTTTGCCCAAGGCTCTGACACCATGCAGCAGCAGGTGGCTTATCTGGACAAGCTTCTTAATGAGAAAACCAAGCTGCAGGAAAACTGGCTCATTGCCGGGGATTTAAATCTACTGCCTCCCGGCCAATATGACATGTTGCCAGCTGCCGCTAAAGGTTATTATCAGCAACGCACAGAATTGACTGACATCTTTAATCAATTCAAGGTGATTCCGAGTGCCGCACAAGCCACCGGTGCCGATGCCCAACAGTGGTTCACCCACTTCCCCAATCGTCGAGAAATAAATGCCCCAGACCGCACCATTGACTACTTTATTCACAGTCAGCGGTTGGCCGATATTAAAGGTCAAGTACTACAGGACAAAACGTGGCATATTTCCGACCATTTACCGATGATCGCAACATTTAGCCTGCCGGAATAATCGATTTATACCGCTGGACCGTGGGTCTGGCAGGACTTTTGTGCTATATTGCGCGCCATGGAACAGTCAGAGCTTTTTAGCGCACCCAACCCCTGCATCAACGTTTGCGAAAACAGCCCCAAGGGCTATTGCAAAGGTTGCATGCGCTCGCGCGATGAACGCTTCCACTGGCACCAAATGAGTACGGCAGAAAAGCTCCATGTCATGAAACTCTGCGCTCGCCGTTACCAACGCATGCTGGAACGCCGCCGCCAAAAGGGTGAAGAAAACTTTGAGTTTGATTTTGACGAACCAAGCCCGCCGCAACTAGATCTATTGTAGGTTGGGCTGCAGCCCAACATGTCGGCCTAATACCCAAAGCATTCGCTGCGCTCATGGGGCACGCTGAGACCGACCTACAGCACAAATCTACAAAGGCTCGATGGCATCCACCATCAGTTGCACACTCTGACGGCCGCGGAATTCATTCACATCCAGCTTATACACTAGGCTAGCTTTGTCACTAGTATTAGGCCACACGTCTAGGTCCACATTAAAACAAATAGCATCCAACAGGCTGCCGGTGTTGGTTTCTGCTAACACGAGTTTTAGGTGCTTTTGGCCTACAATGCGTTGCTGCACAATGGCAAAATCACCGTGGAAGCTGGGGGCTTCAAAGCCTTGGCCCCAGGGGCCAGCTTGGCGCAGCAATTGCGCTTGAGGTAGCTGTATCTCAGCCGCCTGCAACTGACCGTCTGTTGACCAAACACGCTGCAAAGCCGCTTCGTCCAATTGTTCAGCCGCATAGTCATTCAAAGCTGCTTGAAAGTCATCAAAGGCATCTTTCGCCAAGGTTAAGCCTGCCGCCATGGCATGCCCACCAAAGCGGTCAATCATGCCCGGGTTCTTGGCATCCACTGCGGCCAAGGCATCGCGCATATGAAAGCCCGGGACACTGCGCGCTGAACCTTTCAGGGTATTATCATCAGCTTGAGCAAAGATCAGTGCTGGTCTATGCCAACGCTCTTTTACCCGTGAAGCCACTATGCCAACCACCCCTTCATGCCAATCTGGCTGGTAAAGACAAACGCAGGTTGGCAATGCTTCACCGTCAGCCTGCAACAAGTCAGCCAAAATATCAGCAGCCTGCTCTTGCATCTCTCCTTCGATGCTGCGGCGCTCCTGATTTAGTTGGTCTAATTGGGCTGCCAGCTGTTGCGCCTTGGCAGGGTCATTGGTAAGTAGGCATTCAATACCCACCGACATATCATCCAAACGCCCAGCAGCATTGAGCCTGGGGCCCAATACAAAGCCCATGTCACTGGCTTGAATTTTACTCACATCACGATTAGCTAGCTGCAATAGAGCCAGGATGCCTGGACGCGCCATACCACGCTGCAAACGAGCTAATCCTTGAGCTACCAGGATGCGATTATTGTGTTCCAGAGGCACCAAATCAGCCACCGTACCTAGGGCCACTAGATCTAAAAACTGCGCCATATTAGGCGCTGTTATACCTTGCTGCGCAAACCAACCCTGTTGTTGTAAATGGCGACGCAAGGCCGTCATGACATAGAAGATCACCCCTACCCCGGCAGTGGCCTTGTGGGGAAAAGGGCAACCAGGTTGATTAGGGTTAACAATGGCGGCGGCTGCAGGAAGCTCATCACCTGCCAGGTGGTGATCTGTCACCACCACCTTAATACCTAACTCATTGGCCCTAGCAACACCCGCCACACTGGCAATGCCATTGTCCACCGTAACGATCACCTGCGGCTGCATTTCCATGGCAGCATCAACTAGCGGTGCACTTAAACCATAACCAAAAGAAAAGCGATTGGGTACCAGATAACTCACCCGCTCAGCGCCCATAGCAGCCAGAGCCAAATAAGCCACACTCGTGCTGGTGGCACCGTCACAATCAAAATCACCAACGATGACAATATGCTGCTGCTGAGCAATAGCATCGGCTAACACGGCAACGGCCCCAGGTAGGCCTTTTAAGCTATGAAAAGGTGTCAGGTTTTGCAGCCCGTAATCGAGCTCTTGTGGATCAGTGATACCCCGCTGGGCGTAGATACGCGCCAACAGGGGATCAAAAGCAGCGGCCAGAGCTGGACTAGGTTCGCCCTGGCGCTGTTGGATATGCATTACTTCAAGGTATCAGCAATGTAAGCTTGTACCGCTGCCAAATCATTTGGCAACACCTGACAGCGCTCTTCACGCTCCAGCAAGTCAGCCAAATGACGTGGCAACTGAGGAGCAGCCTGACCGGCTTTGATAACCGCATCGGGGAATTTCACAGGGTGCGCTGTGGCTAACGTAATCATCGGCACTTCTGGGTGCTGATTACATACACGACCAGCATCAACACCAATGGCACTGTGTGGATCCAATAGGTAGTTATGCTCTTCTGCCACCTGCTTGATTACCGCGCAGGTACGCTCGTCGTCCACCTTGTGGCTGGCAAAGACTTCACGGGCCTTGTGCCAACGGTCTGTATCCAGACTATCGGCTTTACCAGCATTAAGATTAGCCATCAATTCAGCAAGTTCAGCACCATTGCGGTCATACAGATCAAACAGCATGCGCTCGAAGTTGCTGGACACCATGATGTCCATACTTGGGGACAGGGTCTTCACTAGGTCGTGCTTCACATAGTGGTTAGCACTGATACAGCGATGCAGAATATCATTGGCGTTGGTAGCCACCACCAGTTGCTTGACGGGCAAGCCCATCTGCATGGCAATGTAACCGGCGTAGATGTCACCAAAGTTGCCTGTTGGTACACTGAAAGACACAGCACGATGAGGTGCACCTAAGGACACACCGGCATAGAAGTAGTAGACGATCTGCGCCATGATGCGGGCCCAGTTAATGGAATTAACCGCACCCAACTGGCCACCGTTGAGGAAAGACTGATCGGCAAAGCTCTGCTTCACCATCTGCTGACAATCATCAAAATTACCTTGCACAGCAATATTGTGAATATTATCGCCAATCAGGCTAGTCATCTGCCGACGCTGTACCTCGGACACGCGCTCGTGCGGGTGCAGAATAAACAACTGCACATGATCGCTGTGCTTACAGCCTTCGATAGCCGCGGAGCCTGTATCGCCAGAGGTGGCACCCATGATCACCAAATTCTTGTTGCGCTTAGCAAGGGCATGATCCATAAGACGACCCAGCAGTTGCAGGGCGAAGTCTTTAAAGGCCAAGGTCGGGCCGTGGAACAGTTCCATTACCCATTCATTCTTGTCCAACTGAATCAATGGCGCCACAGCATGGTGACTAAAACCAGCGTAGGTTTCATCCACCATGGTTTTTAATTCCGCACTGCTCACATCTTCTTCAACGAATGGCAAAATAACTTTATGAGCCAATTCAGCGTAGGACATCTTGGCCATGGCCGCCATGTCTTCCTGAGAGAATTTAGGCAGACTCTCCGGCACGTATAAGCCACCATCACTGGCCAAACCAGTTAGCAATACATCTTCAAAGCTTAGCTTGGGTGCTTCACCGCGAGTACTAATATAACGCATGTCAGCCAGTCCTTAACCGTCCAAATTTTCTACACGAATGCGAGTGACTTGACCGCTTACTTCAACCAAGTCTTCGATAGCAGCTATAGCCGCGTTCATCTGACCTTCACGTACGGTTTGCGTAAGAATGATTACCGGCACCTGAGCAGAATGATGTTCCTGTTGCTGAATAGCTTCAATGCTTATGCCACCATCGCCAAGAATCTTGGTTACCTTGGCCAACACACCAGGCTTCTCGGTGACCATCATACGCAGATAATAGGCTGTCTCCACGTCTTCCATTGGCAGCACTGGCATATCAGACATAGACTCATAGCCCAGGGGAGAAACCTGCAAACCACGCACCACATCCAC
Source organism: Oceanospirillaceae bacterium (assembly GCA_016845445.1). Lineage (GTDB taxonomy): Bacteria > Pseudomonadota > Gammaproteobacteria > Pseudomonadales > Balneatricaceae > Njordibacter. The sequence continues at coordinate 4,131 of JAERSU010000103.1, read as the reverse complement.
AATGTCAGCAACCACCGCAGAAGCGGTAGGTTCAGCACCCGCTCCGGCGCCATAGTACATGGTAGGGCCAACGGCATCGCCATCAACCAATACAGCGTTCATGACACCGTGCACATTGGCAATCAAACGCTTTTCTGGAATCAGCGTTGGGTGGACACGTAGCTCAACACCTTTATCGGTGCGACGGCTAATGCCCAAGTGCTTAATGCGGTAACCCAAGGCTTCGGCATTAGCCACGTCTTCTTGAGATACTTTGGAAATACCTTCGGTGAAACAGGCATCAAACTGCAGAGGGATACCAAACGCCAGAGAAGACAAAATAGTTAGCTTATGCGCAGCGTCGATACCCTCAACGTCAAAGGTAGGGTCCGCTTCGGCATAGCCAAGTTCTTGCGCTTCTTTTAATACGTCAGCAAAGTCGCGACCCTTGTCACGCATTTCAGTCAAAATGAAGTTGCCTGTACCATTGATAATGCCCGCCAACCAATTCACCTGGTTAGCTGCCAAGCCTTCACGCACAGACTTGATAATAGGGATGCCGCCAGCGACTGCGGCTTCATAGGCCACGGTCACCTTGTGCTTAGCTGCTTCGGCAAAGATTTCGTTGCCGTGTACAGCGATCAACGCCTTATTAGCAGTAACCACATGCTTGCCATTGCGAATAGCCGTGAGCACCAGTTCTTTGGCTGGCTCATAGCCGCCAATCAATTCAACCACCACATCGATTTCTGGATTAGTAGCAACGGCAAAGATATCGTCGGTAATAGCCGTGGTACCCATATCACAGGCTGGGTTGGCACGACGCTGCGCTACCTGCGCTACCTTTACCTCAGCACCCGTACGACGGGTAATTTCTGCGCCGTTACCTTGTAATACGTTAAAAGTACCGCTACCCACGGTACCCATTCCACAAATACCTACTTTAACCGGTTTCAAAATGAACCCCATATGCCATCAAAATGGTTGAAAACAGGCTGTCATAAATATGCGTAAATAACAGCCATAGAAAGCCGTCTATTGTAGCTGTAGCACAGCCTAGCTGCAATGAATCGGGACTGCATGAGCCCCGATTTGAGAGGAAATGTCGGCTTTTTTAAAAATGCTGTTCAAATTGCACGCCGATTCGCTGGTAACCGTCCATAGACTCATAGGCTGTACCCGCCTTGGCTTGCATATCGACAGCATAGAAGCGCCAACTAATATGGTCAGAATAATCCCAGGTAAAGTCACCTACAAGGGCACTAAAATTGCCATTAATGGCACCATTGAGCATGACATTCCAACTAAATTCATCATTGGCAAAACTATCGGACAGGCCCACACTATAGGAGGCTGACCAGGCATCAACAGCATGCAGGCTGACAGCCCTGGTAACGGGATGAATGGTCACCACCTTGTAATTGGCATTGCTATCCGGCAGGTAGTTACCCGTTAGGCTAAGCAACCACTGGCGGTCGCCATCATTAATTTCGGCTCCCAAGGACAGGTCCAAGCGATCAACAGAGGCAAAAGCACTACTTTCATAATGCGCAATACCAGACTTCCACGCCAGATCAAACTTAATTAAATCATCATCAATAGCGCGATTATAACTGTAGCCCACCAGATCGTATTGATTAGCCTGCATGGCCGCAGCACTATTGATAATACCCAGTACGGCCGCATTTTGCACAAAACGTCCCATGTAGGCTGCCCAGTCAGAACCACTACCAGTTACCTTATAGCGCACACCCCATTCATCATCAGCTTGCTGTGAGATGGTAAAGCCCGGCACCTTGGTCACCTGCGCATCCACATTCACCAGCATCTGTAGCTCACGTGGTCCCATATAGTGGTTATAGGCCACTAACCATTGTGGCTTAAATTCACGATCGGTATCGGTCAAACTAGGGGCAGGGTTAATCACATCCAATACCCCGGCACCTTCCACTTCGCCCCAGCTGTTGATATAGCGACCTAATTTAAAGGCACCCTGTGCAGTACTGAGTTGCAGAGTAGTACTGCGTACTTCGGCATCCAGCTCGCCATTGGTCCAATCTTGTTTAGCTTGCAAATCAATATCAGCAAAACCCGACAAACCAAGGGTCGTTTCACCTTCAAGATGCATCACCGATTCATGGTTGGTGGGTTTAGTAAAGCTATCTGGGTCGTATACGAGGGTGTGCTGCCACCACAACTCAAAGGGTGGCTGTTCTAGCAGTGCATCAGTATCTTCATCGGCAAAGTTGTCATCATCAAACATGTCCTCCTCAGCAAACAAGCTATCTGCATCCAGGTCATCTAAGACAAGGTCTTCTGCTTGCAGCGCAGGACCGAGCAGCAGTAAGGATAACATGCCACATGCGACAAGATTCTTCCCCATGGTATGGCTCCTTTTAATTAGCCTGAGCACGCAGTCTTTGCAAATGACTGGCCCGGAAAGCACCGTCGGTCAACGCCCGCTGGGTTAGGAAATCTTCATCAATATCAACGCCAAAGGTAATAGCCTCGAGTTTCATATTGGTCAAACGTTGGGCCACTAGATTAAACATGGTCAAACTACGCGTCACCCAGATATCATTTATTTTTTCCAGCTTACCCACCTGCATGCGCTTAACCAGATTGCCCTGCTTATCAAACATTTGCACCTTTAAAGCCAAAAAGCGTTCCGCATCCACCCAGGTTTGAGATTTACTATAGCGGGTTTTCTTAGCCCGCTCTGGGGTGGCCACAGATTCGATCACATACACTGGACGCCCCTTATACTCACCTTCTTCCAACAGGCTATAGGTGTAGTCATCAAGCTTGCCAGTTTCCATGTCTTCAGTGGTTATTTCCGAGCCAAACAGGCTGGTCGGCTCGCTGTCTTCATCATCGGAACCTGCGGCAATACGCTTCACCTTGCCCAAGGCCGAGAGATACAACCAGGTTTCATTGTCCTTATCGCTGGCATCATAGTTCCATGACAGCATACCGATACCCTTTTCACTGGCGGGCTTTAAGATAATGGCAATGGATTTACTATCTTTATTATCCACGCCGGTATTAATTTGCGCCGATTCCATGAGTTTAACGCGGGGCTTTTCCACGCATTTTAACTTGCCATTTTTTACCCCGTATTTACAGGTGGTCAACTTCATGCGATTAAATGCCGATTCCGTTGAGGCACGGCGCTCGTCATCCATCCTCTGCACAATTTCTCGTGCTGTCAGCTCTGCTGCCTGCACCGGCACAGCCAGTACTAGCGCGGTTAATAACGTCCATAGCATAGTCATCTTCATGCTGCTGCTCCTTTAAAATCCAAATTATCTTTAACGTCCTTTTGTCCAAAACGTGGCTTAAACCACATAATCAGAGCCGGGAAGAATAATAGGTCACACAGTAAGGCCACAAAGATCGCTAGTGAGCCAAACATGCCCACCTTAGCTAAGCCTAAATAATCACTGAAACTCAGCATAAAGAAGCCACAGCCCAAAATCAGACTGGTAAAGGTCACGGCTTGACCGACCTCTTTAATGGTTTTTACTAGCGCAATCTTCATGTCATTGTATTTGGCCAAGGCCATACGATAATGAGTAATAAAGTGAATGGTGTCATCCACGGCGATACCAATAATCAGCGGCGCAATCATCAAGGTGTCACCATCTAATGGAATATCCAGCAGTCCCATCAAACCAAAGGTTAAGGTGGCGGGAATCAGGTTGGGGATGATCGCCATCAAGCCTGCTTGCACAGAGCCTAACGTAAGCACCATTAGCAAAGAAATAATCACCACAGCCAAGGCCAAACTTTGGAATTGACTACGACTCAAGTCATCCATCAATCGCATCATCATGGCCAATGTGCCCGTGGTATGCACATCCAGATCCGGGTATTGAGACTGCAAGGGGGCAAACGCCACGGCAATGTCATTGGTGAGGTTTTCATACAATTCTGAATACTCACTTGACCCGGCATTGAGCAAGGTCACATTAATATGACTAGCCGAGTAATCGTCGTTAACCAGGGCCCGTCGTTCTTCTGGATTAGCGCTGTTAAACAGGTACAAAAGCTGTGACACGGTGGTGGCCGTATCAGGAATGGTACGATATTGATCACTGCCATCCTGCATCACCGCATGGGTTTCCATCACCACATCGACCAAGGAATTAC
>JAERSU010000102.1 GCA_016845445.1 Oceanospirillaceae bacterium | reverse complement strand
GTATGTTGCCCAGGAATCCGTTGGGCAGGGAGATGTTCAGGAAGCTAAAGGTTTACGCTGGCCCTGAACATCCCCATGCAGCGCAGCAGCCACAGGCCTTGGACATTTAGTCCACGGCTTAGGACCTTTAGTCCACGGTTTAGGACATTTAGTCCGCAGCATAGTTATTGGGCATACGAAATTAGTTGAGTCCGGAGCGTAGAAAATCCGGAAACAAATGACAGACGGATACAATATGGCAACTACACAATATTACGGTACAGGTCGTCGAAAAACTGCTTCTGCCAGGGTTTTCCTGAAGAGTGGCGCGGGATCTATCGTTGTAAACAATCGCCCCCTCGACGAATTTTTTGGTCGTGAAGTCGCCCGTATGATCGTACGCCAGCCACTGCAGCTGGTTGAAGCCGAAGACAAGTTCGATATTAATGTTTCTGTTAAAGGTGGTGGCAGCTTTGGCCAGGCCGGTGCTATTCGCCACGGTATTACCCGCGCCTTGATGGAATATGACGAATCCCTGCGCCCAACACTGCGCAAGGCCGGTTTTGTCACACGCGATGCGCGAGAAGTCGAGCGCAAAAAAGTTGGCCTGCGCAAGGCGCGCAAGCGGCCACAGTTTTCCAAGCGTTAATCGCTTATTTTCAATACAAAAACGCCCGGCCAGTGTCGGGCGTTTTTGTATATTTTACTTGTCGATACCAGAAAAAAATGCTGGCTGTTTGCTGGAGATCAATGCAGCTTGTATAGCTGCTTTGGATAGCGCAAAAAAGCGCGTAAAATTGCACATTTTTCTGACAGGAATTCGATATTCCATTAACATGGGAACGTTTTGTAAAGCGGCTTTTCAGTACCCTCAGGGGGCTCCTGAAAAGTTGCCATATTCGAGAAATTCAACATTCATTTCTGGCTGTGAAATAAACAATTGTTGGGCAGCGCGGGTTTTCGTCAAGGCCCGGTGACCGCTTCACCAACCCGTTTGCACGCTCGGTGAAGTTGTTGTTTAACGAAACTGTGTAAAGAAATTGTGTAAAAAAATTGAGTAGCAAGCAGCTTTGGCGCAATTGCCGGGCACACGCTACGGGATTTGCCAAAGGCCTGGTTTTCTTGGGGGATAGTGAATGAGTAATGGTAATGAAAGTACCAATGCGGGCAGGAGACGCTTTTTAACAGCGGCGACATCGGTTGTGGGAGCAGCGGGTGTTGTTGGTGTTGCGGTGCCTTTTATCGGTTCCTGGAACCCCAGCGCAAGGGCCAAGGCGGCCGGCGCGCCGGTGACATTTGATGCCGGCAAAATGGAACCCGGCCAATTGGTGCGCGTTGAATGGCGTGGCAAGCCGGTTTTTGTGGTGCGACGCACACAGGAACAACTCGACGACTTAAGTGGTATTGACGGTCAATTAAAAGACCCCGATTCGGCAATATCAAAGCAACCGGCCTATGTTGATGGTACGCACAGGGCTATCAAAGACGAATTACTGGTACTGGTTGGCTTGTGTACTCACCTGGGGTGTTCACCCAAATACATCAAGAAGCTTGATGCGGCAGCACCTTCCGAAGACTGGGCTGGCGGGTTTTTCTGCGCCTGCCACGGTTCAAAGTTCGATATGGCGGGGCGTGTATATAAAAGCGTACCGGCATCAGAAAACCTCGAGGTTCCACCGTATTCGTACAAGTCTGACACGGTGATGGTTATTGGCATTGATGAGGAGAACGCGTAATGGGTAACTGGTTAATAGGATTACGCGACTGGGTCGACGCCCGGCTGCCAATTGTTCGCGCCTGGAACACCCACATGGGTGCTTACTACGCGCCTAAAAACTTTAACTTCTGGTACTTCTTTGGCGTACTGTCTTTGCTGGTACTGGTAAACCAGTTGCTAACCGGCATCTGGCTAACTATGAGTTATGTGCCCAGCCAGGATGAAGCCTTTGCCTCTGTTGAGTACATCATGCGTGATGTCGATTATGGCTGGATATTGCGGTATTTGCATAGTACGGGGGCATCGGCGTTTTTTGTTGTGGTGTACCTGCATATGTTCCGTGGGCTTTTATATGGTTCCTATAAAAAACCGCGCGAACTGATCTGGATCTTCGGCATGCTTATCTTTGTCGTGCTGATGACCGAGGCATTTATGGGTTATGTATTGCCCTGGGGCCAGATGTCCTACTGGGGTGCGCAGGTAATCATCTCTTTGCTTGGCGCTATTCCCTACGTGGGTGAAGCACTGGTTGAGTGGTTTCGAGGTGACTACCTGATTTCCGGAATTACCCTGAACCGCTTTTTTGCGCTGCACGTAGTGGCCTTGCCGATTATCCTGCTGGCGCTGGTGGTATTGCATTTGCTGGCGCTGCACGAGGTTGGTTCAAACAACCCCGATGGCGTTGATATCAAAAAGCACAAAAATGAGCAGGGCATCCCGTTAGATGGCGTCGCTTTCCACCCTTACTACACAGTTCACGACCTGCAGGCTATTGCGGTATTCCTGTTCGTATTCTGTTTTATTGTTTTCTTTATGCCTGAATTTGAAGTTCTGGGAACCCCGTTGTTCCTTGAGTCACCGAACTTTGAAATTGCGAACCCGCTGAAGACGCCGGAACATATCGCGCCTGTGTGGTATTTCACGCCGTACTACTCGGTGTTGCGTGCGATTCCTGACAAATTCTGGGGCTTTGTCGCCTTTGCCGCCTCGGTAGCGATTCCATTCCTGTTACCCTGGCTTGATCGCAGCCCGGTTAAATCATTCCGATTCAGGGGCATGGCTACCCGGGTTGCCCTGGTATTGTTTACTTCGTCGTTCATTATTTTGGGTGTGCTGGGTGTCTGGTCACCAACCGCCGGTCGCACATTGTTGGCGCAAATTTGTTCGGTTATTTACTTTGCCTTCTTCCTGTTAATGCCAATATGGACTTCCATGGAGTCTGTCAAACCGGTGCCGGATCGCGTAACTACCGATGGTGGTATGGGCTTTTTCAAGGCTATGGGTG
>JAERSU010000101.1 GCA_016845445.1 Oceanospirillaceae bacterium | reverse complement strand
GGTTATGGCGACGCGGTTCCGATTACCCCGATGGGTAAAGTATTCGGCGGAATAATTATTTTAATCGGCGTGGGTATGGTTGCCTTGCCCACAGGTATTGTTGCATCGGGTTTTGCCAATAGTTTCCGCCGCAACAGGATGCGTTTTGAAGCCGAGCTGGATCATGCACTGGAAGACGGTGTGCTGGACGCCTCCGAACAAAAAGAATTACAGGCACTGCGGGAACAACTTAACCTGAATGACGATGACGCTGAACTCATTTTAAAAATAGCAACGGAACGCATTAACGGCAGCCAGCCACCCTGTCCGCATTGTGGAAAAACCGCCTAGACACTATTTAACCCGACATAAACGCTATTTAAATCGAAAAACACCATCGCACAGCCCTCACCAATTTGAGCCCGTTTGATAATGGCTTGAAAAACCGTATAGTTGAGCATGACGGTGGAATGGTTAATTTATCGGGAGCCAGCATGTCCGCTAACAACTACTGGAAAGCTATTGGTGCCCTTTTTCGCGTCCCAATAATCACCATCGCATAATTACCCGGAATCAACTTTATGTCGCAATTCGTACCGCTGGAAACCTCGATTTTCGATCGGGACTTCACCCTCGACCCCTACCCCTTTCTGCAACCGCTATACGAACAGGAAGATATTTTGGGCTTTAGCTCTGAGGGCATGAATTTTCTGTTTCGCTTTGAAGATTGTCATGACTTGATTGCCGCGCACAAAAACGTAGCTCGCGAACCTGTGAGTGTTGACGAGGAAGAAGCAAAATTATTCGCTGAAAAATATCCCGGCCGGGCCTGGAGCTATAAATATTCGCTGACCAACATTAAGGCAAAAGTATTGCTTAATCGCTTTTTGGTCCAGGTTATCGACAGGATGTCGATGGATGAAATTGTTCGCAGTTTATCGATGTTCAAGGAAGCTGGCAGGCACGACCAGTACATGGATGAAATCAACCTGCTGCCCATGCGCATACTGCTGACGGCCTGGGGCTTTGAATATACCGAGCCTGAACTGGCCAAGCACTTTAATGACAGTGTCGCGATGGTCAAGTCGTTTGAAGCATTTGATAACGAAGAGCTGTTCGAACTGGGAGAAAAAGGCCGCTCCGATTGTATCAGTTATGTTTTTGACCAATTCAACAACGCGACCCCGGGCACACTGCTACATGACTTTGCGGTAGCCTCGCGAGAAGCAGGTTTTGATGACAACTATTCTGTCGCCAGCCTGGTTACCTTTATGCAGTCAACGGCAAATACCTTAAGTGTTTCTACCGCTTTTATGATGCGTAATATGCTGCGCTTTCCTCAATTTACCGGGCAGCTTCGCGCCAACCCGCAATTGATTAACAACAACATCGTTATGGAATTCCTGCGTCGTGACAATCATGTAAAAGCCCTGTCACGCCAGGTACACAACCCATTTACCCTGCGCGGCAGGCAACTCGAGGTAGGCGAAAGCCTGTTTATTATGTACCCTGGAGTGAATATGGACCCAACCCACTGGAACGCGCCGCTGGAGCTGGACCTGCGGAGGGTATTCACCCCGGACAATCACAATATTTTTGGTGGCTCGCGTTATGCTTGCATAGGCAGCCGCATCGCATTGGAATACTTTGCCTGTATGCTACCTATTATGCTGGAAAGCCTCAGCGAGAATGCCTACGTTGTTGAGGAGGAAATAGAAGTAGATGGCGAATGGATAGCCGAGCGCGTGATTACCAAGTTACCTATCATAGTACCCTGAAGTTTTGGGGTCAGTGTAAAAACTATTATGTCGCCCGATATTGGTCACATAATAGTTTTTACACTGACCCCAAAACTTGCCCTTCCCAGGCTTCAGCCTCTACCTCAAGCAACAATTCAGGCATCAGCAATTCCTTTACGATGACTACCGTACTGGCCGGTGGATTATCGACAAACAATGCATTCCTGGCCTCTGCGTAAGCGGTGTAAGCGGCTTTGTCTGTCAGGTAACAGGTAAGCTTGACAACATCGCCAAGGCTACACCCCGCCACACCAAGCACTTTTTCAATATTGTCAAAAGCCTGCCTGGCCTGTGTGGCTGCATCAGTTGCCACGTTACCGCTTGCATCAATACCTACCTGCACCGAAACCAACACACGACCCTGGCCTTGCACCGCTTGTGACATACCCTCGTATTGCATACCTTCTGGGTTAATGCGTTTAATCGTCGTCATCACTAGTTTCTCCTAATAAATACTGGCTCAGGGTATGCCTGCACCTGCTACGGGTAAGTCAACGCGATATATTGCGCCGCTTTTGTTGATTACTGTTTGCGCCGGGTCATCATCGGCCGCGCAACAAATAAAAAGTGTACGTCTTTCTTTACCACCTAATACGCAGGCATAGGGATTGATATCGCCGGTTTCGACAGTGTTGATGATGTCTCCATTCCGGTTAACGCGCACCACCGACTGTGTAAACGGCGATGCAGCCCAGACACAACCTTGCCGGTCCAGGCATATACCGTCGGGCACATGGCCATCCAGCTGGGCGAACACGCGACGGTTCACAAGACTGCCATCGGCGTTTATCGTAAATTCAGTTAAACGACCCTGTAAAGACTCAGCCAGGATCAATTGCCTGTCATCTTCTGTGATCACACTACCATTGGGCACATTAACGGCGTCGGCA
>JAERSU010000100.1 GCA_016845445.1 Oceanospirillaceae bacterium | reverse complement strand
ATTGTGACAAGGGCAAGCCTTCGGCGCAGATGGTAAATTACTACGCAGCCCGCGCGAAAGGAGGGGTTTCATTGGTGGTTGGCGAATCGTCTGCTGTCGATCACCCTTCTTCCACTGCCCAGGACGGCGCTGCTTACCTGTTCGGCGAGGCATTGGAAGGCTGGCGTAAGTGCATTGAAGCCGTTAAGGCAGAAGGCGGCCAGATGTTATTGCAGTTGTGGCATGAAGGTGGCGTACGCAAGGAAAACCATGGAGGTCCTTGCCCTGAAGCCGAAAGCCTTAGCCCTTCGGGGTTGGTACAGGCGGGTAAACCCAATGGTCGTGCTGCAACTTTGGAAGAGCTGGACGAAATCAAGGCTGCGTTTGTAGAAGCCGCGTTACAGGCGCAAGCAATGGGAGCCGCCGGTGTAGAAGTTCATGCGGCGCATGGCTATTTTCTCGATTTGTTTTTATGGGATGAAACCAACCAGCGCGATGACAAGTATGGTGGGCCGGGTATTGCCGACCGCCTGCGTTATCCGCGCGATATTGTTGCGGCTGTTCGTGCTGCGGTTGGGCCGGACTTTATTATTTCGGTACGTTTTTCCCAATGGAAAGAAGTCGACTTTGATGCGCAGGTGGTTCATTCGCCGGAAGAGTTCGAAGTACTACTTGATGCGTTTACGAAAGCCGGCGTCGATCTATTCAGTATTTCCACGCGACGCTTGCTGGAGCCCGCCTGGCCAGACCTGTCGCCGCGGTGTTTGGCCGGTTGGGCCAAGCAGTTTACCGACCTGCCGGTGATTGCCGTTGGCAGTGTTGGCCTGGATAAAGACTTGATGACCAATTTATTTGGCGAAAGGGCAGAGCCGACCGGAGCTAAAGGTATAAAGGACCTGGTTGATCATTTTGAACAAAAAGAGTTTGACCTGGTGGCGGTGGGCAGGGCGTTGATCGGCGATGCTGATTGGGTCAACAAAGTACGTGATGGGCAGTGGTCGGCATTAAAACCCTTCGCCAAGGAAGATATGATGACCGAATGGGAAATGGATTGTGTGCTGGAGGCCCACGACCAGAAATAAAAATTAATGGGGTCAGAGCCCTTTTTCACCCCTTTTTCGGTCTTCCTCTACGATACTGTCCAAGTTTAAGCGCCAGTTGGGCCTCAACACGATCCCTGAACCGGTCATTGCCCAATGGCGTACCCGACTGCCAAGCTTCGTGAATTCTTTTTATCGCACCAGGCTCCAGGCTCTCGCCGAACAACGCTTTATAAGTTTCATACCTTTCCCGTTTAGTTTTGCCAAGCGCATTAAATAGTGGGTGAAAACGAACCATTTGAATTTTGCGAATACCGATATTGTGGCAATGACTCGACCAGCGATAATGGTCGGCCGCCTCAACCATACCTGCGCGCACGGGATTTAACTCAATGTACCGCATCACAGTAAAAAAATAGTCTTCAGCATCTACCAGGCTGGCCTTGTAACGCCCCTCCCAAATGGAACCGCTCCTATCATACTTATGGTTTATGTAGGGCACGTAGTGCCGGCCGAGGTATTGCATAAACAAACTGGCACTGTCTTCTTCCGGAGGGGTAATCAATAAATGCACATGATTGGTCATGAGTACAAAGGCGTGAATAGCAACCTGGTAGCGCTTGGCACCCTCATTCAGCCAGTAAGCGTAAGTCGCATAGTCCCGTGACTCAAAAAATACGGGCTCTTTCGAGTGGCCGCGTTGAACAATATGGAGAGGAACATCGGGAAGGTAAAATCGTGGTTTTCTTGGCATTGTTTCCTCCTTGAAACAGGTTGCTGCCGATAAGGTCTTGCTAGCTTACTCGCATCTGGCCTTGTGTGTAAATCTAATGTTTACTGGCAATTAAAGGGCTCTGACCCCATTAATCATATCCGCTCAATAATAACCGCCGGTGCCATACCACCACCGGCACACATGGTCGCCATACCAAACTGCAAGTCACGTCGCTCCAGTTCATCAAGTAGTGTGCCAATCAAAATCACGCCGGTAGCACCAATAGGGTGGCCCAGCGCAATCGCACCGCCGTTGACGTTTACACGTTCACGGTCGAGGTCCAGGTCGCGAATAAATTTTTCTGGCACTACAGCAAAAGCCTCGTTGACTTCGAACAAGTCTATATCACCCAATTGCATACCGGCACGGGCCAACACTTTTTTCGCAGCAGGCACCGGTGCATTCAGCATCAGGGTAGGGCAGTCACCGGCGTTGGCCATGGCGACGATACGAGCGCGAGGTTTAAAACCATGCGCCTTGGCGTAATCACCCGAAGCGAGTAATAAAGCTGCGGCACCATCGACAACACCGGATGAGTTGCCGGCATGATGCACGTGGTCAATTTCCAGGTCGGGATACTTCATTGCCATCAAGCCGCGGTAACTGGTGCCTGCTTCATCCAGCGGAAAGTCCAGCTGCGAAAACACAGGTTGCAGTTCTGCAAGCTTTTCAATGGTGGTGGAAGGGCGGGGATATTCTTCCTTGTCCAGTGCCAGTTGGCCATCGTCGTGGTAAACCGGTACCAGGCTGCGATCAAAATAACCATTGTCTATAGCATTGGCCGCACGGCGTTGCGATTCTGCCGCCAAGGCGTCAACCGCCTGCCTGTCAATGCCTTCCAGTGTGGCAATAGTATCGGCACACAAACCCTGGTGAGTTTGCGGGTGCAGGTTTCTCAAGTGCAGGTTGCCCTGGTCCATAGTCGGCTGCCTGCCTTCCATACGATTGGGTTCTGACATTTTTTCCGAACCGCCAGCAACCACCAGGTCTTCCATGCCGGCCATAATGC
>JAERSU010000099.1 GCA_016845445.1 Oceanospirillaceae bacterium | reverse complement strand
GAGCTAGCCCACGGCTTAGCGGGTCAAATTATTATTATTTGTGTCACCGACTCCGTCGCTTTAGAACAGGTTGTAAGCAACCTACTCACCGGTTTACAGGCCGATACTCTGGTGATTGATATGGGCACCAGCCGCCATGATTTAACCATACAGCTTGCCAACCAGGTCGCAACTGCAGGCGGTCAATATATGGACGCGCCTGTGTCTGGTGGCCAAAAGGGCGCGCAGGATGCCAACTTATCAGTCATGGCCGGGGGTGAAGCAGAGCAGCTTGAGCGGGCCATGCCATGCCTGCAAGCCATGGCTGCAAGAATAACCCATGTGGGCCCCGTTGGCTGTGGACAGATAGCCAAAACAGCCAATCAAATGATCGTGGGTGTGAGCGTCGGTGTGGTCGCTGAAGCCCTCTATTTGGCCGAGCAGGCCGGTGCTGATGCCGCTAAGGTGCGGGACGCCCTCACGGGAGGATTTGCTGACAGTAAAATACTGCAATTGCATGGCCAACGCATGGTAGAGCAGACTTTCACGCCTGGTGCTCGGGCCACGACACAACTAAAAGATATGCAGCAAGCCAGTTTATTAGCCCAACAGCACGACTTGCAGTTACCACTACTGGAGTGCAACAAGCATGAATGGCAGGCCATGGTAGCCGCTGGCCAAGGTGACCTTGACCAGGCGGGTTACTGGGCGTGGGTCAAACAACGCAATAGTTAGGAAAACAAGAAATTCTCAATCAGTTCTTTACCGCCCTCGGTGGCAAAGGATTCTGGATGAAACTGAATACCGCTAATGGGATAGTCCTTGTGGGCCACGGCCATGATTTCTGGCTCTTCATCACCAGCAATCACAGCGGTCACAGCAAGGCATTCAGGAATGCTGTCCTGGGCTGCTATCAGGGAGTGATAACGCATCACCTCCAGACCATCAGGAATATTGCGAAATAGCCCCTCACCGGCATGGGAAATAGGGCTAACCTTGCCATGCATAGGCACATGAGCAAGCACCACCTGGCCGCCAAAATGATGCACAATCCCCTGCATGCCTAGGCACACACCCAAGAGGGGTATCTTGGGGCCTAATTGGGTGATCACATCGGCACAAACACCAAAATATTCTGGGTCATCCGGTGAACCAGGGCCGGGGGAAATGATGATGCGATCTGGCGCTGCAACAGCAACATCCAACAGACTCACTTCATCATTGCGCTCTACCACGATTTCAAACTCATTGACCTTACCCACGCGCTGGGCCTGCTCCAATATCTCACCAATGTATTGATACAAGTTGTAGGTAAAGGAGTCGTAGTTATCGATGATCATGACCTTCATGCGTGTGGCTCCATAAACAAGTTTAACACCTTGCGGGTACCGGCAAATTTGCGCTGAATTTCTTCATACTCATCCGCGGCATTTGAATCATAAACATTGCCGCCACAAGTCTGTACATAGGCTTCATTGCCCTTGGCAAAGATGGTGCGTATTGGAATGGCAAAGGTGCAATCACCATTAAAGCCAAACTGACCCACAGCACCTCCATAGGGGCCTCGGCCGTCAATTTCCAAATCATCAATGATTTTCATGGCTTCAATTTTGGGCGCGCCGGTTAGGGTACCGGCAGGGAAATTACTGGCTAAGGCGGAGAACATGTCATGTTCCGGTGCCATGATGCCGACAATTTCACTAGAGATATGTTGCACATGGCTAAAGCGCTTAATATCCATGAGGCTACGCACCTTGACACTGCCAAAACGGGCCACACGGCCAATGTCATTGCGATGTAAATCGACAATCATATTATGTTCAGCGATTTCTTTAGGGTCATTCAACAAAGTACGTGCCAAGGCCGTGTCTTCTTCCGGCGTGGCACCACGCTTGGTGGTCCCAGCCAAGGGGTAGGTTTCCATCTCACCCTGACGCAAACGGAAGAGCAACTCTGGGCTTGCACCGATGATCTGCTGATCGCCAAAGCGCACATAGTACATTTGCGGTGAAGGGTTTACCTGGCGCAATTGCTCATACAAGGCAATGGCATCGCCCTGCATATTAAAACGATACTTAAAGCCCACCTCACATTGGAAGATTTTGCCTTCCACGATGGCCTGCTTAACCGTGTCCACAGCCTCAGCGTGCTGGGCCTGAGTCATATCTTCGCCCACGGCTTGCAGACTAAGTGGCTCCACCTCTGGAACAGCGCTTGCCAACATCTCCTCTACCAACGCCATGCGATTTTCTTCGTAATAGAAGTAGGTCACTTCACCGGTCATCTTGTCGTAAATCAGACCGTCCAAATAGACACCGAAACGAAAGCCATCAAACCAATCACTGGTATGTAATTGCAAACTAGGCTCAAAATAATTCATGGCATCATAGCCGAGATAGCCAATCAGGCCACCAGCATATTTACGGCTCAGGACATTCTGCGGCACCATTTGACGCAACAGATAGTAGGGATTATCTGACTCATAAGTGTGCTGCTCACCAGTTCGCTCTTGCACTGTGAGCTGGTTGCCACGGGCAAACAGGGTCTGCTGAGGATCAAAACCTATCAACGAATGACGGGCAATATGGGAATCTTCGCCTAGAGACTCCAGCATAAAACAGGTGTCATAGCGGGCTGCCACCTTCTTAAACAATTGAAAAAAATCACACTCGGCTGTCACTGTGACATAGTGTGGTTTACGAGGTACCTGTATGGGTGTCGGCTGTGTGCTGCTCATGAAGAGGTTCCAGATGTCATTTTTTGTGGGTCAAATTTGCCCGCTTGCAGGGCTTTTGAACCACGGGTAACCGTGGCGATACCTACACCTACTGTTTTGGCCACTTCTCTTTGCGACATACCTGCAGAGAGCAAGGCAAAAATCTCCAAGCGATTAACCAACTCTTGTTGCTCATAGGGCGTCAACAAGGCCTGTAAGGCATCAAGCATCTGCGCTTTACCAGACTGGGCCAACAGGTAATCAGCTACTGGAGATAAATCAGGATGGGTATGAGGGTTGGAATCAGACATAGTGGTTGATAGTAAGGGTATAAAGGTTGTTAATACAAACAACTCGTATCAATGTACTAGTA
>JAERSU010000098.1 GCA_016845445.1 Oceanospirillaceae bacterium | reverse complement strand
GTTTACAAGTGCTTGCGTGAACTACAAAACAAGAACCTTATTCGCCACCAAGGCACACGAGGCTCCGGCTTATACGGCCTTTGTTAGAAGCCTTTCCGTCATTGCGAGGCGCTAGACCTATACCGTTATTGCGAGGCGCGCAGCGCCGTGGCAATCTCCTGCAAGCAAGGTGCAATTCTGCAGGAGATCGCTTCGCTCTGCTCGCGATGACTAGAGACTTCGCGATGACGATAGATTACTAGGCTTTCTCTAACGCCTGAGCAATATCAGCGATGATATCATCGGCGTGCTCAATACCGACGGAAATACGTACCAAGTCTTCTGATACACCGGCTGTTGCCAGTTCTTCTGGTGATAACTGTCGATGGGTCGTGGTGGCCGGATGACAAGCCAATGACTTGGCATCACCGATATTCACCAAGCGTAAAATCATCTGTAAAGCATCGATGAAATGTGCACCTGCTTCGCGCCCACCCTTGATACCAAAACTTAAGATACCCGACGCCTTGCCACTGCAAACCTTGTTAGCCGTGCCATGATAAGGGCTATCTGCCAAGCCGGCGTAATTCACCCAGCTCACCTTGTCGTGGTTATTTAAATAGGCCGCGACCTGTTGTGCATTTTCACAATGGCGCTCCATACGCAGGCATAGGGTTTCCAAGCCTTGCAGTATGTTAAAGGCGTTTTGTGGTGACAGGGCGGCACCCGTATTACGTAATGGGATCACACGGCAACGGGCGATATAGGCTGCGGCGCCCAGGGCCTCAGTGTAAACCACACCATGGTAAGAAGGATCTGGCTCGTTCAAAACCGGGAAGCGGGCCTTGTTCTTCACCCAATCAAACTTACCTGAATCAACAATCATGCCGCCAATACTGGTGCCATGGCCGCCAATGTACTTAGTTAGTGAGTGCACCACTATGTGGGCACCATGCTCGAATGGACGGCACAACACCGGCGTGGCTACGGTGTTGTCCACGATTAGGGGCACACCATTACGCTCGGCAATTTCACCAAGCTTAGTTAAATCAACAACATTGCCTGCTGGGTTACCTATAGACTCACAGAAGATCGCCTTAGTATTGTCATCGATATGGGCTTCCAAACCGGCATAGTCATCATGGGACGCAAAGCGCGTCTCGATACCTTGACGGGGGAAGGTGTGGGCAAACAGGTTGTAGGTGCCACCATATAGCTGACTAGTACTAACAATATTGTCGCCTACCCCGGCAATACATTGAATGGCATAGGTGATCGCTGCCATACCTGAAGCGACAGCCAGACCGGCAATACCACCTTCCATTTCGGCGACACGTTGTTCCAGCACAGCGTTAGTCGGATTCATGATACGACTGTAGATGTTGCCCTCTACCTTTAGGTCAAACAAATCAGCGCCATGCTGAGTATCGTCAAAGGTATAGGAAGTGGTTTGATAAATAGGCACTGCTGCCGACTTGGTTGTGGCTTCGGATTCGTAGCCATGGTGCAACGCAATAGATTCCAATTTCATTCATTTGTCCTTATTAAAGTATTCGCGTACGGCCAACTGTAGCAAATCCATTTACAACCAAACAGTCTACTTTGGTGAAACTTTTAGAACCAATATGAATTAGCTTCAAACCACTATTAGTAACAAGGTCGTAGGTATAGCTTACAAATATTGCTACAATACGGCCTCGCATTACGCACGGAATCACAACATGTCCAACGAATGGAAAAAATCCGGCCCTAGCCGTCTCGTCTCAGCCACCAAGAATTCCGCCAAGGGCCTCAAGTCCATCTACGCCACAGAAGCGGCTTTTCGGCAGGAATTATGGGGCTGCATACCCTTGTTTATTGCTGCACCCTGGGTGGGTGAAACAGCGGCTAGCGTGGCGCTCTTGTGGATAGTAACGGCCATTATCTTGTTAGCCGAAATCCTCAATTCTGCCATCGAAGCCGTGGTGGATCGCGTTGGCTTGGAATTTCACGATCTATCTGGCAAAGCCAAAGATCTAGGTTCTTTGGCCGTCATGCTAAGCCTCGTATTAGCCGCGGCTGTGTGGGGCATTGTGCTACTTGATCGGTTTGTGCTGTAGCCTAGGCAGCAGCCAGCTTACGTTCTGCCCATGGCCTTTCATCTACAGGCAGGTGAATAAGGGCTGACAAGGCACCAACACCGACACCAACCCACCATACTAGGTTGTAGCTGCCATAGATGTCATACATGGTACCGCCTAGCCATACTCCCATAAAACTGCCTAACTGATGGGAGAAAAACACTAGGCCATAGAGGGTGCCCATGTAGCGCAAACCATAAATTTGCGCCACCAAACCTGAGGTTAAAGGCACCGTCGCCAGCCACAAGCCACCCATCAAGATAGAGAAGATCACCACGGTTTCTGGGGTAATTGGCGTTAAAATAAATACCGAAGCCACCAGGGTTCGCAAAGCGTAAATGACCGCCAATAGGTATTTACGCGAATAACGACTACCTAACCAACCGGCCAAAATAGTACCGCCAATATTGGCCATGCCAATCAGAGCAATAGCAAATGCCCCAAGGCTTGTGGAACTGCTCACTCCCAAGGATCGCACAATGCTATCCGGCTCAATCACACTACAGACTTCGGTAATAAAGGCTGGAAAGTGCGCGGTAACAAAAGCCAACTGGTAGCCGCAAGAGAAAAAACCAATAAAGATAAAGATGTAGGAGCGATCCTGCAGCGCCTGCTTGACCACCTTGGTCATACTTTCCTGCATTTCATGGCTAGAAATTTGCTCTTCGCCCTTGATAAATGGTAAGGCTAACAAGGTCAGTAAAACCACCCCCGCCAAGATGACAAACACCGTCTGCCAAGGCCATTGATTAAGCAGCATCTGCGTAAATGGCGGCCCCACCACCTGGCCGGCTGAGCCCGCTGCCGTGGCAATACCTAAGGCCAATGAGCGGTGTTTTTCCGGCGTAGCACGGCCAACCACCGCCAGGATCACACCGAAGCCCGTGCCAGCAATGCCAAAACCAACGAGAATTTCTAACCAATAATGTTGACCTGGTGTCACCGCATAGGAAGACACCAACATCCCCACAGCATAACACAATGCCCCTAGGAATATGGCTTTACGGTCACCAAACTTCTCACCAATAGCCGCAAAAATAGGCTGGCCTACTCCCCAAGCCAAATTCTGAATGGCAATAGCCATGGAGAAGTCGGCACGCAGCCAATTAAATTCTGTGGCAATGGGGATCTGAAACAAGCCAAAGGATGCGCGGATGGCAAACCCGATTAACAGTACGAAACAGCCGGCAATGAGGATAGGGCTAAATAACGAGGAGTTTTTGCTTACCATATTTCAACCTTGCGTTCCCTCGTCATTGCAAGGAGCATTTCCCCTACTGTCATTGCGAGGTACCCAAAGCATTCCCTGTAGTCATGGGGCATGCTAAGCGCAGCCACGTGGCAATCTCCCCCAGACATGGAACTAGTCGTCCTTTCTAATACCGTAAATCTGCACCGTGCGACCGGTAATTTCAAAACCATGCTCTAGGGCGATGGCTTCGATACGGGCATTCAAAACCGGGTCGTTAAATTCACGCACCTGACCTGTTTTTACACATACCAGATGGTCGTGATCATCTTCACTTGCCAGCTCAAACACCGAATGCTCACCTTCAAAACGGTGACGCACCACCAGGCCTGCGGCTTCAAATTGAGTCAACACACGATAGACGGTGGCCAGGCCGATATCCTCACCCTGATTAATCAGCAGCTTGTAGATATCTTCGGCACTCCAGTGATCGCCTTCACTCGCGGTTTAGAGGATCTGATATATCTTAACGCGCGGCAGAGTGACCTTAAGGCCAGCTTTACGCAACTCTTGGGTTTCAGAATTCATGCATTGGGTCTCATATTTATGCACACAGGCAGGTAATCTAGGTGTCGTTAACAACTGCTTCAGTATAGCCGATAACATAACACGGAAAATCACTTATTGTTAGCACTAGAAATGCGCAGAAACAGTCAGCCCATAAAACAGCGTATAAGCATCATCGGAAGACCATCATTGCTGCAGCATTATTTTAGTTCTTTCTTAGCTACATGCAAATTCGGAAATTGGTGATTGGTAAGTACAAGATCTGATAACGTCACTACACCTACCTAGCAAAAAACCACCTACGAAGAGATGGTTTATTAAGGTGGTGTTTGCAATGAATTAAAACCTCAATGATTAACCTGCCTTTCTGCTGCAATGAGTTGCTTCATAATCAATCTAGCGTTGCTGCTAGCAGCATCAATGGCTAAATTGATGTGTGGCGTGTTGCTATGTTTCATGCCTTCATGCACTGCCTTAAGGATAACGGCATCTTCAGCAAAGGCACTCTTAAAACCCGCCGTTAGCTGTGCCGACACAGCCTCATCATGGGGCTTAAAATTACGTACTTGAAACCAATAATAGCGGCAAGTATCGGCCGTTTCGGGTGTGATGAAATTATAAGAATTCAATTGCAGACGATTTTCTCCGCCGCCAGACTGAGCACCGGTGTTGGCATCGGCACAAACCATGTCTATGACCGCCAAGCTAGGTAAACGCAGCTGATAGGATTGCAGTCGGTCAACGCCACCTTGATAGTCATGAAACTGGGTAAACAATGGGGCTGGCAGGCCATCTAGGGTCCACCGAGATGCGGTAATGACAGACCCATCAATATCTACCTGCACAGGCGCATCAGCGCCACTATTTTCCTTGCCGGCCAAGGTTGATAGGTGCACGTAATTGACATGGGCTGGATCCAATAGGTTGTCTGTGTAGATCTGATAGTGACACTCAATATGCATACTAGGGCCACGGTTTATACCCCAGTCCTCATCATCATAATGGGGCACATCCATGATTAGCTCTGGGTCTGCCAGGTCAGCATCACCCATCCACACCCAAACCCACCCCCAGCGTTCTACCACTGGGTAACTTTTAACCTTGGCCTTAGCTTGAATAATGGGCTGCCCGGGAATCTTTTCACAGGCGCCACTACAGCCAAATTCCATACCATGATATCCACACTGCACGCGATCGCCGACCAGTCGACCTAAGGACAATGGCAGCTTACGGTGTACACAAGCATCTTCTAATGCCACTAGGGTGTTATCTTGTTTACGATAAAACACAATGGCTTGTTCTAACAAGGTACGTGACCTTAGAGTTCTTGAAAATTCGTAATCCCAACCGGCAACATACCAACTATTATATAAGTACATTTCGCTTACTCCTCAAGTCTAGGTTCAGGTGTTGCGCAATACCGCACTACCTATAATGTTGCGCTGTATCTCAGACGAACCTTCATAGATGCGCATAATGCGCACATCCCTTACATAACGTTCTAGGGGCAGCTCTCTGGTATAGCCGTAACCACCATGGATCTGTAAGGCCTTATCAGTGATGCGCGCTGCTGCTTCGGAGGCATACAATTTGGCCATGGCAGAATCGAGGGAATACTTTTCGCCACCTTGGCGTTTTGTGGCCGCTCTTAAGCCAAACATACGTGCCGCTTCTAAATCAGTGGTCATGTCGGCCATCATCCACTGCAAGCCCTGAAACTGGGCAATGGCATGATGATTAACCTGCCGATCATTAGCCCAACCTTGCGCGGCGCGATAGGCCGCTTGGGCAATGCCTGTACAGCTAGCAGCAATTTCGATGCGGCCGTTATCCAGTACCTTCATGGCGGTACGAAAACCCTTACCCTCAACACCTCCTAACAAGCTCGACTCTGGAATATGACAGTCCAAAGCCACTTCATATACATGGCCGCCTTTAAGGCCCATAGTGCGCTCGGCCGCACTGATGTTGAGACCCGGCGTATTGCTATCAACAATAAACGCACTGATGCCCCTGTGGCCGGCATTAATATCGGTTTTAGCGTAAACAATGAGAAAATCGGCTTGCGCCGCATTGGATATAAAGTGCTTGGTGCCACACAAGTGATAGCCTTGGCTAGTTTTATTTGCCACACATAACATGCCGGCAGGATTTGAACCGGCATTGGGTTCAGTCAGCGCAAAACAGCCTAAACTATTGCCACTGGCAGCGCCGGGCAACCACTGTGCTTGCTGCTCTGGCGTACCACCATACAAGATAGAGTCAGTCGCTAAAAAGTGCGCCGTTACCATGGACGCCGTGGATGCACAGGCTGCCGCCTGGTGTTCTACCACAAGGTAGAGTGCAACGGCGGAAATACCCGCACCACCATACGCTTCCGGCAAGTTCATACCCATTATGCCAACCTCAGCCAGGGGCTTTAGGTGACAGCATGCCGAGCGTTCTTGCTCATCAATGGCCGCTGCCGCGGGGGCAATTTCTTGTTCACAAAAACGTGCAATGGCTTCAGCTATTGACGTGTCTTCAGGTGTTACGTGAATATTCATTGCTTAACTTTCCTCTAGCCCAATTGTTGACGAAAAAATAGTTCGTTATGTTCACCAAGAGTTGGGGCTACCTGAATATCGGCTTGCGCCCAAGCGTTAGCACGTACCGGCTGCGCCATCATGGCGGTATCACCAAGCCGCGGATGGGGGTAATGACGAATAAAGGGCCGATCACTTTGCTGAGCCAACGCCAAGGCTTCTTGCATATCAAATACCACCGAGGCGGGTATGCTTGCCTTCGCCAGCAATGCCACAGCGTCTTGTGCCAGTTGGGGTTGCAACCAGGTCTCGATGATCTGTTTCAAGGCAGCTTCGTTGTTAGTGCGATCCTGATCAGAGCCAAATCGTCTATCATTGGCCAATTGGGGTTGGCCCATCAACTGGCAAAGGCGTGCAAATTGGTGGCTATTAAGTACGGCAATCACCACCTGCTTGTCCGCTGCTTGAAAGCTGCCAAAAGGTGTCGACAAGGGATGCCTATTGCCTATTCGAGTAGCAATGTCGCCGTTAAACATCCATTGAGCAACGGGGGTTGGCATCAGCGAGAATAGGCAGTCAAGCATGGCAATATCCAAATACACACCCGCCTGCGACTGCTGTCGATCATAGAGGGCTGCCAGTATGCCCCAGGAG
>JAERSU010000097.1 GCA_016845445.1 Oceanospirillaceae bacterium | reverse complement strand
GTTGAGGTCTATTTTTCTGTTATTAGCGTAATTAGTTAATGCTTCTACTCCACGCCTTTCTGTCTCTGTTTCTGCCGCCCCTACTGCACTCATTGCCTTTTCAAACTGACCAATGCCTGCAAATTCCGTTGCAGCTTGTCGCATTTCAGTTGGGCCACCTGTTATTGCTTTTGTTGCTGCTGCAATTGACGTCTGCCTATCTCTTGCTTGCCTTGCTAATGCTTGAAAACGAATAGCCTCTGTTGTCTGTCCTTTCCTTATTAACTGATTAGCAACCTCATCGTAGTACTCAGGAGAGTTTGGGGTTAAACGGCTTAATGCCGCAGCGTCTTCCTCTCTTTGCTTCATAGCTTTGTACTGCCCAGGCAAACTACCAAGAGCAGTACCAGCAGACATTAAACCAGCCCGTAAGTCAGGCAAACCAAAATCTAAATCTATTCTAGGCATTAGATGTCTCCCTATTATGTTCCCGCACTAAACAAACCGCCCAATGAGGCTTGTGTCATCCTGCCCCCAACACCGCCAGCGATGTTAGCTTGGGCCAACGCAGACTGTAGCAGCGCCTGTATGCCGGAAGCATAGGTTTCACCGTAAGCTCCTGTGGCTTCAGATATTGCCTGCCTTCTTCGCTCTGCTGCTGTCATTCCAGGCTGGACTGCACCCAGTAACTGAGCCTGTGGTACATAACCAGCAGCCAACATGCCAGTTCCTAGTCGTGCTTGTCTCTCCTGCTCTTCACCAGCGAACTGCATAGCGTTCAAGTAGGCTTGGTTTTCTGCTTCTGCTTGGGCTTGCGCCAGAGCCAGTTGTTCAGGGGTTCCACCAAACATACCTGTACGGACACCTAAACGACCCTGCCCTGCCAGCCTCTGCTCAAGAGCAAGACGATCTCGCTCCCTTTGTGGAGCCATCCCTTTCATCATGCGTTCATAGACCTGTTGTTCTCGTGAGGCTGTCGGCGTAGCAGCGCCTTCAAAGAACATACCTGCTCTGGCAATTTGAGCGTCCTGTAATTTCTTCTCTTCTGGAGAAAGACCTAATTCGTATTCCATTTGGGCAGGAATAACGATGTCTGCGGGGGCAATAGCGCCACTAGGAAGCTGCGTTCCAGCCGCTATGACTCTTTCCGGCCTTTGCATCATGCCGAAGTCACTGCCTGTTGTAGTAGTGACTGTGTACGGCTGAAAGGCAAGACGCTCTTCCATGGCACCAGCCAATCCGCCTGTACGCAAACCGGTAGCAGGATCAATTTCAGTGCCAGCTAGGTAGCCCATGGCTTCCTTGCCGACACCCCCTACTTCCTCATAGGCTTGTTCTGCTAACCCAAGACCCGCAACAGCCCCAGTACCTCCAATGAGGTAATCTAACCAATCAGGCATTAGTAAGTTCCTCCATTCTTTATAATCATCATAGCGTCCTACCTAGTAGCGCAAGCACGTTTATTTCCTGTAGTGATATTTCTTTACCGTCAACGTCAGCTTCCATGTTAATAGAGAGTGTTCCTCCACTGCCGGAAGTATTTACGTTCTTTCTTGACAAAAACTTACCTGTTGAAAACTGACCAATGTTGAACTCAGCTATGTTGTATTCAGAGGTAGCGTGGTCAGATAAAGTAACTGATCCTGACGCTGACGACGTATTGAAGTCATAGGCCCATCTGAAGAACAACGTAGCGCCTTCTCCTCCAAAGATTGTCGGTCTAATCTTCTTTAAGAACTTGAGTTTGGCAGGATCACCAAAAGACAGTTCAGGGCTTCTGTAAATAAACCTGTAAGTGCCGCTGTTGTCGTTATAACCCGTGTACTGGCCTATACCGTTAGAACTACCAATCAGTAAATCACCGTTGTCTTTCCTCTCAAAACACGTAAACCCTGTTCCAGGCCAGCGTGTCGCTCTATATGCGCCACTCTCGTCTAGTGTTCCTCGCACATCAAAACAAAAGATAGTGTTCTGACCCACAAAAGCCAGTAAGTAAAAGTTTTCTTCTGGATAGTAAACAGAACGAAAGAAACTAGTCTCACTGGTTAACAGGGCAATAATGTCTTTAGTAATCGTTCCTGACAAACTACTAATAGGCATGGACTTCTCTTGTATAGTCCTGCCAAAACTCTTTAGTCCTGTCTGAGACAAGAATAAAACGTCTGTGCCTGTGTACTGAACAGTGTCTCTGTCTACACAACCTACACCAGATACGGTGTCTGTCAGTTGCATCGTTGCAGGCGCATCAGCACCTCCATAGACAACAATGCTACGCCTACCGAATATAATCAAGGCGTTGTTGTGCGCCGAAAGAGCAACGATCTCGTCGTAACCGTCAGGCCACACCTTAGAAATGTCCAGAGAACCTGACGTACCACCAGACCAATCATGCCCAATAAGAAGGTCTGACCAGTAAACAGTAGACTTGTCAGCACTAAAGTCTGCCGTCCAGAGTCTACCGTAGGCAGCTAAAACCTCGTTGCCGTACATTGTAGAGGCGACACCAGCGGCGTTGGTAACAGTGCTTAACTTAACAACTGAACCACTGGCATTGTTGTACACAAGTGGTTCATAACCACGCTGGAAGAAATAGATGTTGTCGTTAAAGTTGACCATCTTCCAGTTGTCAGCAGTAATCGTATAACTACCTGGAGTCTCGTCGGCCAGCGTTGTTGTACCACTGAGTATCTTGTTGTTGCCTACTGAAAATATCTTAGTGTTACCACCAGAGTCCCTAAACTCTTTAATTGCCCTAAGACTGTTTGCGCCTAGTTGGGTTTTGTTGGTTGTTGTAACGCTAAGTCCTTTACGCGCAGCAATACGACCACGCTGGTCAATCACAGCATTATCAGCAATTTCAGCAAAAGACGGGTCTTGTGCCAAAGGAGAGTCTTCGGTATTGATGCCCTTAAACGCCGGAGCGACAAGGTTAATACTGGTTAACTGTTGCGCCATAATGCTCTCAAGGGGTGTAGAAGATCAGTTCTTCAGGGTGTCTGCCTGCGTCGTGTGCTATGGCGTCACCCAGATACTTATTGGCAATTTGGAAGTACTCTGCTGTAGACGTACCGCCTGTTTCTCCACGCTCTCTCGTCGCCAGTGCAACCGCAAGTTGTATGACAGGTGACTCAGGGACATCCAAGGTGTCTGAATCGTCACTTAACACGGCGTTTCTTTTTACGACATCAACTCTTAGCGTGTACGCAGCGTCTGGTTTTGGGTAAACGTCTATTGTCTGGTCGCCATTGGTGTCTACGGCACCGTACGTATAGTAACGGGGAGCACCAGTAGCGGGAGTGTCGATAAAGTACTTTTCGTCAAACCAGTTGTTAGTCTGGTACTTCATAAGGATGTCAGACGTGTCGTTAATAATGTTTAACTCTTTTACCTTGTCTCCGCTGCCTGTTAGCGAGTAGTTGGACGTACCAGAAACCGTACTGATAGACAGTGCTGTTCTTAGCGCAGACCAATCCCAGGCGCTTTCAACGAGGTCTTTAGCGTCGTTAACGATGTCGCCTATTAGTTTGGAATAAGCGTTAGAGCTAACAGAAGTAACTTCTACTTCTCTTAGTCTTCTAAGGACATTATTTAC
>JAERSU010000096.1 GCA_016845445.1 Oceanospirillaceae bacterium | reverse complement strand
AGCACCCAATACGAAACCCCAGGTCCTACGGATCTGGGGTTTTTTATTGGTTGCTTAAAAAGGCGATGACCGTAGGGCGAGACGCGTAAAGAAAAGCAGCCTAATGGCTGCTTTTTAGCAAGCGAGCGACCCGCCCCTATGTGGGCGGGGCCGGTAATGGAAGCAACGCTTCCATTCTTCGCCAAGCGTCGGCCTGAAGGCCGACCTACAAGATGCTTGCGTTAGCATTAGCCGCTATACTGGAATCATGATGTTAGAAGGTACCTTACAATTTATTGCTATCACCGTGGCATTGGAAGTAACACCTGGGCCTGCGGTGTTATTTATCCTCTACCAGTCTGCCTTTGGCCTGCGTTACGCCTTGGCGGGCGTGGCAGGGCTTATGACCGCCAATGTTATCTGGATTAGTCTCGTTGCCACAGGTTTAGGCTTGATGTTGGTGACCACGCCCTGGTTATTTGATGCCGTGCGCTACCTTGGTGCTGCTTATCTAGCCTACCTAGGATACCGCATCGCTCGCTATGGCATAGGTAATCCCCATGCGGAGCAGGGTAGGCAACGAAAAAGTAAATTTCGCACCTATCAACAGGGCATCATGACCTCCCTTTCTAATCCTAAGGCAGTACTCTTCTTTTTAGCCTTGTTACCGCAATTTGCTCGGCCAGAAGTATTTCTAGCAGACCTTACCTATTTTGGTAGCCTGAAGATCTTAATCCTATTTGTGGTAATGACCAGCTTTGGTTTGCTTGGTAGGCAGGTGTTTAACCGCATTATGAATACCCATAAGGCGCGCTGGGTGTTTAGAATACTCGGGCTAGGTATTGTTTTAGCAGCTTATGGTGTGGCCTTCGGTGAGATTTAATGGACTTGCGTATCGGTAGTGGCAATCTGCAACCACAAGGCCGACAGCAACATGGCAATACCAACAAACCAAAAGCTAGCTAAAAGTCCTCCGCTATAGCCTGCCACCAGGCCTATCCCTAGGGCTCCTATGGCGTAGCCTAGGTCGCGCCAAAAGCGATAGATACCAATGGCGCTGGCACGCCAAGCCGGTTGGCTTGCATCAACGATGGCAGCGGAAAGATTGGGATAAAGTAAAGCCATGCCAAAGCCGGTAATAGCAGCACTGGTGCCCCAACCGTAGATGCCTGAAAATAGTGGCAACATCAGTACCCCAAGGCCGCAAAGAGTCATGCCCCATACATTGAGCTTCTTACGCCCAATTTTGTCTGACCAGTGGCCGGTAAGCAGCTGACTTAGCCCCCAAATTAAGCCATAAATAGAAATCACGCTGCCGGTGAGGGCTAAATTGTTTGATTGTTGGTATAGGTATACCGGCCATATGATCCACACTAAGGCATCAACAAACTTTTCTACACTTCCGGCTTGTACTACGGCAGTTAGCTGCCGGTCTTTGCCCGACAGCAAGACAAATACTTGCCAGCTAGTTAGCTTGGCTGCCTGCGGGTTGTGTGGATGCAGGGCCAACCATGGACGGGTTTCCTTGATGCCTAGCAGGGTTAAGGCAAAGGCCAAAAGGACGATAAGGTTGCCTAGGTAAAGTAGGCTTTCGCGCATGCCGAACCAGCCGACGGCATAGGCGGTAATAAGTCCGCCCAAGGCGACTCCAAGATAACCTGAGAATTCATTTAGGCCAATGGTAAGCCCGCGTTCGGTAGGCTTGGTGAGGTCGAGTTTGGCCGTTTGGCTCATGGACCAACACAGGCCTTGATTAACGCCAAGCAGCAGCATGGCAAAGATAATCCAATACCAATCCGGGGCATGCCAGACTAGCCAGGGTACTGGTAAACCAAACAGCCAGCCGAGTATATGCACAGGTTTGCGTCCCCAGACTTCTGCTAGGCGTCCAGCAAGGAAGTTTAGACTGCCTTTGACCAGGCCAAAAGCAATCACAAAGGTACTAAGGAATAGATAGGAATCGGCTGCGATGCCATACTCTTGCTCTGCTAAGGCGGGAATGGTGACGCGGGTGATGCCGAGAATGAGGCCAACAAACAGCACTTGTAATAACCAGTGGATTACTTGTAGGCGGTTGTATCGAAGACCAAGTTGCATGACATGCTCCTGTAAAGATTGCGCTAATGTTAGCATGAATTAGAGCTTGCTAATGAGATGTATCAAGATAAATTAGCATTAATCCATGACCTTCGCAGATCAAGGGCATATAATGAGGCTGTAGCCTGACTGGAAATATGATCATGTATTTTGACGACCTCTATTACCCATTAGCTGAGATGACTGACTGGCAAAAAACCACCTTTGCTGCCGCAGTGAGTGAGCGTATCTTTCCTCACTTCGCTCTCTATGATGAGCTAGTGGAAAATAATCATGCTAGTGTTGGACGCCTTGCCTTGGACAAGGTGTGGGATAAGTTAAGCGCCCGTGGTAGTTGTAATACCGAGACACAAATGGCCAAGGTAGAAGCCATAGTGCATGATGAAGAAGATGACAGTTTCGGTGCCAGTTTAGCCTTTGATTCGTTGGTGGCTATCATGGCAACCTTGCATTGCTTAGAAGAGGCCAGTGTGGAAGACGCTTCTAGTGTTGCTCACCTCTCCCGAGAAGCCATCGCCAAATACCTTGAAGTGCATGCAGAAGAAGAAATGAATGATGACGAGTTAATTCGCTACATTTCTACCCACGATATGATGGAGCAAGAGCTAAACTTTCAGGTTGAATTAATGCAGCGTATTCAAGCCTTAGACACACCTAAAGCCAATGAATTGGATGCTATCAAAGCCATGGGCCAAGCGGATGGCATAAGTAATATTGGCATTAGTGCGGGCAGCTAAGGTATAACGTGAGTAACAACATATTTCGGCGCTTTAAATGGCCTTTGATCATTATTATTGGTGCATTACTAGGTTACGCTTTTTTGAAAAGTTACCAGTCAGACTTAAATACTAATCTCAATGTAGAGGCTCGCAACGCTAGTGCGGCTGGCGCGAGCTATGGTATGCAAAACGATCAACAAGGCTGTATGGATAAAGTGTTGCGCGATATCCAGGGTTGTAATGGCTTTGCTTGCGGTGTGGTGCACGGCCGGTTTATTAAAGCTTGTCTTGACGAAGCCCAGCCAAGTGCTGATTTCTGTGAGAAGGTGCCGCGCTTTACGGAAAAGAAAGATCGGCACACCAAGGAGTGGCTTAGGGATATTTGTTTTGAGCACCCTGAAACCAACACCTGCTACCTAGTGCGCCGCCAACAACAGCAAATGTGCTCTAGTTAAGCCTAGTTGCCTATCTCAATGACTATCTTGCCCTGGGCATGGCCACTACGGCTTAAATCCATGGCTTGATTAAGTTGATCAAGGGTGTAGGTGCGTTCAATTAGCACCTTGATATCACCTTCGGCCAGCGCCTTTGCTAGGGCTCGTAATTGATTGCCATTTGGGTTGGCGCGTATGCCTTGCGCTTGTTTGCCTTGCGCTTCAGCAGCTGCTATTACAGCGTCTGCGGTCACTGACGGCAAGGTAATTAATAGACCGTCAGTTGCCAACGCAGTTAGGCAATCAATGCCCACCTGACCACCCATACCATCCAGTATGAGATCGAACTGACCGGCAGTGGCCAAACAATCAGTCTCATGATAGTCATAACAGGCATCTGCGCCAAGACTCTCTAGTAGTTGGTGTCGAGCAGCGGATGCGGTTGTGGCAACGTGTTCTGCTCCATGGAGTTTGGCAATCTGGATTGCCAAATGGCCGACACCGCCAGCACCGGCCAAGATTAACACGCGCTTGCCGGTAAGATCATGGCCGCCAAGGGCAAGGGCCTGCCATGCAGTAATACCTGCTAGTGGTATCGCCCCAGCTTCAATAAAGCTTAGTGCTGCAGGCTTGGGACAAATATGGGACATATCGGCTACCACATACTCTGCTAAACAGCGGGCAGGATTAGGGAAGTTGAGAAAGCCTAGAACCTGATCACCGGGATTGTAGGCCTTGCAGTTTTCCCCCACTGCTTCAACAACGCCAGCACATTCCCAGCCCAAGATAATGGGAAAATCACCTTGCAGAGCGGCTGGCCCACCACCAGTACCGGTTTTCCAATCAATGGGGTTGATACCTGCGGCCACATTGCGGATCAATACCTGACCTGGGCCCGGGCTGGGTTTGGCTACTTCACCGAGTTCAAATAGAGCGGGGTTGGCAAAAGCATTGAGAAGCATGGCTTGCATGGTAAAGATCCTTGGTGACTGTCAGATTCAAAGCTACAATATAGCCATTGTTGTTAAAAATAGGAACCTGTTGAACATGGATATCGCCAAAGGGTTTACTTATCTTGCCAAGGGTGCACGCTTGTTAATGCGCCAAGAGCTGCGCGTATTTGTATTGTTGCCGCTATTGGTGAATATACTCTTGTTTGGCTTGGGTATTGGGCTTATTTTTAGCTATGCCGGCGGCTGGGTTGATAGTGCTGTGGCATGGTTACCTGAATGGCTGTCTTTTGCCGCATGGTTATTATGGCTGCTATTAACTTTGTTAGTTGGCATGGGGGTATTTTGGGGATTTAGCTTAATAGCTAATCTTATTGCCGCGCCATTTAATGGCATCTTGGCAGAAAAGACACAGATGCTGCTAACAGGTACGCCCGTTGACGGGGGTGGTTTTGGTGATTTCGTGCGTTTGATTCCTAGTGCTTTAGGTCGCGAATTAAGTAAATGGATGTATTATCTACCTCGGGTATTGGTGCTGTTCTTGTTAGGCTTTGTCCCGGGTATGCAAATAGTGGTGCCCTGGTTGTGGCTCCTGTTTGGGGCCTGGATGATGGCTATTCAATATGTGGATTACCCCATGGATAACAACCGTATTAGTTTTAAAGAAATGCAGCAGCGTCTTAGGCAGCGCAAACTGCTGCATGTGTCCTTTGGCGGGGCGGTTAGTGTGATGTTATTGGTGCCCTTGGTGAACTTCTTTGTCATGCCTATTGCCGTGGTTGGAGCCACCGCCTTATATGTCGAAGAGCACAAGTAAAGATATTGGGGTCAGACCCCAGTGACGGCGTAGTCTGCGACTAGGCCAATCCACAGGGCCAAAGATGCCCAGTGATTATTAAGAAAGGCTTTGAAGCAAGCTGCACGATCTCTATTACGGGTAATCAGATACTGATAGACAAACATGCCGGTCATGGTTAGCAGGCCGAGGTAATAGAATACACCTAACTTCATCAACGCCCCTACCCACAGCATAAGCACCAGGGTCATGGCCTGCATGATGGCAATAATAGTGCGATCCCAGTCACCGAACAGTACCGCTGTGGATTTTACCCCTATGCGCAGGTCATCGTTACGATCTACCATGGCGTAGTAGGTATCATAGGCCACGGTCATGAGCACCACGGCGACAAAAATTAGCCAGCTAACAAAAGGCAATTGGCCCGTTTGGGCGGCAAAAGCCATGGGAATAGCCCAGCTAAAAGCCAACCCCAAAACCAACTGCGGCCAATGGGTATAGCGTTTCATAAAGGGATAGCTAGTAGCCAGTAACACGGCTATAAATGACAGCTTGATGGTGAAAGCATCAGTAAATAACACCAATACAAAGGCTGTTAAACACAAACCAATAAAGAGACTTAAGGCTTGTTTTTCTGTTATGGCGCCAGTGGCCATGGGGCGGTGTTTGGTACGCTCTACATGGCCATCTACCTGGCGATCGGCATAGTCATTGATGACACAACCGGCAGCACGCATAACAAATACACCAGCTACAAAGATCACTAGCAGGTCTAAGCGTGGTACGCCTTCGGCGGCTAGCCACAGGGCCCACAAGGTTGGCCACATAACCAGATAGGTGCCAATGGGTTTATCCAAACGCATAATCTGTTTATAGGCAGGCCAGTTTGACAGCAAAGACATGGTACACTTGTGGGCAGAAATTAACTGCGGCTATGCTACCACAAGCGGGCTTGAAAACCGACCAGCTATGACGACCCATATCCTTTTCGTGTGTACCGGCAACACCTGCCGTTCGCAGATGGCCCAAGCCATAGCGCAGCAATTGGCTAGCCAATATGCCTGGCCAATAAGTTGCACTTCGGCAGGCATACGGGCCATAGCTGGTGAAGCAACCACAGTCGAAGCCCGCAAGGTACTTAATCAACATGGTATCCACTGGCAGGGCAGCAGCCAGTTGTTGACCACGGAGGCTTTGCTGACTGCAGATCATGTCTGGGTAATGACCCCAGAGCACTTGGCTTTTGCCCAAGGCTTATTGCTCAATAAAGCGCCATCACAGTGGCCTAAGATGAGGCTCTTGGCGCCAGAGGAAGTGCCCGATCCTTTGGGCTGTGGCTATGATGCTTATGTGCATCTATATGCCTATTTAAGGGATCTGTTACCTGGTTCACTTAAGGCTTTAGTGCTTTAGCTGCAGGCATAAAAACTTCGGTCACTAGTATGCCTTTACCGTCTAAATAAAACACAGAACGGCGTCCCCAATGACTTAAAGCCTTATCAG
>JAERSU010000095.1 GCA_016845445.1 Oceanospirillaceae bacterium | reverse complement strand
AGCACCCAATACGAAACCCCAGGTCCTACGGATCTGGGGTTTTTTATTGGTTGCTTAAAAAGGCGATGACCGTAGGGCGAGACGCGTAAAGAAAAGCAGCCTAATGGCTGCTTTTTAGCAAGCGAGCGACCCGCCCCTATGAGGGCGGGGCCGGTAATGGAAGCAACGCTTCCATTCTTCGCCAAGCGTCGGCCTAAAGGCCGACCTACAGGTTGTTGTAGATTGGCCTTCAGGCCAACAAGTTACTCAGCCACCACCGCAACATCACCATCCTGCAGCTTTACAGATAGCTGATCGCCACTATTCACCTGCTCGGTGCTAGTAATTACCTTGCCCTGTTGGTTTTGGGTAATGCTGTAGCCGCGTGTGAGGGTCTGTAAGGGGCTTAATTGATGCAGTGAGCCTGCTAGGTTAGCCAACTTGTCGTTGCTTAGCCTTTGTTTTAGCACTAGTTGTTGGGAGGCCCGTTGCAGTAGGTTGTCTAAGCGTTCGTGTAAAACGGGAATGCGTTTATCCGGTGACTGCTGTTGTAGGCGGCTATAGAGCCGCTCTATAAATTGATATGAGTCTGTGATTCTTTGTTGTTGTGCCTGCTCTATGCGTATATTGAGCTTGTCTAGTTGTTGACTGATATCCTGTAGCTTTGTCTGTGGATTGTGAAATTTAGCGGCAAGTTGCTGGGTAATTAGCCGACGTTTGGTGATGTTTTGTAGAGCGCTGTGATGCAGTCGACGGCTAAGTTGATTAGTGTGCTGGAGTAGATGGCTTTGGTCTTGAGTGACAGTTTCAGCCGCAGCAGAAGGGGTGGGTGTGCGTAGATCAGCAACAAAATCGGCAATGGTAAAGTCCGTCTCATGGCCGATGGCGCTAATAATAGGTATGGCGCTATTGGCTATATGGCGGGCCAAGGTTTCGTCGTTGTAGCTCCACAAGTCTTCCATAGAGCCGCCGCCGCGGGTCAATACAATTGCATCATGCAGGGCCGCTTGATTGCATAGTTTAACTGCTTGGCAGCTTGCCGCAGCAGCATCGGGACCTTGCACTGGTACCGGAAGGATGTCGATGATGAGGTTTGGCATGCGTTTGCCGGCAACAGAAATAAAGTCATGTACCGCTGCGCCATCAGCAGAGGTGATCAGCGCCACTCGCCGGCAATGTTCAGGGATAGGGCGTTTACGTTCAGGGGCGAATAGACCTTCACTTTCTAGACGTTGTTTAAGCTGTTGGAAAGCAATTTGTAACTGGCCTTCACCTGCAGGTGTTAAGGCTTCGCCAATAAGCTGATAATCGCCCCGCCCAGGGTAGATTGAAACCTTTGCTTGCAGGTGTACAAGATCGCCTATTTTGGGTTCAAACTGGCAGTAAAGGTTACGATTACGAAACATGGCACAACTAACCTGACCTTCTATGTCCTTTAAAGTGAAATACCAGTGTCCAGAGCGAGCTCGAGTAAAGGCGGCTATTTCACCGCTCACGGTGATGCTGCCAAAATGTCTTTCAAGCAGCACTCTGGCAGCGTGGTTTAGCTCGCTAACTTGCCATATATAGGTATCTTTGGTGGTTTCGTTCATGGGAGTTTGAGTCGCTTTAATTGGCTATTAATAATACGGTATCTGCACACTTGATGAAACGTTGATGAAGGTAATTTTAAGCAGGCAAAAATAGTCAAGCAAAGTCGTGTTTTTGCAGCGAAAATGGTGGCTAAAAATTCACCAATTCGGTATAATGCAGCGCTTCTTTTATTTAGGTTCTGGACGGTCTCCCATGTTACGTGTCGCTGAAGAAGCTCTTACTTTTGACGATGTTCTCCTTGTACCCGGTTACTCCGAGGTGCTTCCTAAAGATGTCCAGTTAAAAACTGAAATTGCCCGTGGCTTGGCCCTCAATATCCCACTAGTCTCTGCGGCTATGGATACGGTCACTGAAGCCCGTTTGGCCATTGCTATGGCGCAAGAAGGCGGTATTGGTATAGTGCATAAAAACCTCACTATCGAACAGCAGGCAGCTGAAGTGGTGAAGGTGAAAAAACATGAAAGTGGGGTTGTTCAGAACCCAGTTACCTGTCGTTCTGATATCACCGTTGGTGAGTTGCAACAGTTAGCTGCGCAAACAGGTTTTTCTGGCTTTCCAGTGGTAGACGATGGTGACTTGGTTGGTATCGTAACCAGCCGTGATATGCGTTTTGAAAACTTTGTTGACGCCACAGTAGCCACCATCATGACACCAAAAGATCAGCTGGTAACCGTATTGCCAAGTGTGGACCAAGACAAGGTGCGTAACCTGCTACGTAAACACCGTATCGAGCGTGTCTTGGTGGTTGACGAAGCTGGCAAACTACAGGGCATGATGACTGTTAAAGACATGTATTATGCCAAGGCCTATCCCAATGCAGCCAAAGACGAAAAAGGCAGCTTATTAGTCGGTGCCGCCGTTGGCACAGGTGCTGATACACCTGATCGTGTCAAAGCATTGGTTGCAGCAGGTGTTGATCTGATTATTGTTGATACTGCCCATGGTCACTCCAAGGGTGTTATTGATCGTGTACGTTGGGTGAAAGAAAACTTCCCGCAAGTAAAGGTAGTGGGCGGTAATATCGCTACCGCTGCCGCCGCCGAAGCCTTGGCTGATGCCGGTGCTGATGGTGTGAAGGTAGGTATCGGCCCAGGTTCCATCTGTACCACGCGTATTGTTGCTGGAGTGGGTGTACCACAGATTTCAGCCGTTGCTAACGTGGCTTCTGCCATGCAAGAACGTGGCATTCCTGTCATTGCCGACGGTGGTGTGCGTTATTCTGGTGATCTGGCCAAGGCTATTGTCGCAGGAGCCAGTGTTGTTATGGCGGGCAGCTTGCTAGCGGGTACCGATGAAGCACCAGGTGAAGTTGAACTCTACCAAGGCCGTGCCTATAAGGCCTATCGTGGCATGGGCTCTCTTGGCGCCATGGGCCAAGCCCAAGGCTCTAGTGACCGTTACTTCCAAAGTGCTGATGCCGGTGTGGAAAAACTGGTACCTGAAGGCATTGAAGGCCGGGTTGCTTGTAAGGGACCGATGGGTGCCATCGTGCACCAGATGATGGGTGGCTTACGTGCCAGCATGGGCTACACAGGCTGCGCCACCGTCGAAGAGATGCGTACCAAGCCAGTGTTCACTCGCATCACCAATGCTGGTATGAATGAAAGCCACGTCCATGACGTGACCATCACCAAGGAAGCGCCCAACTATCGGGTGAAATAAGATTTAACTATTGGGGCCTTATTGGGCCCCAATTTTATTTATTGAGTATGAGTCGGGCTAAGGGCCGACCTACAGTGGAGTAAAGTATGACTCAGGATATCCACGCACAGCGGATACTTATCTTGGATTTTGGTTCCCAGTACACGCAGTTGATTGCTCGTCGTGTACGTGAAATCGGTGTTTACTGTGAAATTCGCGCATGGGATATGAGCGATGCAGCCGTGCGTGAATTCGCCCCTAAAGGTGTCATTCTGGCTGGTGGCCCTGAGTCTGTACATGAAGACAATAGTCCGCGCGCGCCACAGGCAGTGTTTGAGCTAGACGTGCCTGTACTCGGTATCTGTTACGGCATGCAAACTATGGCCGTGCAGATGGGCGGTGAAGTGAAGTCCTCTGACCTGCGTGAATTTGGTTATGCGCAGGTGCAAATTGAAACCGCCGGTGCTTTGCTAAATGGCATCGAAGACCACGTTGATTCCAATGGCAAGTTAAGCTTGGATGTGTGGATGAGTCACGGTGACAAGGTCACCACCATGCCGGCTGGTTTTACCTGCATGGCATCCACCGATAGTGCACCCATTGCTGGTATGAGCAACGAAACAAAGCGCTGGTACGGCGTGCAGTTCCACCCAGAGGTAACGCATACCAAACAAGGCGGTCGCATGCTGGAGCGTTTTGTGCGCGATATCTGTGCCTGTGAAGCCCTGTGGACTTCTGCCAATATTATCGACGACGCCATTGCCCGTGTGCGTGAGCAGGTTGGTGACGATACTGTTTTGCTCGGTCTTTCTGGTGGCGTGGATTCCTCTGTGGTTGCCGCGCTATTGCACAAGGCCATCGGCGATCAGCTAGTGTGTGTGTTTGTTGATAACGGTCTACTGCGTCTTAATGAAGGTGATCAGGTAATGGACATGTTCGCCAAGAACATGGGGGTGAAGGTGATTCGTGCTGATGCCGAAGACCTGTTCCTTGGTAAACTGGCTGGCGTCTCCGATCCAGAAGCCAAGCGTAAGGTAATCGGTAACACCTTTATCGACGTATTTGATGCCGAAGCCGGTAAGCTCTCCAATGTGAAGTGGCTAGCACAGGGCACCATCTATCCCGACGTGATTGAATCTGCTGCTGCAGAAACAGGCAAAGCTCATGTGATTAAGTCTCACCACAATGTGGGTGGCTTACCAGAAGACATGGAACTCAAGCTGGTTGAGCCACTGCGTGAATTGTTTAAAGATGAAGTGCGTAAACTAGGCCTAGAATTAGGCCTGCCCTATGACATGGTTTATCGTCATCCATTCCCAGGCCCTGGTCTAGGCGTACGTATTCTGGGTGAAGTGAAAAAAGAATACGCTGACATTTTGCGTCAGGCCGATGCCATCTTTATGGAAGAGCTGCACGCTTCTGGTTGGTACCACAAGACGAGCCAGGCTTTTGTGGTATTCCTGCCCGTTAAATCCGTAGGTGTGGTTGGTGACGGTCGTCGTTACGAGTACGTGGTGAGTCTGCGGGCCGTTGAAACCATCGACTTTATGACCGCACGTTGGGCGCACCTGCCTTATGATCTACTGGAAAAAGTTTCCGGCCGTATCATTAACGAAATTTCCGGTATTTCCCGTGTTGCCTATGATGTTTCTAGTAAACCGCCTGCCACAATAGAATGGGAATAGCACATACCTATGACTGATCAGCAGCCCCAAGACGAGCAATTTATGGCCTTGGCCATAGAGCAGGCGCGTATGGCTGCAGATCAAGGGGAGGTGCCAGTAGGTGCCGTGGTAGTCAAACATGGCAAGGTTATTGGTAGTGGTTTTAACCAACCTATAACGAGTCACGACCCCTGTGCCCATGCTGAAGTAAAAGCCTTACAGGCTGCCGCTTTGCATGAGCAGAATTACCGCCTGCCAGGCTGTCATATCTATGTTAGCTTGGAGCCTTGCACCATGTGTGTAGGGGCCATGGTTCATGCCCGCGTAGAGCGCTTAATTTACGCCGCTACCGAACCTAAAGCAGGGGTTGTAGAAAGCAATTTAGCATTGCTGCAACAACCTCATTTTAATCATCAAGTTGAAGTGCTTGGTGGTGTGCTGGCGCAACAAGCTAGCCAACTGTTAAGTGATTTTTTTAAACAGCGTCGCCAACACCATAAGGCGACTAAAGATGCAGCTAAGCAGGCTGCCGCTCAGGAATCCGTCCAATAGAGGCCAACTATGCTGATTTTACGTGGTGCTCCCGCTCTTTCTGAATTTCGTCAACAGCGTCTGCTGAGCGAACTGCAATCTCAACTACCGAATGTTACCGGTGTTTACGGTGAGTTTATGCACTTTGCCAAACTGTCTGCTGAGCTCAGTGCTGACGAGCAACAGGTGCTGGAGACTATCCTGCGTTATGGTCCTTCTGTACAGGTAGAAGAGACGAGTACACAAATGCTGCTGGTGGTGCCGCGCCTAGGTACCATATCTCCCTGGTCCAGTAAGGCTAGCGATATTGCCCATAACTGTGGCCTAGCAAAGGTTGAACGTTTGGAGCGTGGTATTGCTTACTATCTACGTGGCGATGTCACTGCTGAACAGATGCAGCAAGCGGCTGCCTTGCTGCATGATCGCATGGTTGAGCAGGTGCTGGAACAGCTTGACGCTGCCGCTGGTTTGTTTGAGCAAACCGAACCAGCACCACTGACCCATGTGGATATTCTAGCAGGTGGGCGTCCAGCCCTTGAACAGGCCAACGTTGTTTTGGGCTTGGCTCTGGCGGAGGACGAAATTGATTATCTGGTTGATGCCTTTAAAGACCTAGGTCGCAATCCAACAGACGTTGAGTTAATGATGTTTGCCCAGGCGAACTCTGAGCATTGTCGTCACAAGATCTTTAATGCCTCCTGGACTATCGACGGTGAAGACCAGGATCTGTCCTTGTTTAAGATGATCAAGAATACCAATGAGCTTAGTGGTGAAGGGGTGCTCTCTGCATACAAGGACAATGCCTCGGTTATTACCGGCCATAAGGGCGGTCGTTTCTTCCCCTCTCCAGCAGATCAGCAGTACGCCTATCATCAGGAAGACATTCACATGCTGATGAAGGTGGAAACCCATAACCACCCAACAGCTATCGCGCCTCACGCCGGTGCGGCGACTGGCTCCGGTGGTGAGATTCGTGACGAAGGTGCCACGGGTAAAGGCTCCAAACCGAAAGCTGGTCTAACCGGTTTTACCGTATCCAATCTGAAAATCCCAGGTTTTGAACAGCCTTGGGAAGATGACTATGGTAAGCCAGAACGCATTGTGAATGCTCTGGATATCATGTTAGAAGGTCCTATCGGTGGCGCTGCCTTTAACAACGAATTTGGTCGCCCTGCTCTGAATGGTTATTTCCGTACCTACGAGGCCAAGGTGCCAGGTGTTAATGGTGACGAAGTACGTGGCTATCATAAGCCCATCATGCTGGCAGGGGGTATGGGTAACATTCGCGCCGAGCACGTCGAAAAAGGCGAAATCGGCGTAGGCTACAAATTAATTTGTCTGGGTGGCCCAGCTATGCAGATCGGCCTAGGTGGTGGTGCTGCCTCCTCCATGGCATCCGGTGCTAGTGCAGCTGACCTAGACTTTGCCTCGGTACAGCGTGACAACCCAGAATTAGAGCGTCGTTGTCAGGAAGTCATCGACCGCTGCTGGCAGATGGGAGATAGCAACCCTATTGCCTTTATTCACGATGTGGGTGCTGGTGGTTTATCCAATGCCTTCCCTGAGTTGGTAGGTGATGGTGGCCGGGGTGGTCATTTCGAACTGCGTAACGTGAATAACGATGAGCTAGGCATGTCGCCATTAGCTATCTGGTGTAACGAAGCCCAAGAACGTTACGTGATGGCCGTGGCACCAGAAAATATGCAATTGTTTGAGCAGCTGTGTGCTCGTGAACGCTGCCCCTATGCGCTAGTTGGTGAAGCCACTGAAGAGCATCACCTGACTCTGGGTGACACCCACTTTGATAACAAGCCTGTTGATCTGCCTATGTCCGTGCTGTTTGGCAAGCCGCCAAAAATGCACCGTGACGTTAAACGTGAGAACCCAGAGCTGCAAACCTTAAATATTGATGGCATTGAACTAGCAGAAGCCGCCAAACGTGTACTAAGTTTGCCTACCGTTGCTAGTAAGAGCTTTTTGATCACCATTGGTGACCGTTCCATTACCGGCATGGTAGCTGGTGAACAGATGGTGGGTCCATGGCAGGTGCCGGTGGGTAACTGTGCGGTAACCACTACTGCGTTGGATACCCATACTGGTGAAGTGATGGCCATGGGTGAACGTACGCCTTTGGCATTGATTGATGCCCCGGCATCAGGCCGCATGGCGATAGGCGAAACCATTACCAATATGGCCGGTACGCAGATTGCTGACTTGGGCGATATTCGCCTGTCTGCCAACTGGATGTCTCCAGCAGGTTACCCTGGTGAAGATGCCAAACTGTATGACACGGTAAAAGCCGTGGGTATTGAACTATGCCCCACATTAGGTATTTCCATCCCTGTAGGTAAGGACTCCATGTCCATGCGTACCGTGTGGCAAGACGGGGACGAAGACAAGAGTGTAACATCGCCTGTGTCCTTGGTGATTTCTGGTTTTGCCCCAGTGGAAGACGTGCGCAAGAGCCTGACGCCGCAGCTGCGTACAGACAAGGGCGACACGGATCTGATTTTGGTGGATCTAGGTAATGGGCAAAACCGCTTAGGTGGATCTGCTTTAGCCCAAGTGTTCAAGCAACTAGGTGATACCGCCCCTGATCTGGATGAAGCAGAAGATCTAAAAGGCCTATTTAGCGCCGTGCAAGGCCTCAACGAAGAAGGCCTGCTTATCGCCTACCATGACCGTTCCGACGGTGGTTTGCTGACCACCTTAGCGGAAATGGCTTTTGCTGGGCATACGGGTATCGACATTGAAATGAGCACTTTGGTTGCCGATGCTAATGATATGCTGCCAGCCTTATTTGCTGAAGAGCTGGGTGTGGTTGTACAGGTTGCTAAAGCCAATACCGCTGAAGTGTTGCGTCAGTTTAGTGCGGCTGGTTTGGCTGAGCAAACTCACGTCATTGGTGGCCTTAATGACGATGATCAGATTCGCTTTACCCTAGAAGGTGAAGAAGTGCTGGTTGATTCTCGCATTGAATGGCAGCGTACCTGGGCTGAGACTAGCTATCGTCTACAAGCCATGCGCGACAATGCCCAGTGTGCACAGCAGGAATATGATCGTCTTTTGGATGCTAGTGATCCAGGCTTCACCGCTGCATTGAGCTTCGACCCAGCTGACAATGTGGCTGCTAGTCTGATTGCCTCCGGCAATCGTCCGCAGGTAGCTATCTTGCGTGAACAGGGCGTCAACGGCCAGACGGAAATGGCTGCCGCCTTTGATCGCGCTGGTTTTGCCTGTACCGATGTGCATATGAGTGACATTCTTGCCGGCCGTAGAGAACTAAGCGAATTTGTAGGCCTAGTTGCCTGTGGTGGTTTCTCCTACGGTGATGTGCTGGGTGCGGGTGAAGGTTGGGCTAAATCTATCCTCTTTAATGCCGGTGCCCGTCAGCAGTTTAGCGATTTCTTTGCCCGTGAAGATACCTTTGCCCTTGGTGTGTGCAATGGTTGTCAGATGCTGTCCAACCTGCACGAGTTGATTCCTGGTGCCGAACACTGGCCACACTTTGTGCGTAATCAATCGGAACAATTCGAAGGCCGTACGGCCTTGGTTAAGGTGCAGGAGACGGATTCTATTTTCTTGCAAGGTATGCAGGGTTCTCACATGCCTATTGCCATTGCCCATGGTGAAGGCCACGCCGAATTTGCCAATGCAGCAGAGCGTGAAGCCTGCGAAGCAGCTGGTCAAATTGCCTTGCGTTATGTGGATAACTATGGCGAAGTGACGCAAGCCTACCCGGCCAACCCAAATGGATCTGTGGGGGGGATTACCGGCCTGACGGCCGCCAATGGTCGTGTGACTATCATGATGCCACACCCAGAACGCGTGTACCGCAGCTTGCAGAACTCTTGGGCGCCTGATGAGTGGGGCGAAGATGGGGCCTGGATGCGCATGTTCCGCAACGCCAGGATCTGGGTGAACTGATCAGGGTAGCTACTGCGCTCGTGACGCTACTCCGAGATTCTGAGTCCGGAGCATTTTATTGAAAGAGACTAGGTTTTTCCTGAGTCTCTTTTTTTATGTACAGGATGTACGGTATACCCAAAGCACTCGCTGCAGAAGTTTTTATACGTTAAAATCAAATTAGCTATCAACTGCACATTGATTAAGTGACATTTAAATGACTAAGACACCAACTTATCTTCAAGATGCAAAAGACCTATTAACCGAGCAAGGTTTTACTTCTAGCCATATTTGGTATCACGGCACCTCGTCGGCGCTGGTTGATTCTATAATGGAGCATGGCTTGCAGCGTTCTGGTGATCAAGCCTTAAAAGCCGCCGCTAAACAAACCATGGCCACCATTGGCAATGACTATACTGAATCTGTTGAGCCGGTGTTTTTAACCCAGAGTAAAGAGCTTGCTTATTACTGGGCTGAGCAAACGGTGAGAAATCGCAGTGTTAGAATTGCCGGTGATGAGCAGCCTGTGGTCGTTGCTGTAACCCTTGCAGATAACTTAAATAATCGAGTGAATCCGGATGTTGGCGCAGCTAGCCTGTTGTTAGTACAGGAAGGTGAGCATTTTATGGCGCACTTGGCAGCGATCTACCTGGCCAATGGGTTTGCCGCGCCTGCCATAGATCTAATGAGCGCCGATCGTATGGAATATTTGCACAAGTTGGGTATGGCCTATTACGATGCGGATATTGATGCGGCCTCCCTTGAGGTGCTCTAAATAAGGCTATGGGGTTGGCTTGGCGCTTTGTTTTACGAGATAAAACCTGTACCATTTGCGCCTAGATATAGCCTTGACGGAGTAACCATGTCACAGGATCAACAAATACCCCTAGGCCAAGCTTTAGACAACGCCATTGATGCTTGGTTAATTGAGCGTCAACAACTACTGAGTCAGTTTATCGCCTTGCCGCAAATGAGCATTCAAGATGACGTTTTGGGTGCTATTCATGAAATGTGTGAAACACTGGTAGATTACACGTCTCAGGGGCACTTTCGTGTCTACGAACAGCTGCTCCAGGTGATCATAGAACGAGACCCAAGTAGCGAAGAGAAGCTGCAAGATCTACTCGTTCAAATTCACGATACCACTGATCGCATTGTGGTGTTTGATGATGAATACGGTTCTGCGGATAAACTTACCATTCAAGATATTGGCCACTTTACCGGTCGTTTGTCGAAATTGGGGGAGGCTTTAACAGAGCGTTTTAATCGTGAAGATGAACTCATGGCCCTGGTAGAAGGTGGTCCGCAAGTTCATATGCACTAATGCATGAGACACAAACAGTGAGTCAATTTCAAACCATCGGCATCATTGGCCGTCTACATAGCACCACGGTGGTGGAAACTGTGGAACGCCTGATTGGCTATTTACAGCCGCGTGGTCATGATATTGTCCTGCACCATGCCACCGCGGCAACGATGCCTGCCTATGACGGCCCTGTTGGTCGGCGTCAGGATATTGGCGCAAACTGTGATTTGGCCATTGTTGTTGGTGGTGACGGTAGTATGCTAGCAGCGGCGCGTGAGATGGCTGTGCATGACGTGCCTATGTTAGGCATCAATCGTGGAAAATTGGGATTTCTGACAGATATATCACCGGATG
Organism: Oceanospirillaceae bacterium; assembly: GCA_016845445.1. Classification (GTDB taxonomy): domain Bacteria; phylum Pseudomonadota; class Gammaproteobacteria; order Pseudomonadales; family Balneatricaceae; genus Njordibacter. Next base: position 3,953 of record JAERSU010000095.1, on the reverse strand, counting down.
ACGTGGAAGACAGTATCGCGCAGGTATTGGCCGGTGAATACGAAACCACCAGCCGCTTTATGCTATCGGCCTTTGTTATGCGTAATGGTGAAGAAGTTGCCCGTGGCAGTGGACTTAATGACATTGTTTTGCACCCAGGGCAGTCGGCCCGTATGCTGGCCTATGATTTAGCCATAGATGGCCGCCCTGTGTTTGCTGATCGGGCCGATGGCCTGATCATAGCCACGCCAACAGGTTCCACAGCTTATGCCCTGTCAGCCGGTGGTCCCATTATGCACCCCAGCCTTGATGCCATTGCCTTGGTGCCCATGCACCCTCACAATCTAAGTAGCCGTCCCATCGTCGTCAGTGCTGATTCGGAACTGGTGCTCCATATTGGTGAAGACAATCAAACCCAACCGGTTTTGAGTTTTGATGGACAGGTGCATGTGGAAATAGAACATGGTGACACCATTTTGATTCAACGTCATTTAGCTCGCTTGCAGGTGCTGCACCCAAGGGGGCATTATTTCTACGAACGCTGTCGCAGTAAGTTGGGCTGGCATGCTCGCACCACGGATATCTAGATTGGGCTAAGCATGTTTCTGGTGATGACGTTTCCCCTGCAGGTCAATCTACTGCCTTTAACCAAGGCTCTGTGGGCGCAGAATATTGCCCACCAGGTATTGGAAAAAGGTAACGAACAACAATTATGGCTGATGCAGGCTAGTCAAGCGCCGCAGGCGTTAGAATTATGCCAAGCTCTGGCGGAAGGCAAACTAGATCAGTTGGCACAGGTTGATAAGCTAGCGCGACCGGGCATTAGCCCTAGCGGTTTTCTCCTAGCTGCACCCCTGACCTCAGGTATCTTGCTTATCACCATGCTGCTCGCGTTAATGACCGGTTTGGGTGATGAATTACAATACGTTGCCTTGCTGAGTTTTTATCAAATTAATCTGTTGCCTGATCCCCACATGGTCAATTCCACAGCCCATTTAGCCTCTCAACCTTGGCGCCTGTTAACCCCCGTATGGCTGCATTTTGGTTGGTTGCATTTGGTGTTTAATAGCCTTTGGTGGTGGGACCTTGGGCGACGCATAGAACAACGCCAATCTGTGCGGCGCCTACTACTGCTCTTTGTTTTCATCGCCCTAGTTAGTAACCTAGCCCAAGCTTGGCAGGGTGGCCATCTATTTGGTGGCTTGTCTGGCGTTATCTACGGTTTATTAGGTTATATCTGGCTGTGGGACCGCTTGCGCACGCCGGTGTTTTTCTTACCACAGGGGATACTTATTTTTATGCTGGTGTGGTTGATTTTAGGCATGCTGGATGTGTTCTCCGTGGTGGGCATGGGCAGCATGGCTAATATGGCCCATCTGGGTGGATTATTAGCAGGCCTTGGTTTGGCCTTGCTGCTGTCCGTGTTAGAATCTTGGTCCAATAAGTCGTCAAAGAGTTAGATAGAAGGAAAGCCAACATGGAATACAATCAACTTGTGGCGCAATTGACGCCGGAAATCTACCAGCGCTTGAAACAGGCATTGGAATTGGGTAAATGGCCTGATGGCCGAGTCCTGACGGAGGCGCAAAAACAGTCCTGTATGGAGGCCGTGTTGCGCTATCAGGCTATGCATTTGCCGCCAGAAGAACACTCTGGCTATATGCAAGATACCTGTAAGTCATCACAGGATAAGACCGATGACCATGAACAAGTGATTAAGCTGCATTAATGTCTATCAACGTCCAAGGTCATCTACACAAGATGGTGACCCATCTCAGTCAGGTGCCAGAACCTATGGTTGGCTATCAGCTAACCCTAGGTGGGCAGCAAGTTGATATGAACGCCCTAATCGGTAAGCCTGTGCGGATCGAACACTTGGGGCAAATTACCTGTAGCCATTGCGGTAAGGCAACCAAAAAAAGCTATTCTCAGGGTTATTGTTACCCTTGTATGCAGAAGTTGCCGCAGTGCGATCTATGCATTATGAGCCCTGAGCGTTGTCACTATGATGCTGGTACTTGTCGCGATAGTAGCTGGGGTGATCAATTTTGTATGCAACCCCATGTGGTTTACTTGGCTAATTCTAGTGCCCTTAAGGTCGGTATTACCCGCATCAACCAGATGCCAACCCGCTGGTTAGATCAAGGCGCAAGCCAGGCTTTGCCCATTATGCAGGTAGCAAGCCGAAAACTGTCGGGGCAGGTTGAGACGGTGTTAAAAGACTTTGTCGCGGATAAGACCAATTGGCGTACCTTGCTGCAAGGTGATGCGCAAACCATGGACTTGTTAGTTGAACGAGACCGACTAAAGCAGCAAGCGGCCATGCCACTAGTGCAATTGCTGGCTAGCTTATCACCTGCTGATTATACTTGGTTAGATTACCAACCTTTGGCTATTCGTTATCCGGTGACGGCCTATCCAAGCAAAATAGTTTCCCATAATTTGGATAAAGATCCCGTGTTGCAAGATACCCTTATTGGTATCAAAGGTCAGTACCTGATTTTTGCAAACAGTGTGATCAATATTCGTAAATATTCTTCTTATTTGGTGCATATAAGCGCATGAGTGAACAACCACAAGTCATCTACCTGAAAGACTATCAGGTTCCCAGCCACCTAATTGCCACGACTCATTTAGATGTTGCCATTAACGAGCAGCATACACGTGTGCTTGCTAGCTTACAGGTGCGCCGCAATCCTGCTAGTCATAGTGACACTAGTGAATTGTTCTTACACGGCGGTGCTATGCTTGATCGGCAATCCATTAAAATCGATGGTCGCGAGTTAACGGCAGATGACTATGTAGAGCAGGGTACCGATCTACTCTTGCTAAATGTACCAGAGCAATTTGAATTGCTAACGGAATGCCTTATAGAACCGCAAAACAACACCAGTTTAGAAGGCTTGTATAAATCAGGTGGCATGTTCTGTACCCAATGTGAGGCAGAAGGTTTTCGTAACATTACCTATTACCTAGATCGTCCTGATGCCATGTCGGTATTTACTACCCGTATAAGTGCAGACAAAGCCACTTATCCTATCTTGTTGGCCAATGGTAATCCCATTGAACAGGGCGAAGAAGAGGGTGGCCGCCATTTTGCCGTATGGCATGATCCCTTCCCCAAACCCGCCTACCTATTTGCTATGGTAGCCGGTGATCTGGTACGTCATGCCGAGCAATTTACCACCTGTTCTGGGCGCCAGGTGGCGCTACATATTTTTGTGGAAGCGCATAACAGTCATAAATGTGATCATGCTATGGCTTCGTTAAAGCGCTCCATGCAATGGGACGAAGAGGTTTACGGCCGAGAATACGATCTGGATCTGTTTATGATTGTTGCCGTGGATGATTTCAATATGGGGGCCATGGAAAATAAGGGCCTGAATATATTTAATTCTGACTGTGTTCTGGCAGACCCAGATACCACTACTGATGGCATGTTCGAACGTATTGAAGGCATTGTTGGGCACGAGTATTTTCACAACTGGTCCGGCAATCGTGTTACCTGTCGAGACTGGTTTCAGTTGAGTTTGAAGGAAGGCTTTACGGTCTTTAGAGATGCCGAATACACCGCCGATATGTACTCGCGTACGGTCAAACGTATTGACGATGTGACCCTCTTGCGAACCGCCCAGTTTGCCGAAGATGGTGGGCCCATGGCACACCCTATAAGGCCGGAATCCTATATTGAGATAAACAACTTCTACTCGGTTACCGTGTACGAAAAAGGCGCCGAAGTGGTGGGCATGATCCATACCTTGTTGGGCCCTGACTTGTTTCGTAAAGGCAGTGATTTGTATTTTGATCGCCATGATGGTCAGGCTGTTACTACGGAAGATTTTGTCAGTGCTATGGAAGATGCCAGTGGTGTCGATCTGACGCAATTTAAACGTTGGTACAGTCAAGCAGGCACCCCTACTATAAGTGTGCGTGATGAGTTTGATGCTGAAGCACAGGAATATCGCCTACATTTC
>JAERSU010000094.1 GCA_016845445.1 Oceanospirillaceae bacterium | reverse complement strand
TTTTTGTATCATTTTAAAATAAAGTGCTCTCCAGTTGCCTAGCACAACCCCATTTAACCTTCTTAACTGGAGACCACCATGAACAAAGATAAGATTGCTCACCTGCAAGACATGCCACCGGCCACACCACAACCAAACGTTTATCCATTGTCTTGGAAAACCGTCACGCAAAAGGCCGAAGAGGTGTGGGAAGCATCCCGTCGTGAAGTCTGGGATCCGGCTAAATTACCATGGGATACCTTTGACGTAGAATCCTATACCTGGGAAGAACGTGAGTCCATCGCCTACTGGTGGTCCCTGCTATCCGTATTTGATGCATCGGCACCGCCGGTATTTGCCGAAGCCTTTGTCAAGACTTATGAAGTACACGAAGAAGATGCCATTCGTCGTTGCTTCTTCTCGGTTACCCAAGATGAGCAAAACCACGAACAAATGTGTGGCCTGGCCATCACCAAACTACTCGAAGCGCCTAGCTACCTAGAGTACGAACCCAAGACTGAACTGGGTAAGCGCCTGCAAAAGAACGTGGCCTGGTTGTATTACAACGGTGGCCGTTACTGGACTGGCTATAAGCAAGCGGTACCTAAGTACAGCATGGCGGTGTTATTTAGTTCCTTCTTGATGGGTGAAATCGCCGCGGCAACTATTTTCCATCAGATGGCTGCCAACTGTACTGAACCGGTATTCCAAGAGGCCTTTAAGAACATTGGTCGTGACGAAGGCCGTCACATGGCTATCTGTCTGACCGTTATGGAACGCGACTATCCAAATTTAAGCGAAGCAGAAAAGCCCATCATTACCAAGCAGATTCGGGCTGGTTACCTGTTCTTGTCGGCGGTACTGTTTGAGCCACCAGAAGATTTCTGGGACCTGCCAGCAGACTTTTTGACCAACCAGCGTGAAGCCGAAGAAAACTGCCGCACCGCGGGTTTTGGTGTACCAACTTATGATGCCAAGAAGGAAAACTGGCGCAGTGCTATGTTGAACCTAAAGTCTGTATTGGACAAGTACGACACCGCCTTCCCGGCTATTCCTGAGGTAGGTATCACCGGTGAAGAAGTGAACGACATTGATATGGAAGACATCATTCCGGTTTTCTAAACCCGAAGCGTAAAACACCGTCATTGCGAGCGAATCTCCGTCATTGCGAGCGAATCTCCGTCATTGCGAGCGAATCTCCGTCATTGCGCGCGAATCTCCGTCATTGCGAGGCCGTAGGCCGTGGCAACCTTTAGCAGTATTGCACTTCGCCTTCACGGGGTTGCCACGTCGCTTTGCTCCTCGCAATGACGGTGTGAGGATCGAATTCCCGTCATTGCGAGGCCGTAGGCCGTGGCAACCTCCTGCAGTATTGCACTTCGCCTTCACGGGGTTGCCACGTCGCTTTGCTCCTCGCAATGACGGTGTGAGGGTGGCATCGCTATAACGTTTTCGTTTAACTAGGACATCAACAATGAGCACTGTCAAACTACACCCTTCTGGCCAAGAAATCCCCTGCGAAGACAACGACACCATTTTAGGTGCACTGGAAAAAGCGGGTTATGCCCTGCCCAACAACTGCCGCGCTGGCGCCTGTGGCGAATGCCGTTGTAAAGTTACCCAGGGCAGCTTTGACCAAGGCATGGTCATGGATATGGCCCTGTCTCAAGCAGATCGCGCCGCAGGCTATGGCCTCATGTGCATGGCCAAACCCACCAGTGATGTGGTGACCATTGAATATGGTACGGACGATGCTCAACCCAAGTTATTCCCACCCCAGGAAAACCTCCACTTTACCGTGGTGGACCGCATACAGCGCACCCCTCGCATGGTAGAGCTACACCTTATGCCACTGGGTAAACCCATGCGCTTTTGGCCGGGGCAATTTATCACCCTAGGTGACGAAGCCAACGGCATTCCCGCCCGTTCTTACTCCATTTGCAACGCCCCCAATAGTGATGGCGAGCTAGTCCTCTTGGTTACCCGTGTTGCAGATGGCCTTACCAGCAATTGGGTTCACGATCAGCTGCAGATAGGTACGCGCACGAAAATATCCGGCCCTTATGGTACCTTTATCGGCGACCCAAGTGTGGAAACACCGGTGCTTTGCCTGGCAGCAGGGTCCGGTTTGGCACCCCTTTTGTCCCTCTCTGGTGCGGCCTTACGCCGCGGCTACAAAGCACCAGTACAGCTACTGTTTTCTGCCCGTCATGCAGACGACGTGCCCAACCTTGGTTTGCTTAAGCACTGGCAGATCAAACACCGGAACTTTAAATTCCGCCCCACCCTTACCCGCGGTATTCACAGCGGCTTGCAAGGGCGCATTACCGAGCTCTTACCAGAGCTCTATCCTGATTTGAGTAATCACAGCATCTATATCGCTGGTAGCCCTGAATTCAGTGCAGCCTGTGAGCAGGTGGTACTAGGCCTTGGCGCAGACGCCAAGCAGATACACACAGAGGGTTTCTTCGACCAGTTTATTCCTGAGCAACCACCGGAAGAACGTCTAATTTCCTAGGTCATTGCACCCCCCTATCGTCATTGCGAGGCCGTAGGCCGTGGCAACCTCTGTGAGGCGAAGTGCTATGCTGATTGAGGTTGCTTCGCTGCGCTCGCAATGACGATGGTGTGCGCTCGCAATGACGAAACAGGGGCGTTTAGCAATGACGACTGAAAAGTCGCCATAACGATATCTCTTGTCTTCATTGGCAGGCATAATGGCACAAATTGCAAGTGTTCCTTGCAAGCTCGCCATCTACAATGCCTAACAATCAAGTTGAGATATGCTTTTATGTTCCAGCAACTACAACAACAGCTACAGCTAGCCCAACGCCACGACCAAGCCTTGGTACAGGTGCGTGTGCTTAACACGCAGGGTTCCACCTATCGCAAGAGTGGTGCCCGTATGCTGATTGACGAACAAGGTCATCGCTTTGACCTAGTCAGTGGTGGTTGTTTAGAAACCCACCTATCTCGCCATGCCATGCAGGTGTTTAACCATGGCAAACCTGTCACCTTGGAATACGACTTTAGCGACCCGGATGCACCCGACTGGCAAATCAGCGTTGGCTGCCGTGGCAAGGTGGTGTTGTTGCTGGAAAAACTCAGCCCCGAAAACGGCTACGGTAGCTTGGCATTGTATTTACAGGGACGTCAGCAGACTCAACCTAGTTGGCTAGTGACTGATTTGCAAACGGGTACGAGCGAGTTGCTTAACTCAGCCCCTGTGGGTTGGCCTGTAGGCCAACATGTTGGCCTACAGGCCAACCTACAAACCCAAGTCATTGAAGCCATCGATCCAGCCCCGCGTCTACTACTTATTGGCACCGGCCCAGACACGGACGCCATTATTAATCTGGCCCAGTCGCTAGATTTTCAAGTACAGGTAATAGGCTGCCAGAGCCAATCCCTACAGCGCTTCCACCATCGTTTTCCCAATTTGGCTGAGCGCATCGAAGCTGACGATCTGGACGACTACCTAGCTGACAAGCCCGTTAATTACGCCATTGTCATGACCCATAATCAAAGCCTTGATGCGCACTACCTTAGCCAAGCAAGCCTTGCCAATCTGCCACTAGTAGGGCTGTTAGGTCCCGCCGAGCGCAAGCAACGAGTAGTTGACGAAATGGACGCACCTACCCCTATTAATTTAGCCGCCCCTATTGGCTTAGATTTAGGCGGCCATGGTGCCCAGGCCGTGGCCCTGTCGGTGATGGCCCAAATTCAAGCTCTGCACCACCAGATGCAGGCCAAGCCATTACGCGACAAGAACGGTGGCATTCATGACTAGTGCCGCACCGTCTTTTGTCTGGGTTATTCTCGCCGCCGGTGGTTCTACCCGTTTGGGCGAACCCAAGCAGCTTCTCAGTTTAGGCGGTGAGACCTTAATTGAGCATCAGCTGAAAACGTTACTGGCAACGGATCTGCCGGTGTGTGTGGTGACAGGAGCGGTGGACCTCACAGAACACGTGGGTTGGGCTCAGCATGCCCCGGCTGCGCAGCAGCTGCCTTGGGTATCAGCCCAACAAATCCAACATGTTGGGCTGAAGCCCAACCCACAAATCATCCACAACCCCAACTGGGAAAACGGCATGGGCGCTAGCGTTATGCTCGCCCAGCAACATTACCCCCATAGCCATATCGGCTGGGTACTAGTAGATCAATATGCCATTACCACCGAACAAGCCCTAGCCTTTTATCGCCATTGGCAGCAGCACCCCAGCCCAGCCTTGGTAAGCCGTTACTGTGCAGAAAAAGGTGCCTGGGGTGTCCCCACCATTACCCACAAAGATTTAATGGCCAAGGCCGAACTACCCGAAAGAGGTTTAAAGCCCTGGTTACTAGCAAATCATCATCACATTGATTTGCAGTTTTATGATTGGCCACAAGCCCTGGCTGACTTAGATACGCCAGCCCAATGGCAGGCGATACAACATAAGGAGAGTTGGTTTGATCACACTTAACATTAACGGTACGCCCGTTAATCTGGATGTCGAAGCAGACACCCCCTTGTTATGGGCCATTCGCGAAGAAGCCAATCTAACGGGCACTAAATTTGGCTGTGGTATCGGCCAGTGTGGCGCTTGCACGGTACTGGTGGATGGCAATCCTATGCATTCCTGCAGTGTGCCCGCTTCTGCTTTACAGGGCATGCACATTGAAACCATCGAGTCTTTGGCCGCCGATGGCACCCTCAACGCCGTACAACAAGCCTGGTTGGAACTGGATGTGCCCCAGTGTGGTTACTGTCAGTCTGGCCTAATCATGGCCGCCACGGCCCTTGTACGTAACGCCAAAACCGGTGGCAAGCCCAGCCAAGAAGTATTAGAGCAGCAGCTTAACAACATCTGCCGTTGCGGCACCTACAACCGCATTCGCCCAGCCCTAGATCGCGCTTTTGATCTGGCCTATGAAGCTTAATACAGGAGACTAGACATGAAATTACACAATCTTTCTCGTCGTCGTTTCCTGCAAGGCACCGCTGCCGTTGGTGCTACTGGCTTATTGGTAGGTTGTTCTAGCGGCCCACAAACCGCGACCCTACCTACCCCAATGCAAGAGCCAGAAGGCGAAATGCACGAGTGGCTGTTTATTGGCACTGACAATAAGATCATCATGACCAATCCACAAACGGAAATGGGTCAAGGCGTTAACACGTCCCTGCCACAGATTCTGGCAGAAGAGCTGGATGCTGACTGGCAAACCTTGGAAGTACGCCAAGCGCCGCTGAACAGCAAATTCAACAACAGCATGATGATGCAGATGACCGGTGGCTCAGCCGCCGTGCGCGAATACTACGATGCCTTACTAGCTATCGGCGCTGGCGCCCGTTTAATGATACTCAAAGCCGCTGCCGCCCAACTTGGCACCAGCGTGAATCAACTAAGTACGGAAAATGCTCAGGTTATTCATAATGGCAAAGCCTATCCCTATGGTATGTTTGCTGCTGACGCTGCCACCTTGCGCGCCCCTGACCCGGCCGAACTAACTTACAAGAATCCCAACCAGTATAAACTCATCGGCCAACCAATCACCCATCGTGACACCCTAGACCGAATTACTGGCCAAGCCAATTTTGGCATCGATGTACAGGTGCCTAACATGCTCAATGCCGCCATCGTACAGGCACCTATTTTTGGCACTAAACCAATTAAATGGGATGAGCAGGCAGCGCTTGCCGTTAAAGGCGTAAAGAAGGTGGTGGCCATTGATCATGGGCTCATTGTTATTGCCGATAAATACTGGCAAGCCAAGCAGGCCGCGGCCCGACTAAAAGCCAGTTTTTCCACTTACAACCAAGCAATGGCTGGGCGGTCTGATGCCGAGATTCGTCAAGCTTACACGGCCGCCCTTGATGAAGAAGGCAAAGCCGAGGTAGATGCAGCCCACGTGATTGATGTGGAATACAGCGTGCCCTTCTTGGCCCACACCACCATGGAGCCCATGAATGCCACCGCTTGGGTGCAAGGTGACAAGGTCGATCTATGGATCCCTCATCAAACCCAGACCATGGCTGCAACGGCTGCCAAGGCTATTACTGGTTTTGATGACGAACAAATCCACATCCATAACACCCTTATGGGTGGTGGTTTTGGTCGTCGTCTTGAAGGGGATTTTGTCGCCCAAGCCATACTGGCTTCCATGGCTGTGGGTGCACCTGTAAAACTCACCTGGTCCCGCGAAGAAGATGTGCAGCACGATATGTATCGACCCATGGTCATTAGCCGCTTCCAAGTCGGCTTAGACGACAAGTATGTGCCCGTAGCTTGGCATAATCAATTTGCCAGCACCTCAGTCATGCGGCGCAATCTGCCTATAGTGCTACCTGATTTTTTGCATTGGGCCGTGAATCCCATCACTAACTTAGCCGGTGACATGATTATAAGCCAAGGCGCTAATCACATTGCCTACCTACCAGAAGATGTTAGCCCGGATGCCAAACAACTCTTAGTCGACACCAATATACCTTGTGGTGCTTGGCGCTCCGTGGGCCATTCTTCCAACTGCTTTTTCACCGAAAGTGTCATTGATGAAGCGGCCAACATGGCAGGTAAAGACCCCTACCAGTATCGCAGCGACCTGATGACGCACACACCACGTGAAAAGGCCGTGTTGGACCTGGTGGCAAAAAAGGCCAATTGGGGGAATGCGCCTGCTGGCCGATTCCAAGGTATCGCCGTGGAATTTGCCTTTATGAGCTACACCGCCATGGTGCTAGAAATGAGCATTGATGCTGGCAACATCACCGTGCACAAGGTGACCTGTGCTGTTGATTGCGGCAAGGTCGTGAACCCCAATGGGGCGATTGCGCAAATTGAAGGTGGTATCAATTTTGCCTTGTCCTCAGCCATGCAAGGTGAAATCACCATTGCCGATGGCCGCGTGCAGCAGAGCAATTTCCACGACTATGCGCTCATGCGCCTAGCGCAAAGCCCCGCAATCGAAGTGCATCTAATGCCTTCTGAGGAAAAGCCCACGGGCCTTGGTGAAGTGGGTGTACCGCCACTAGCCCCTGCACTGTGTAATGCCCTGTTCGCCGCCACTGGTGAACGTGTGCGTAGCTTGCCGTTGACAAAGCATGGTTATCAGTTTGCTTAAGGTCATAAAACCGTCGTTGCGAGCGAAGCGCGGCAATCTCCATCAGGCAGGGTGCAATCCTTAAGGAGATTGCCGCGCTGCGCTCGCAACGACGATTATTTGTTATTGCCATGCAGCGCTCGCAACGACGATGAGCCATTTGACAGGGCCAAATTTTAGGCTTTACTTATTAGCATAATTATCTTTTTGAAAGACGATCATGCAGACCACTAACAGCCAACAAGTTCGCATCCATCAGGCCATTAACATTGGCCTGCAACTGCGAGAAATTATTGCCGAATATAGCCATGGCAAGATGAGCCATAGGGAATACCAAATACTAGAATTTGTGGTGGAAGAGCATCTAGCTCACCGCCGCGTGGTCATGGAACAAGGTATGGGGCTCAAGCACCTGGGCTCTCGCTATACCCTGCGCAAGTCCATTCAAACCCTCATTGACAACGATTTTATCGCCATCGAACATAGCCAAGACTCCCGTCTGCGTCCCCTAGTCCCGACGGAACATGCCCTGCACCTGTTTGCGGCCATTGGCGATCGTATCGGCCGCTTGGTGATAGCGACGCCTTAGTACTTCCATGCGTTGCACCCGCCACCAGAGGAAGCGCCCCAGTGCCAAAGCCACTACCAGCCACAAGATGGCATTACTCACTAGGGCAATCATATCCATCAATTGCGTGGTCTGCTGAGCAAACACGTAACCTAACGACACATACATACTTGCCCATACCACCTCACCCAAGGCAGCCCATAAACTAAACTGCCACCAGGAATAGTGGGTGGCGCCTGCCATTAAGTTCACATAGGGCCCCAATGGACTAACCAGCCAGCGACTTAGGAACACACCAAAACTACCGTAGCGATGGGTTAGCACTCTGGCCCTAGCTATAAGGCGCTTGCGCTTACTGTGTGACTGCCCCGTGTGCATCAGCTTACGACCGCCCAAACGCCCTACATGATAACCAAGTTGGTCACCGATAATAGCGCCCAGTAGGGCCACACCAATGGCCAATGGTAAGCCCCAATCACCTATGCCTGCATACACGCCAGCACTGACCATCAACAAGGAAGCAGGCACTGGTAAGGCCAGGCAACTCAATAGGGTAGTTGCCAGCAACATCCACAAGCCATATTGCGGCAACAAGGCAAGCAGGGTATCGGTTACCGACATGCTATTAGCTCCCTAATCGTCATGCTCATGCCGTTGTTCAAGCCGATCTTGTTGCTGTAAGAGCAGCAGTTGCTGCTCTAGTTGGCTGGCAAAATAAGCAAAATTCTGCTGCCGATGGTCGGCTATTTGCCCGAGGGTGAAGTCTTTATATAAGGCTATATCTTCGTCGTTAACCAATAGGCTACGCAGGTCCCTACGTTTTATATCCCAGGTATGCATCACATAGCGAGGCGTCATCCAGGCTTGCAGATGGGGATTTTTTTCCTCCACGCCGGCCCAATACACCGCCATCCAAATAGCCCGCACAGCAAAGCCTGTGGCCAGCAACAACGCTAGTACAAAGGCCAAACTAAGCCATGGATGATGCCGCATGGCATGTTCTAACTTCTCCATCATTTCCATTCCTCTCGCAGTAGGCCATAGACTGCGTGATCCAACACGCTATCAGCCACCCTTTCGCGCCGACGTATAACACCTTCTAATACCATGCCTAAGCGTTTGGCTATGCGTCTACTTGGCTTATTGTCCACTGCCGCACTGAGTTGCACCTTGGCCATATGCAAGTCATTAAAGGCATGGCTTACTAACCAATTGCAGGCTTTACTCATGAGGCCATTACCCTGTTTATCAGCCGCCAGCCAATAGCCAAGCTCTGCCACGCCCAATTGCCAATCAAGCTTATTAAACCCGGCTACACCCACCAGGTCACCGCGCCATTGCAGGGCCAGCACGAGGGATTTTTGCGCCTCTCGTTCACTGATAGTTTGGTCAATAAAGGCCAAGAAATGGGCTGCTTGCTGACTGTGGGGCACCCAGGGTAACCACCTGCTTAAGTATGCTCGATTTTGCCCTACCAGTTGGCACAATTCCTCCGCCATAGAGGGCGTTAAAGGTAGCAAATAGAGGTCTTCTTCAAGCCGGTACATAATCGATTCATACCATCAGCATAAGGGAGGTTATGGCTGTGAGCTTAACATAATTTGCCCACAAAACTGGTAGTTAGCCACTGCATCAATGTAATATTGCGTAAAAGCTAGTTAAAAGCGTCTTTTGCATGCAGATTTACGCCCTCAGGATTGACCCGTAAAACAACTTGCTATACCTTGCGCGCCTAGTCATGACAACCCCCAGCGCGGAGACGATCGCCCATGGGAGCCATTAGCCAATTTATACCCTTGCTACTTAGCTGCGCCCTAATGCTGGTGGGCAACGGCCTGTTGTTTATTGTGTTGCCAATGAGCATGCGCATGGGTGGTACGGAAACCGATACCATCGGTATGGTCATGTCTGCCTACTTCTTGGGCATGCTATTTGGCTCCCTTTATGGACGTCATCTCATCGCTCGGGTGGGTCACATACGTATCTTTGCCGCCTGCATGGCTATTGCTACGGTCAGTGCCCTAACCTACACCATTTGGGAATCGGCCATCGTCTGGGGTTTACTACGCGTTGTGGCTGGTATCTGTAACGCCACCTTGTTTATGACCATGGAAACCTGGCTCAGTGACAGCTCTAATAGCGAGAACCGTGGTACGGTGTTTGGTACCTACCAGTTCGTCACCTACTTTGGCCTCACCATTGGCCAAATGATGTTGGCTTTGGCTAATCCGCAAGACAATATTCTATTTATCTACGCTGCCGGCATTCTTTGTTTGGCCATGCTGCCGGTGTTGATGAGCAAGTCATCGGGCCCACGCCTGACAGAAACCCAGTCAATGAAGTTTCGCAGCCTGTTAAAAGTCTCTCCCCTTGGGGTAGTGGGTATATTTATGGCCGGTATTACCCAGGGCGCATTTTTCCAAATGAGCAGTGTTTTTGGTGCCGATGTCGGTTTTACCAACGGTCAGATCGCCACCTTCATGAGTGCTACCATGATAGGCGGTTTCCTACTGCAGTTCCCCGTGGGCAAGCTGGCAGACCTGTTTGACCGGCGTTCTATTTTGGTTTTGAACCTCATTATCGCCTCCTTTGCCGCCATCGTCTTACCCTTCTTGGCAGAACGCGGCGCTTTAATGATGACCTATGGGGCTGCCCTGGTGCTATCCGGTGCCCTAGCTTGTGTCTACCCCATTGTCTTGGCAGATGCCTATGACCGCCTGCAGCCCCATGAAATGGTGCCAGCTAGCGGCAAACTGATTTTGGCTTATGCAACTGGCGGTGTTATCGGGCCCTACACCTCTTCCTTGGCCATGAAAAACATCGGCGCCGAGGCCCTGTTCGGCTACATTGTCATTGCCAACATGGTGTTAATGGCCTTTGTACTTTACCGCATGGCCATGCGTGCACCGGTACCCGAGCAGCTGCAAGAAGCTTTTGTGGTACAAGGCCCCACCCCCCTGGCCACGGACCTTGACCCACGCACAGAATACCAAGGCATAGACGAATCCAGCGTAGCCGCCGATACCGCCATGAGCCTAGCTGAAGAACACCCAGAAGACCTCTTGGATATCGTTGTTAGCGTCGCCGAGCACCACCCTGACAATGTTGCCAATATAGCTGCCACCGCCGCCTACTATTACCCCGAACAGGCAGCTCAAGTGGCCCTATATTTGTGCCGCGCCATACCCGATGCGCAGTTGGAAATCGTGTCCCAGGTAGCCGGTGCTGCCCCCGAGGCCAGTGCACGCCTTACCGAATACATGTGTGCCGATATTCTTAACCAGAGCCTGGATCCACTGCGTACCAGTAAAGCCTTGATTCAGCTAACCCGCCAGATGCTTGACCAGGCACCGTTACAAGCCACTGAGATCGCCACCATCGTGTCTCAGGAAGTACCGGAATCCATGCCTGAAATGGTGGCTGAAATCGCCCTCATAGCAGCTGAGGCGGCGCCTGAACAACGTATTGAAGTGGCCACCTCCATTATCCAAGAAGTACCCGAAGCCAGTGTTGAGGTTGCCGCTAGTGTGGCTGAATCCATTGCCGCCAGCCCCGATGAAGAACTGCATACCTTCCTCGCCGCCGAAGAGGATGAAAACTATCTGGGTGAGGCTGCAGAACTTGCTGCCGTAGTAGCGCAAGAGACACCCGAACAGGCCGTTGACGTGGCCACAGTGTTGCTGGAAGCGGTACCGGAAGATGCCAGCCAAGTGGCCGAATCCTTGGCCCAGGTTGACCCAGAACAGGTCGAGGAATGGGTCGAAGAAATCGTCGAGGCGGTGCCAGAAGTGGCAGAAGAAATGACCGAAGCTGTAACAAGCAGCTTATCAGATCACGACGCCGATAAGCTCGACTAGGTAGGCCAGTTGGCAAATAGGGCGTCCATCACCGGCTTGTTGGCCTTGGGTAGTTCAAACTCCAAGGCCTGTTCCTTGGCCACCCATTGCAAAGGTTGCCCTTCCATACCGGCTGGCATGCCAAAAAACTGTTTGATCAAATAGAATTTTAAATTGACTTGTTTATCAGGGTAATCAAATTGCACCTGACGAAATAGATGGCAGGCATCAGGCAGCACCTTGATAGATAGCTCTTCATGCAATTCCCGGCACAGGGCCTGCTTGGGCTCCTCATTGGCTTCTATCTTGCCGCCAGGGAATTCCCATTTACCACCCTGATGTTGATGGTCGGCGCGCTTGGCTAGCAGAATTCGACCTTGACGATCAGTGATAATGCCAGCCACTACCTGAACTCGTGACATCTTCTCGTACCCAGTAGCCTTAGCTACGATAGTCGGCGTTAATACGCACATATTCGTAGGACAAGTCCGTGGTCCAAACAACTTCCTTATGCTCACCACGCTTAAGATCCACAGCAATGGTAATTTCTTCGGCATCCATAATAGCTTGACCAGCCGCTTCGGTATAGCTTGCTGCGCGGCCGCCATCTGCCACTAGTAGTACGTCACCCAAATGAATGGTGAGGGCATCGACGTCTAGTTGCTCCACACCAGCATAACCAACGGCGGCCAAAATACGGCCCCAGTTGGGGTCGGATGCAAATAAAGCGGTTTTGGTTAACGGTGAATGGGCAATGGCGTAGGCCACCGCCAGGCATTCTTCTCGGTTGTTGCCACCTGCTACCTCAACGGCAATAAACTTGGTGGCACCTTCGCCATCACGGACGATGGCTTGGGCCAGATCCTGCATCAAGGCCACCAGCGCATCACGCAACACCTGATACTCGGCACTGGCAGCGCTGATTTCCACACCACTGGCGCCCGTAGCAACCAGTATACAGGAATCATTGGTGGACATGTCGCCATCAACGGTAATGCGGTTAAAACTCAGTTCCGCGGCTTCGCGCACGAGTTCTTGGGTCAGCTGCTGGGATAACTTGGCATCGGTGGCCACATAAGCCAGCATGGTGGCCATGTTGGGACGAATCATACCCGAGCCTTTGGAGATGCCACTGATGCTGACCGTGTTACCGGCAAGCTGTAGTTGGCAGCTGGCTCCCTTGCTACGGGTATCCGTAGTTAAAATACCCTCGGCGGCATCGTCCCAGCCGCTTTCAGTGAGCTTGGCATAGGCTTGCGGCAAGGCAGCCAACAACCGCTCCATGGGCAAATGTTCACCAATCACACCGGTCGAGAAGGGCAATACCTGAGAGCTAGCCACACCAGCCAAGTCAGCCACGGCGGCACAGGTTGCCTGGGCATCAGCCATACCCTGTTCGCCCGTACCGGCATTGGCATTGCCGGTATTCACCACCAATAATAATGGCTGATCGTCAGCTAGATGCTTACGACAAACATGCACAGGCGCTGCACAGAAGGCATTGGCAGTGAATACACCGGCCATAGTACTGCCAACTTGGGCTTGCATAATGACCAGGTCTTTACGACCGGGGGTCTTGATGCCGGCACTGGTGGTGCCTAGTTGGAAGCCTTTGATGGGGTGGTAGTTAACTTGATGTTCTGGACCTACTGCCATTGATTAGTTCCTATGATCTCGCTTCGCTTGGGGTCAGACCTCAGGTCTCACCCCTTTCTATCAAACCAATTTACCGTGACACTGCTTGTACTTCTTGCCAGAACCACAAGGACATGGGTCATTACGGCCTACCTTTTGGCCACCGGTTACCAGCTCAACTTCTTCGGCGGCAGCGGCTTTTGCCATTTCTTGGGCCGTCGCCTTAGCCTGGTCATGCTGATATTGCATGGCTTTTTCGGCTTCTTCGCGACGGGCGCGCTCTTCCGCTTCAATTTCTTCAGCAGAACGCACCTGCACATGGGAAAGAATGCGAATGACGTCTTCTTTAATGGCAAACAAGAGGTTTTGGAACAACTCAAAAGACTCGCGCTTATATTCCTGCTTGGGGTTCTTTTGCGCATAACCGCGCAGGTGAATACCCTGACGCAACATATCCATGGTGGCAAGGTGTTCTTTCCAACGGGCATCAATGACCTGCAACATCACCTGCTTTTCGAAGGTACGAATAGGCTCGGCACCCACTACGGCTTCTTTTTCTACATAGGCCTCTTCAACGGCCGCTAGGATCTTCTCGCGCAAGGCATCTTCATGCAGGCGATCATCTTCATCCAACCATGCCTGAACTGGTAATTCGATACCAAACTGGCTTTGCAGTTCGGTTTCCAAACCAGGCACATCCCACTGTTCGGCTAGACTTTGTGGTGGAATATGGCCATCGATACGACTATTCACCACCTCGGTACGCACATTGGCGACAACATCACCAATTTCATCGGCACCCATTAGGTCATTACGTTGTTCATAAATAACCGTACGCTGATCATTGGCAACGTCATCGTATTCCAATAGCTGCTTACGAATATCAAAGTTACGGCCTTCGAGCTTGCGCTGCGACTTTTCTACGGCATTGGACACCATACGGTGCTCAATGGCCTCCCCTTTTTCCATGCCCAAGCGCTGCATCATGCCTTTAATACGCTCAGGGGCAAAAATACGTAGCAGGTTATCTTCTAAAGATAGGAAGAAACGCGATGAACCTGGATCACCCTGACGTCCAGCACGACCACGTAGCTGGTTATCAATACGCCTAGATTCATGACGTTCGGTACCAATAATATGCAAACCACCCTGAGACAATACCAGCTCGTGACGTTGCTGCCAGTCGGCTTTCACAGCGGCGATTTGTGCTTCGCTGGCGTCTTCTGGCAGGGCCTCTAATTCGGCTTCTAACTTACCACCCAAGACAATATCTGTACCACGACCAGCCATGTTGGTAGCAATGGTTACCGCACCAGGACGCCCTGCTTCGGCAACTATCTGGGCTTCCATTTCATGCTGCTTGGCGTTCAATACGTTGTGCTTAATGTTGGCCTTGGTGAGCGCCTGAGAAATCATTTCCGACATTTCAATGGAGGCGGTACCGACCAATATTGGGCGACTCTCACCTACGCAGTACTCAATGTCTTTAATAATGGCATCAAACTTTTCTTCCAAAGTCAGATACACCAGGTCATTCATGTCATTACGCTGTACCGGTACGTTGGTAGGGATAACCAACACATCCAAACCATAAATCTGGTTCAGTTCGAAGGCTTCGGTATCGGCAGTACCCGTCATACCGGCAAGTTTGGTGTACAAGCGGAAGTAATTCTGGAAGGTAGTGGAGGCCAGGGTCTGGCTTTCTTTTTGAATAGCCACCCCTTCTTTGGCTTCCACGGCCTGATGAATGCCCTCGGACCAACGACGCCCAGGCATGGTACGACCTGTGTGTTCGTCAACGATTACCACTTCACCGTTTTGCACGATGTAATCAACGTTCTTCTGGAACACAACATGGGCACGCAGACCGGCGTTAATATGATGTAATAAGGCCAAATTACTGGCTGCATAAAGGCTATCACCGGCCTTTAGCAAACCGGCTTCTACTAACAACTCTTCTACGTGCTGGTGACCTTCTTCAGTCAATTCGATAGCGCGCTGTGATTCGTCAAAGGTAAAATGGCCAACTGGCTGTTCATCACCTTCCACAGTCTGTTGCTGCTGCATCTTTGGAATCAGCTTATTAATGGCCTGATAGATGGCTGTGTTGTCTTCCACCGGACCAGAAATAATTAACGGGGTACGGGCTTCGTCAATGAGGATGGAATCCACTTCATCGACGATGGCAAAATTTAACGGTCGTTGTACCTTATCAGCAGTACTAAAGGCCATGTTGTCACGCAGGTAATCAAAACCGAACTCGTTGTTGGTACCATAGGTAACGTCACAGGCATAGGCTTCGCGTTTTTGCTCAGCACTATGGCCAGCAACAATCACCCCTACCGACAGGCCCAGACCTTCATACAATGGACGCATCCATTCGGCGTCACGACTGGCCAAATAATCGTTCACCGTCACCACGTGAACACCATCGCCAGGAATGGCATTTAGATACACTGCCAAGGTCGCTACCAGGGTTTTACCTTCACCAGTACGCATCTCAGAAACCTTGCCTTGATGCAAGGCCATACCACCGATCATCTGCACATCAAAGTGACGCAAACCCATAAAACGCACGGAAGCTTCTCGACAGACAGCAAAGGCTTCTGGCAACAACTTGTCTAAGCTTTCACCGTCTGCATTACGTTGCTTAAACTCCTCACGTTTTGCAGCAAGCTCAGCATCAGACAGGGCCTGACAACTGCTTTCCAAGGCATTAATGTTGTTAACTAGTTTCTTTAAGCGCTTAACTTCACGGTCATTTTTGCTGCCAAAAATGGCCTGTAGAATATTTAACATTGGTCTCGTTCTTTTTAATTGTCGTGTTGTCTAGGCACACTGTTGTTTTGCTACTGCCAGTGACCTAAGTGACCTGCTGATCACAAAAATTTTATCACTGTGTATTATGGGGACTTTCCAGCAATTTAAAAGGTGTATTTGCCACTTAATTTGGCACTTTGGGGTCTGACCCCATAGGGTCAGATCCCCATGCACAAAAAAGCCGGCTATAAGCCGGCTTTTTTGTGCAATGGAATTATGCTGCTGCTGGTGCCATGTAGGCAATGGGTGCGTCGGCGGCTTGTTCAAAAGTTACCACTTCCCAAGCGTCTTCATTGGCCAACACTTCACGCAATAACAGGTGGTTCAAACCATGGCCGGATTTATGACCTTCAAACTGACCGATAAGGCTGTTACCCATTAGGTATAGGTCACCCACAGCGTCCAGCACCTTGTGCTTCACAAATTCGTCCTGATAACGCAGACCGTCTTCGTTTAGCACACGATAGTCATCCACGGCAATGGCATTGTCCATGCTACCACCTAGGGCCAGGTTCTTGGAGCGCAGGTATTCAAACTCGCGCATAAAACCAAAGGTACGTGCGCGGCTCACTTCCTTGACATAAGACGTACTGGAGAAATCCAAATAGGTGGTGCAGTTTTCCTTGTCAAACACTGGGTGATCAAAATCAATGGTAAAACCAACACGGAAGCCGTCATAGGGTACTAAGGAAGCATGCTTGTCGTCTTGCGTCACCTTGATAGGCTGTTTAATGCGGATGAACTTTTTGGGAGCATTTTGTTCTTCCACACCAGCGGACTGCAAGAGGAACACAAAGGGGGCAGCACTACCGTCCATGATAGGCACTTCTTCACCACTTAGTTCCACATAAGCATTATCGATACCCAAGCCCGCAAAAGCCGACATCAGGTGCTCAACGGTGCAAACGCGCACGCCATCTTTTACCAGATTGGTCGATAAGGTTGTTTCACCAACATTAGCAGAGCTAGCGGCAATGGTAACAACCGGATCCAGGTCGGTGCGGCAAAATACGATACCAGTATTCGCTGGAGCAGGCTTTAAAGTCAGGTAGACTTTTTTGCCCGTATGAATACCGATACCCGTAGCGCGGATCACATTCTTAAGTGTACGTTGTTTTACCATTGCGTTATTAACCTTGGTCAAAAATCGGCGCATATTATAGCACTATTTTCATCATCACGGGAGAGCAATGAAAATCTGATTTTCACAAGTTCTTCGCTATTATGCTGGGCTGACCATTAATCTGCTTGGCGACGCAAAAACGCCGGAATATCCAAGTAGTCAATCTCGCCACCAGCACCACTAGCAGAGGCACCTTGTGAGCTTTCTACACCAGTTTGTTGAGACTCTTCGTTACGGCCAGCTGGGCGTGCACCCAGATCAGCAGCAGCGTTTTGAGCCGGCTTACTAGTGTTATTGACCACAGCAGTAATAGAAGGTTCATTATTTTTTTGCATGGCGCCGCCTAGGCCTGTTGCCACTACTGTCACCTTCAATTCATCAACCATTTCTGGATCAATAACCGTACCGATAACCACGGTGGCATTTTCCGAAGCAAACTCTTCTACGGTGGCACCCACTTCGGAGAATTCACCCAGATTCATATCAAGGCCAGCAGTGATATTAACCAAAATACCCTTGGCACCATGTAGATCCACGTCTTCTAGCAAAGGACTGCGAATGGCAGCTTCAGCGGCTTCTCGAGCACGCTCTTCACCCTTACCAACACCCGTGCCCATCATGGCCATACCCATTTCCGACATCACCGTACGCACGTCGGCAAAGTCAACGTTAATCATACCGGGTCGAATAATAAGATCGGCAATGCCCTGCACGGCACCCAAAAGCACGTCATTAGCGGTACTAAAGGCATTTAACAAGCTGCAGTTCTTGCCCAATACTGGCAGAAGCTTTTCGTTGGGAATGGTAATCAAGGAATCCACATGTTCGGATAGTTCCTTCAAACCCTGCTCGGCAATAGCCATGCGCTTACGGCCTTCAAAGGGGAATGGCTTAGTTACCACGGCAACCGTAAGAATACCCAGTTCACGCGCCACTTCAGCCACAATGGGAGCAGCCCCTGTACCGGTACCACCGCCCATACCAGCGGTAATAAACACCATGTCAGCACCACGCAAAGACTCAGCGATACGATCACGGTCTTCCAAGGCGGCTTCACGACCAACATTTGGATTGGCACCAGCGCCCAAGCCTTTGGTAATTTGTGTGCCTAGCTGTACCACTGACTGTGATTCAAGCCCCTTCAAAGCCTGCGAGTCAGTATTGGCGCAGATAAAATCCACCCCTGAAATCTCGCTAGACAACATGTGACCAACGGCGTTGCCGCCACCACCACCGACACCAATCACCTTAATGACGGCGTCCTGTGGTACATTATCGACTAATTCATACATGTCCATATTATGCTCCCGGTTTTATTATCATTTGACCTGTTCAGCTCCAGTTTGAACAGGAAAAACGCTTGCTTAATTGGAGTCAAACAAGCGCTAAAAGTTCCTTTCAATCCAACCCTTTGTCTGCTTCCACCAATTGCCCATACCGGCATTGCCAGTGGACTTTACAGCTAGTGCAGACGCCTCCAGTTGATGTTCGCTGGCATACATCAGCAAACCCACACTGGTAGCAAAGTTGGGCTCATCAACCAAATCCATAGCACCGGCTAAGGATTTGGGCTTTGCCAGTCGTACTGGCATATGAAATATTTCTTCAGCAAGCTCAACGGCACCTTCCATAAGGGCTGTGCCACCGGTCAACACCACGCCGGCAGCCAAACTATCTTCAAAGCCACTACGGCGCAGTTCAGCTTGCACAAGGGTAAAGAGTTCTTCGTAACGCGGCTCAACCACCTCCGCCAAGGCCTGGCGTGATAAGTCTCGTGCCGCACGATCACCAACACTTGGCACCTTCACGGTTTCCGCCAGATCAGCTAACTGCGCCAAAGCACAAGCGTAGCGCACCTTAATGTCTTCGGCGTGAATGGTTGGCGTACGCAGAGCCATAGCAATGTCGTTGGTGACCTGATCGCCCGCCACCGGAATGACCGCCGTGTGGCGAATAGCGCCACCGACATATACCGCCAGATCCAAGGTGCCACCACCCATATCAATGAGGCACACACCCAGTTCTTTTTCGTCCTCGGTAAGCACTGCTTCGCTAGATGCCAACTGGTTTACCACCAGACCATCTATGTGTAGATCGCAACGCGCCAGACATTTTTCAATATTTTGCGCTACGTTGCTTGAACCAATGATGATGTGCACCTTCACTTCCAGGCGCACACCAGACATGCCCAAGGGGTCACGAATACCGTCTTGGCCATCAATGACATATTCTTGCGGTAAGATATGCAGAATTTTTTGATCAGCAGCGATGGCCACAGCTCTGGCAGCATCGATCACACGATCTATATCAGTTTCGCTAACTTCACCGCCATCGATGGCGACAATGCCATGGGAGTTCAAACTGGAAATGTGATTACCACCGATACCGACGGTGACACTACCCATCTTGCAATCCGCCATTAACTCGGCGTCTTCAATAGCCCGTTTGATAGACTGCACGGTTGACTCGATATCAACAATCATACCGCGCTTTAAACCACGGGAAGGTTGGCAACTAACACCAGCTATACGCAGGCTTCCTTCAGCGGGCACCTCAGCCACCATGGCCACCACCTTAGAGGTGCCAATATCAAGGCTTACCAGCATCGGATTGTCGTTAGTTTCCGCCATATTCCCTTAACCAGACCCAAGCTAAATTCTGGGTCATTTATGGGTCAAATTGTGACTTTCCAAAGCCACGTTTTTCACCCGTACAAAGATACACCAAATTATCCCACATTTGGCCCCAAATAGGCACTTTTTTATAGCCTTAAAAGCCTAAAAATACAGACTTTTTTTGGCTAAATTTAACTTCTCTTCTATCGCTCTATTTAAGGCCTCATTGGTTACCCATATTTGCCCCTATTGAGGGCTTGCATCCGGCTTAGCAAATGCCACTGCCACACCATGTGGATAGCGCCCATCAATACTAGCGATAGGCTCTTTCACGGCGGCCAAATCTGCATGGTATATCTGCACTACACGCTGCAATCGCTGCATACCTTGGTCACGTCCCAAGCGCACCTGAATATGGTTATCCAGAGCCAAATCAACCGCCCCGCGCTTGGCCATGTACATGCCATCAATAGCCAACTCTTCGCGTGCCAAGATGGCATTCATGGCGCGAAATTGTTGGGCAATATTAGTAGTCTGCTCTGCGGGCCCTTGTAAGACTGGCAAAGCGCTTAAATTAGGCACCAAATTTAAGTCCACATCCATGACTTGCCAATGATGATTCAAGACCTTATTTTCACCCCAACGGGCAACGATAATTTGTGGGCTTAATTCCACCATCAAACGGTCAGGCCATACCCGTGAAACCACGGCACTATCAACCCAAACATTGGCCTCAACCTGGTCCTTCACCTGGTGTAAATCAACGTTAAAAAATTCACCTAGGGGCTGCGCCTGTAACTGCATCATGATGCGTTGCTGCTCAATGCGTGGAATATCGCCTTGCAGCATCACTTGACGCACCGGCTGGTTAACCCACGGGCCAGCATAAATCCACCCCCAGTAAACGGCACCAGCAAGCACTGCCATGAGCAGCAAACGCCACATCAATCGACTTAACCAGCTAGTCATTGGCCACCTCCAGTCACCTTCTGTTTGGCATCTCGTATTAGACACAGGTTCAACACCAATACCACCAATTGGGCAAAGCTCAAGCCCACCCGTTGGGCAGCCATGGGCACCAAGGAATGGGTTGTCATACCGGGTGAGGTATTAATTTCCAATAGCCAGTTATTACCGTCCTCATCACGCATTACATCGACCCGCGCCCAATCACTGCACTCCAACACGGCAAAAGCATCGGCACACAAGGCTTCCATCTGCCCTTGCTGCTGGTCAGTCAAGGCATTGTCAAAGCTATACTGGGTATCGTCGGAATAGTATTTGGCCTGCAGATCATAAAACTCGTTATCGGTAGTTAGGCGAATGGCGGGCAATGCCTGGTCACGTAAAATAGCCACCGTGTATTCTTCGCCAGCGATAAATTGCTCTGCCATCACTAGGCGGTCAAAGGCCTTGGCGTCTGCCCAAGCCGCTTCCATGTCGATCACACTATTGACAATATGCACACCCAAACTGGAGCCCTCATGCACTGGTTTCACCACCAACGGCAGGCCCAAATCATGGGCAATTTGCTGACAATCAGATTGTTCATTCAGCAGTTGCCACCTTGGCGTAGGTAGACCGGCACTTTGCCACACCATCTTGGTCATTAACTTATGCATACTGACACTGGAAGCCATCACCCCACTACCGGTGTAAGGCACTCCCAAGTATTCCAATACCCCTTGCAAGGTGCCGTCTTCTCCACCTGGGCCATGCATGGCAATAAAGGCCGCATCCATAGGTTGAGCCTGCAGCTGCGTCAACATACTTTGGCCCTTGGCTTCAGGACCAGCTAGATCAATGCCAAAGGCATCCAGTCCCGCGGCTTGCAGATGCTGCAATACCTGTGTGCCACTCATCAAGGAAATTTCCCGCTCGGCAGAATCTCCACCATAAATAACCGCAACGCGGCCAGCAGGGATAACTAGCAAGTCTTGCCATTGTAAGGCCATGTCGTTGATTGCTTGCACCGCTTGCATCTTCACTCTGCCTCTATACTTTCCAACAATGCGCGAGAAATCTGGCCAATATCGCCAGCCCCTTGTGTCAACAATAGATCACCATCCTCTAGAATGTCAGCTAACACTGGCGCAACAGCCGCACCACGTTCGACAAAAATGGGATCCAGGGCACCACGGGCGCGGATACTGCGGCATAATGAGCGGCCATCGGCACCGGCAATAGGTTCTTCACCAGCAGGATAGATATCTAACAACACCAACACATCCACCCGCGACAAGACATCCACAAAGTCTTCATATAAATCACGCGTACGACTGTAACGATGGGGCTGATACACCATCACCAAACGCCGCTCTGGCCAACCGGTGCGAATAGCATCGATGGTGGCCGCCACTTCCCGTGGGTGATGGCCATAATCATCCACCAAGGTAGCCACCCCCTTGCCAGCTGGGTAATCGCCTAACACCTGGAAACGACGACCTACCCCGGTAAAGCCAGACAAACCCGCTTCTATTTGCTCGGCTTCAATTTCCAAGTCTGTTGCCACGGCAATGGTGGCCAAGGCATTGAGGGCGTTATGCTTACCTGGCATGTGCAAGGTGATATCCAAATCACTATGGCCTTTACGGGCCACTTTAAAGTAGGTTGTCATGCCATCTTGGCGCAAATCGTAAGCGCGAATATCGGCATTCTCGTCAAACCCATAGGTAATAGTTGGGCGACTTATCTGCGGCATAATTTCCCAAACAACGGGGTCGTCGATACAGACAATGGCCAAGCCATAGAAGGGCAGATTATGCAAAAATTCAACAAAGGTATGCTTTAACCGACCAAAGTCACCTTCGTAGGTAGACATGTGATCGGCATCAATATTGGTGACAATGGCGGTCAAGGGCTGCAAATGCAGGAAAGAGGCATCACTTTCATCGGCTTCGGCCACCAGGTAACTACTGCTACCAAGTTGAGCATTGGTACCGGCACTATTGAGCTTACCCCCGATAACAAAGGTTGGATCCAGGCCACCGGCTGCCAACACCGCGGCAGTCATCGACGTGGTGGTGGTTTTGCCATGGGTACCGGCCACCGCAATACCATGTCGATAGCGCATTAATTCGGCTAACATTTCAGCTCGTTGAATGACGGGAATGCGGTGCGCTCTTGCAGCGCACACTTCGGGATTATCCTCGGCCACTGCCGTGGAGGCCACCACCACATGCACGCCGCGCACATTGGCCTCGGCATGGCCAATCAAAATACTGGCGCCCTGTGCAGCTAGGCGCTCCGTCACGGGGCTAACACGAATATCAGACCCACTAACTTCATAGCCCTGATTGAGCAACACTTCGGCAATACCACACATACCTACACCGCCGATACCGACAAAGTGAATCTTACGCATGCGGCGCATTTCTGGAATGACATATTGATGAGCTGGGGTAACTTTAACCATTTACGGCCTCCATGCATTGCTGAGCAACCACTTCGGTTGCCCTAGGCTGCGCCAATTGCAGGGCCTGCCGAGCCATCTTTTGGCGCAGGCCTGCATCATTTAATA
>JAERSU010000093.1 GCA_016845445.1 Oceanospirillaceae bacterium | reverse complement strand
GAGGTGGAAGCAGCAATTCAAGCAGCCTTGTACCGCCTTATGGAGAATAAGACGGTTATCGCTATCGCTCACCGCTTGTCGACCATTGCCGCCATGGATCGCCTCATTGTCATGGATCAAGGCCATATCGTTGAGCAAGGCAGCCATCAGGAACTGCTGCAATTAAACGGTGTATATGCCAAGCTATGGCAACACCAGACCGGTGGCTTTATTGGTGTCGACCAACAGCACAAACAAGAAGATGAAAAAGATGAGCAACATGGGTAGGAGCCAGATGCAAGCGCCATTGATCGTTAAGGTCACCCGAGGTGACTACCTCGAAAGCCAGCATCAAGTGGTGGCCGTAATAACCGACAGCCATGGCAAGCGGGTACAGCAATGGGGCAAGGTAGATCAGTTGGTATTCCCACGCTCTACGGCTAAGCCCTTGCAGGCCATGCCACTAGTATTATCAGGCGCGGTGGACTCACTAAAGCTCAACCAACGTCAACTGGCCATGGCCTGTGCCTCCCATAATGGCGAAGCCGAACATACTCAAGTAGTGAGCAACTGGTTAACGCAACTAGGCATGCACGAGTCCGACCTAGAGTGCGGTGCCCATTGGCCAGTCGAAGACGCCACCATCAAGCTGGCTCGAAAGGGCAATGATGCCTGCCAAATTCACAACAACTGTTCTGGCAAGCACTGTGGCTTCCTGTCCCTAGCCCATCACCGTGGTATTGCCCATCAGCATTACGTGCAACCTGATCATGCCGTGCAGCAAGAAGTGAACAGCACCATGGGGCGCATCATGGATATCAATGTGTTCGACCATCCCATGGGTATCGATGGCTGCTCTATTCCAACCTATGCCCTGCCCTTACCAAATCTAGCCATGGGCTTCGCTCGCTTTGGGTCCGGTGAACAGCTGCCTGATGGTTGGGATAAGGCCGCCAAACAGCTGTATGACGCCATGGTTACAGAACCCTTCTTCGTCGCTGGTACAGATCGCCATTGCACCCGTGTGATGCAAGCATTTGGTGACCAGGTGGCCTGCAAAACTGGCGCTGAAGGGGTCTTTGGCGCCGCCATCCCTAGCCTAGGTTACGGCATCGCCATCAAAGCAATTGACGGCAACGCCCGCGCCGCAGAAGTGGCCTTAAACCACCTCTTGAGTGAACTACACATGCAACCAGTGGATACCAGCTTCACCCAGCACCACAACCTCTACAACCGCAATAATATTCTAGTCGGTAAAATCTCAATCTAACCTGCGCTAGCAAGCTGATGCATTTCTGCTTTACTTAATACTTGAAGTTTGCATAAACATTAATGTTTACATAGCAACATTAATGTTTATAATTTCAAGGAGTGAATGATGAAATGTAATGAGTTTAGACGCTGGCTAATCAGTCAAGGCGTACTCATTAAAACGGGTAGTAAACATGACAAGTGCTACTACCAAGGTCAACGTAGCACTTTGCCCAGGCATGGCAGCAAAGAAATACATGACGGTTTACGTCGAGCCATTATCAAGCAACTCGGATTAACTGAACCGTAAAGAGGTAGATCCTATGCATTACCCTTATGCTACACAAAAAGATGGTGATGGTTATTTAGTAACCTTTGTCGATATTCCCGAAGCCATTACTTTTGGCTATTCTGTAGAACAAGCCACTAATTTAGCTTGCGACGCCATCATTCAAGCATTGTCTTTCTACTTTGAAGACAACAAAAAAATCCCTATGCCTTCTGCAAGACCTGACTTAGAAAGTGTAACCTTACCGGCCAGCACCTGGCTGAAAATACTGCTGTTAAATGAAATCCTTACTAGTCCACTGAGCCAAGCTGATATTGCCCGAAATATGGGCAAGAAAAGCCAAGAATTAACCCGCATCGTTAACCTTCGACACACCACAAAGTTGGATACCTTAGTAGCCGCATTAAATGCTCTAGGCAAGAATGTTGAGATCAAATTAACCGATTTACCAGCCTGACGTGCAGACTAATAGTGGTCTTCTTCGGTGTAATCCTGGTCTTCTACGTAGGCGCTATCAGGACCCGCTATAGGCGCCTGGATTTCCACTTCGTCCAGCTGCTCCAGCTCATCCTCGGCCAAGGCCTGCGCATAGTCTTCGGCATCAGGTGATACAAAAGCCGCCACCGGCGAACCGATAGGACCTGGGGCCAAGGCAGGTGCCTGATCTTCCACATCTTGGGAGGTGATTTCACGACGACTCATGCTGTTTAGCACCGCTAAAGCTATAAGGCCGAAATACCCGGCTATACCAAGAAAATAGGCATTTGGCCCCATCACCGACATGGCATAAGAAACCAACACCGGACCAATACTCAGGCCGATACCAGCAGCGATTACCATGGCACCGGATGCCGCCACAATCTTCTCTGCAGGTAACCGATCATTAGCATAGGCGATACATAATGAATACATAGGCATCACCGCACCACCAGTGAACACAATCAACGGAATATACCAGGTATTGGTATGGGGCCAATAGGTGGCTAGGGCGCAGAGTCCCGCTGCTAAGATGGCAATAGCCAGCATCACCCCACGACGACCAAAACGGTCAGACAACCAACCAATGGGCCACTGGAACAGCAAACCACCCAACAAGAAAGAGGCCATAAACAGTGATACCAGGTCGTTATCAAAGCCTTTTTGCAAAGCATACACGGCCCCCATACCAAACACCGAACCGTGGGCAGCCCCCGTTAGGGCATTACCCACCACGGCCAAGGGCGATAACTTAAATAAGGTAAACAACGACATAGCCTCGCTGTCACCAAAGGCTGGGGCGGGACGCGCAGTTAAAAGTATGGGTACAAGGGAAAAGGAAATAATCACCGAGATAAGAATAAACAGCTCGGCGCTGGCAGGATCTGCCACATTTAATAGGAACTGCCCAGAACCCATGCCTAGGGTAATAATTACCATATAAACGGACAACATCTTGCCGCGGTTCTCGTTACTGGCACGATCGTTTAACCAGCTTTCTGATACCACATAAAGTCCAGAATAACAGATACCCGTCACCAGGCGCATGGCGGACCAGGTCCACGGGTTCACATACACAGAGTGCAGCAAGATAGCGATGGAAGCCGTTGAAGCCAGAGCAGCAAAGACACGGATATGGCCGACACGTTTTACCAACTCTGGAGTAAGAATCCCGCCAATCAACATACCCATGAAATAGAACGCCATGACCACACCAGTAGTGAAGGTTTCAAAACCTTCAATGGTGGCCCGCACACCCAAAAGTGTACCTTGTAGACCGTTACCCAACATCATAAATCCGATGCCTAACAACAATGCCCAGCTAGCTCTAATTTCTGTCAACATAAGCCTGATCTGCTCTGCCGTATGATGGTGAATTTTGTGCCGCCACGATACTGCTAATTGTCACTACTTGCTAGCCTGAAATGTTCATACATGGGCATAGGCTTCTCTGAAAGCGACACAGGTGTCGCCAGCGGGTATATTTTTACAGTAGGCTGGCCTTTCCTTAAACTTACCCAACAAAAACTATGAGCAATCACGGTTATCAATCTGGTCGACTAAACCTTCCATTTGTCGGCCATTGCACCTTTGGCAAACACCCAGCCTGTCTGGATTGGGACAATATCAACGCGGACGTGGCCGTGCTGGGTGCGCCCTTTGATTTTGGCACCCAATATCGTGCCGGAGCGCGTTTTGGCCCGCGTTCCATTCGCGAAGCATCCACCCTATTCTCCTTCGGCCATGCCGGTGCCTATGATCACGAAGATGATGTGGTGTACCTGCCTAATGGCGAAGTGAGCATTGTCGATATTGGCGATGCCGATATTGTTCACACCGACACGCACAGCTCCCACGCTAACATTGCCCACGGTGTGCGCAAAATTCTAGCGGCAGGCGCCATGCCAGTGGTACTGGGTGGTGATCACTCCGTCAATGATCCTTGCATTGAAGCCATGGCAGACTTAGGTGAACCCTTTCATATCATCCAAATAGATGCCCACTTGGATTTTGTCGATGAACGTCATGGTGTTAAACATGGACACGGCAATCCCATGTGCCGTGCTGCAGAAAAAGACTATGTCAAAGGCATGACCCAGCTGGGAATCCGCAACGTGTCTTCCACAGCTCGAGAAGGCTATGAAGAAGCCCGCCGTCAAGGTTCCAACATCCTTTCCGTACGTCAGGTACGAGAATTGGGAACGGCAGGCGTGTTAGGGCAAATACCCGCTGGCGAAAACTACTACATCACCATCGACATTGATGGCTTTGATCCATCCATAGCGCCGGGTACCGGCACCCCTAGCCACGGTGGTTTCCTGTACTATGAAGTGATGGAGATTTTGCAAGGCTTAACCAAGCAAGGCAAGGTGGTAGGTATCGACCTGTGTGAGGTGGCACCCCACTATGATCATAGCGAAATCACCAGTTTCTTAGCAGCGCAAGTGCTATTAAACCTACTGGGGTACATTCACGCTAACAAATGACCACTGTTTTTAACGTCATAGCGAGGGCAACGCTTTATCGTCATAGCGAGGGCAACGCTTTATCGTCATAGCGAGGGCAACGCTTTATCGTCATAGCGAGGGCAACGCCCGTGGCTATCTCCTGCAGACAAGGTACCATCCTGCAGGAGGTTGCTTCGCTATGCTCGCAATGACGATTGCTTAATGCTCGCAATGACGATTAATTAAAGCTCGCAATGACGATTACTTAAAGCTCGCCATGACGAATACTTACTACTCACCATAGGCCCGCTTTACCTCTTCGGCAATAATACGGATGCCTTGCGCTACCCGTTCACGGCTTTGGGCGGCGTAGTTAATGCGAATACACTCATGGCGATGTTGCCAGTCATCCTTAATACCGGGGAAAAAATGGTGACCTGAAACGACAATCACATCCCTGGCCTTCAAGCGTTCATACAATTGCTGGCTGTTTATTGGTAAACCTTTAAACCATAACCAGCTAAACATGGTGCCCTCTGGCTTATGCATGGCCCAGGGTATGCTTTGCCCCATGGCTTCATGCAGCAACTTTTGCGTATATGCTAATTGCTCTTCATAGTAGGGTTTCACCACCTCATTACTTAAACGAATAATCTCACCGCTATGCACAATATCTTCCGTTAGTGCAGCACCAAAATTACCACTGGCCAAATTAATAATGGCATTGGTCCGGGATACGGCTTGAATAACCTCTTCGTTGGCGACGATGATACCAGTACGTGCACTGGGTAAGCCCAACTTAGACAGGCTCAAACAAACAATGGTGTTGTCATTCCAAAAGGGGGTCGCCTGGGTAAAGATCAAGCCTGGAAAAGGCACCCCGTAGGCACCATCAATGATTAACGGCACGTCATTGGCGCGCGCAATGGCATCCAAATGCTCGATTTCTTCATCGGTAATGACATTGCCCGTCGGGTTTGTTGGGCGAGAGACGCAGATAGCGCCCGTTTGCTCACCCACCTTTAGCTCATCAAACTGCACCCGATATTTAAACTGACGCTGGTCTAATTCATCGATCTGCGGGTGCGCAGCGGTAAAAAAATCTGCCCCAAGTCCCGCATCGGCATAACCAATGTATTCGGGTGCTAAGGGCAATTGTATTTGACGGCTAGTGCCATCATTACAAGGTCCGGCAAACAGATTAAAGAGCATAAAAAAGCCAGATTGACTGCCATTGGTAAGGGCAATATTTTTGCTTGTTACCTGCCAGCCTAACTGTTTACGAAACAAAGTCGCTAAGTCTTCAATCAGTACACTATTACCCTGTGGTGGATCATAGCTGCTAAGCAACTGACTTAGGCGATCTGGCTGCTGGCTCAGTGCTGCTAAACGTTGCTTAAACAGGCCTTCTACCTCTGGAATAATGGCCGGATTACCGCCGCCCATCATGATCATGTCACGTCCACTAGCTAGGGCCGCGCCGATATCATCCATTAAAATCTGAATACCGGAACTGGCGCCAAACTTCTCCCCAAAAGCAGATAACTTCACTTTAACCTCTTCTTCAAATTAGTGTGCATTGGATTATTGCCCATGGCCGCTAGTTGGCTTTCGACAAGGCAAATAGCGTTATGTGGGACCATC
Source organism: Oceanospirillaceae bacterium (assembly GCA_016845445.1). GTDB lineage: Bacteria > Pseudomonadota > Gammaproteobacteria > Pseudomonadales > Balneatricaceae > Njordibacter. The sequence goes on along the minus strand of JAERSU010000093.1, from coordinate 101 downwards.
TAGGTAATATTGCCAGAATTGGGCTACCCCCGCACCACCTGACAACTCCTATGGCGCACATCCAAAACTCCTATAAGCCTGCTGAGCGACCTGATTATCAG
>JAERSU010000092.1 GCA_016845445.1 Oceanospirillaceae bacterium | reverse complement strand
GTACTATCGTCATCACACAGACTGGTCAATACTTAAGCGACTGCTGCCTGCCGCCATCATAGGGATTGCCCTGGGCGGTGTTTTATTGAATCAACTGAACGATCAAGTGTTGCGCCTGTTGCTTGGCATGCTCTGTGTGGTCTTTGCCCTCTGGCAACATCTAGCACCGGTATTGGGCAACATGCCTGGCGGCGCCTATATGTGGGGTAGCATTGCTGGCTTCACTTCCACGGTGATCCACGCTGGCGGCCCTCCCCTTAACATCTACATGATCGCCATTAACCTACCTAAGCTGGTATGGTTAGCCACCACTGCCATATTTTTTGGCGTGATTAATGTCACCAAAATTATCCCTTATGTGGCTAGTGGCGATTGGCAACTAAACACCCTGTATTATTCCATCATGCTGTTCCCGCTTGCCTGGTTTGGTACCTGGGCAGGCAAACAGATTCAGGGACACATATCACAGGCCCAGTTTTTGAATTTTTGTCGCTATCTATTATTGGCATCTGGTTTGGTACTCATTGGTAAAGCTTTTTAATAAGTTGTTAAAGGCCTAACTGATGGAAGTCAGTTTTGCCTTTTTCTAGCAGCGTTAAACTAGCAACAACTGGGTATGGATATACTTCGAATTTATGCTGCGACTGCTTTTCACACTGCCTCTTTGCCTGCTTAGCCCCTTGACTCTAGCCACGACCACCACTGTCGATAACACTCAAACTTGGCTGGGTTACAGCGCCTTGGCTATCTTTGCAGGGGCCTACACGCTAGTCATATTAGAAGAACGCTTGCAGTTACGTAAATCCAAACCAGTGCTACTCGCTGCTGGTTTAATCTGGGTAGCCATTGCCCTCTACTACCCTGGCGACGCTCAGGTTGGGGAAGCCATACGGCATAATTTCTTAGCATACGCAGAGTTATTTTTCTTTTTATTGGTAGCCATGACCTACATAAATGCCATGTTAGAACGGGGCGTATTTGATGCTTTACGTGGCTATTTAATTTCCCGCTCGCTTAGTTACCGCCAGCTGTTCTGGGTAACTGGCTGGGTTGCCTTTTTTCTGTCTCCTGTGGCTGACAACCTCACCACAGCATTAATTTTAGCCGCTGTGGTGATGGCCGTGGGCGGCAACAATGCTCAATTTATTGCCATAGCCTGCGTCAACATCGTGGTAGCAGCCAACGCTGGTGGTACCTTTAGTCCCTTTGGTGACATCACCACCTTAATGGTATGGCAAACAGGCCTGGTCGAGTTTACCGATTTTTTCCAATTGATCGGGCCCTCGCTGGCTAACTTCTTGGTACCGGCAAGCATCATGCAATTTGCCATAAGTAAGGCAAGGCCCACAACCGAACAGGCCAATACCCAAACCATCAAAATCGGTGGTTTAATCATAGTCGCTCTGTTTTTGCTAACTATGGCCACGGCGGTTAGTTTCCAAAGCCTGCTCAATATCGCTCCTGTTTACGGCATGATGTTAGGTTTAGCCTATTTAAAACTGTACGGTTATTATCTGCGCCGCAAGTGTTCTTCCTGGAGCCACGGAATTGAAGCGCCACCGGGCTCCCATCATGATGAATTTAGTTTCGACGTTTTTGATAAGATCGCTCAGGCTGAATGGGACACCTTGTTCTTCTTCTATGGGATTATCATGGCTGTTGGTGGCCTAGGTTACATAGGCTATCTAGAGCTGGCTTCTGAACTCTTGTACCAAGACTTTTCAACCACTTGGGCAAATATCGCCGTGGGGGTACTATCCGCCTTGGTAGATAACATTCCTGTCATGTATGCGGTTCTCTCCATGGAACCCAACATGCCGTTAAATCAATGGCTGCTGGTTACCCTGACAGCAGGTATCGGCGGCAGTCTACTATCCATCGGTTCGGCTGCCGGCGTGGCCTTGATGGGGCAGGCTCAGGGGCACTACACCTTCTTTAGCCACCTGCGCTGGACCCCGGTTATCGCCTTAGGTTATGCCGCCAGCATTGCTTTACATATCTCACTGTCAGGAATTTAGTCCAATAAATCCATCCCTTTAGCTGAACTAGTGTCAACCTTAGGGTATCATTGCCCCCTTCTCGGTAACCAACACCCCTAAAGATACATTGATGAGAATCAACCCAATAGCTATTGGCGCTCTAACCACCCTGATACTCTGCTCTCCACTAAGTTTTGCTAAGGACCCGGTGGCAGAACGCGAGTCACGCATGAAATCCATGGGTGACATCAATCGTAACTTCGACATGATGGTTAAAGGCCGCCTGGATTTTGACCTGCAGCAATTTGCAGCTGGAGTTATGGATATACAAAGGGCAATGGATGGCATGCTGGATTTGTTTCCCGAAGGTTCTGGTGGTGAAGACACTTCTGCAAAAGAAAAAATCTGGCACAACTGGGAAGACTTTACAGCCCGAAACCAAGCTTCGATTGATGCTTTAGCGCAGCTTAGTGCTGCCGTCACCAGCGGCGACGAAGATGACATTGAAGATACCTTTAAGCGGTTTAATAAAACCTGTAAAAGCTGTCATAGAAAATACCGTACTAAGCAGTGGTAACCTCCCCTAGTCCCATAAGTAAAGCTAATCCGCCACTGCGAAAAATTTGTTTGGCAACATAGCCTTACGGGCATACTATAGCCGCCTGTCTTTTATTTTTGCTAGCGGATGGCGATTATGCCTAACACCTCAACCACACCTGCCATGGAAGTTGGTACTCCCAGCGTTGATGATCAGCTATATCGTCGTGGTGCCCTATTGGTTATCACGTGCGGCCTACTCTGGAGCCTAGCCGGTATTGGTGTACGCATGACCACGGAAGCCACTGGCTGGCATATTGTCTTTTATCGCTCCATTGGTGTATCCATCACCCTATTTGTTTACCTGCTATGGCAGCAGAAGCAAGTGCTAGCGCCCGTTAAAAGCATTGGCTTGTTAGGCTTCGCAGCCGGCACTTTAATGGGAGCGTCCTTTTTCGGCAATATTTTTGCCCTGCTCTATACCAGCGTTGCCAATGTTACCTTTATCCTCAGTACAGCGCCTTTTATCGCTGCCATTCTAGGCCGCTTGATGCTCGGCGAAAGAGTGAAAAAGCGCACCTGGCTGGCCATCGCCTGCACCACATCGGGGGTATTGGTCATGGTGAATGGCGGGCTAAGTAGTGACGGCTTAATTGGCATGGGTTTCGCCTTCTTTATGGCAGTCTGCTATGCCGGTTTCAGCGTCATCATGCGCCATGGCAAAGCCATTGATATGGTGCCCACAGCCCTTGTTGCGGGCCTAACCTCCATGGCCTTTGCGGCATTATTTATCCACGATTTCACACTCCCCAGCAAGGATATTCTCATTGCCCTAGGACTTGGTGTCGTGCAAATGGGTTTTGCCCTAATCTGTTTTATAAAGGGCTCGCGTTACGTGCCTGCAGCAGAACTAACTCTACTGACCATGTTAGAAGTGATCCTAAGCCCATTATGGGTATGGCTATTGCTCAACGAACATCCGGGTAACTGGACCTTGGTTGGTGGCGCAATCATCATGCTTGGGGTATTTATTCAAGCTAGTGGTGCAAGGCGTAAGCACCGCCATCCGGCGGTATATTAACGGCAGTCCTGCAGGCGTTTGCGCTGTTTACCTTGCTCGTCAAAATTATCTGCTTGCAGCCAAGCCTGAAACATCACTTTTAGTTGAAGCCAATCGCCATCCACAATGGAAAACCAGGCAGTATCACGATTGCGACCCTTATACATGGTGGCCTGACGGAACAAGCCGTCATAACTAAAGCCAAGCCTCTGTGCCGCCTTTTTCGAAGGCGCATTCAAATCATCGCACTTCCACTCATAGCGACGATAGCCCAGTTCATCAAACACTCGGCGCATCATTAAAAACATACACTCGGTAGCTATTGGCGTCTGCTGCATCACTGGGGAGAAATGGATATGACCCACCTCAATAACACCCACAGTTGGCTCGATACGTAGATAACTGGCCAAACCCACAGCCTGACCAGTGGACACATCAATAACCGTATGGAAAAGCGGATCCTCACCTTGGCATTGCTGTTGCAACCACAGATTAAATGCTTGGTAATCGGCAAAGGGGCCATAGGGTAAATAGGTCCAGTTATGGCCGTCATCATCTTGGCAAAAAGCGGCAAATAGTTGCTCGCCATGGGCTTCGATATTTAGCGGCTCCAGCCGGCAATACTGCCCTTGCATAGCAGTACGGGGAGGTTTGGCCTTGCCTTGCCAGCCAGTCAGTGGGGCGCCGATTGGTTGACCAAGCGAATTTTGATAAATGCTATTCACGGCTGCAACTGTTAAATATAAGGTACAGTCATTTTAGGGGATAGTTGGTATTAAAAATATCACCAATTTAAACAATCTTTATAGAACCAATCACCCTGAAGCTTGCTCTGCTATCCAGCTAATTACTGCCGTAACCTCTGCCCTGGGTACTTGGTTGTGTGGTTGTAATAGATAATATCCCCAAGGTTTAGGCATGCGTACCGACTCCTGAAAAGGCGCTATCAGCCGGCCTTGTTTGATTAACCCCTCAACAAATTCACTCCAACCTAAAGCCACCCCTTGGCCTGCTTCGGCAGCACTGTATAACATGGGTATGTTATTAAACTCGATGCTCGCCGCAGGTAACTGCATGTCCAAGCCGCTGTGTCGTAGCCAATTAGGCCAATTAACCCAGCGCCAATTATGATCTTCCCCCAAATCCAATAAGGGCACCTGTTTAAGTTGTTGGATATCAAGCAATTGATAACGTTTAGCAAACTCCGGATGACATACTGGCATGATTTCGCCCGATAGCAGGAACTCCGCCTGGCTTTGGCGCCAAGAATCATCACCATACTTGATGGCCAAATCAGCACCTTCATCAATGCCAACGAAGTGCTGTTCAGTGGTCAATAGGCGCAAGTGAATATTGGGATACTGTTGACGAAATTGACCAATACGCGGCAACAGCCACATCTGAGCAAACGCTGTGGTAGCGGCCAGAGTCACTGTCAATTCATCTTTTGGTTGTTGAATACCTTCAACAGCCTCGACAATGATAGTCATGCCTTCTTGTACGGCGTGTAACAGTTGGTTACCGGCTGGAGTTAATACGATGGCGCGATGCTTGCGTTCAAACAAACATTTACCCAAACGATCTTCCAGCGTAGACATCTGCTTACTCACTGCCGCTTGGGTTAAATTGAGCTCAAAGGCTGCACGGGTAAAGCTCAAATGCCGAGCACAGACTTCAAAGGTGATGAGGCTGTTCGGTGCAGGAATCTTCTTAAAACGTGTAACCATAGCTTTATATAACTCTACGTTATGTGAAACAACCCAATAATTCGCTTGAAAGGGGCTTTAAATGAAAATAGCATAACCTATATTCAGGCAGCAAGTTTTTGCTGCCTTCTTGATGAACCCCTAAATTTCTCGTGAGGTATTCCTATGGAAACTCAGGCTCGTGTTGTTATTATTGGCGGCGGTGTGGTTGGCTGCTCTATCTTATTCCACCTAGCTAAATTTGGCTGGAAAGACGTTGTTTTGCTAGAACGCTCGGAACTAACATCTGGCTCTTCTTGGCACGCCGCAGGTTTGACCCACACCATTAGCTCGGATCCAAATATTTCTCGCCTGCAAAGCTACACCCTAGGCCTATACAAGGAACTCGAGGAACTATCCGGCCAATCCTGTGGTGTGCACACCACCGGTGGCTTCTACCTTGCCTCCACCCCTGAGCGCTTGGACTTCCTCAAGCAGGAACGCTCCAAAGCCCGTTACATGGGGCTAGACCAAGAATTTGTGGATCTGCATGAAGCAGCGCAAATGCACCCGCTGATTGATCCAAGCAAGTACTTGGGTGCTTTGTACGATCCCATTGACGGCCACGTTGACCCATCTGGCGTGACCTACGCTTATGCCAAAGCCGCCCGTCACTATGGGGCTACCTACCACCGTAACTGCCCAGTTATTGAAACCAACCAGCGTGCCGACGGCACATGGGACGTGGTCACTGCCAATGGCACTATCCATGCCGAACACATCGTCAACGCTGGTGGTCTTTGGGCTCGCGAAGTAGGCCATTTGGCTGGCATCGAGTTACCTGTCCAGCCCATGGAACACCACTATCTCATCACTGACACCATCCCAGAGATCGAAGCCCTTGGTCACGAGCTACCCGGCGCCATCGACTACGAAGGCAACCTCTACTGCCGTCAGGAACACAACGGCCTGCTACTAGGCACCTACGAAGCCACTTCCACCCCGTGGATGGTAAAGGGCACACCCAAAGACTTTGGCCACGAGCTATTAAACGAGAAGCTAGAAAACATAGCCGATCGCTTGGAAATCGCCTTTGACCGAATGCCAGCTCTTGCTGAAGCCGGCATCAAGCGGGTGGTAAATGGTCCTTTCACCTTTGGCCCCGATGGCAACCCCATGATTGGCCCAGTGCCTGGTCTGCGTAACTACTGGGCTGCCGTGGGCGTTATGGCCGGCTTCTGTCAGGCCGGTGGTGTTGGTAAGACCCTAGCCGAGTGGATGATTGGCGGTGAGCCTGAGATCGATCCATGGGCCATGGACATTGCCCGCTTTGGTGAATTTGCTACCCGTGAATACGGTACCGCCAAATCCGCTGAAAACTACACTCGCCGCTTCACTATCTCTTACCCTAATGAAGAGTTGCCAGTGATGCGTAAACAAAAAACCACGGCCCTATATGACCGCTTGGTTAGTCGTGGTGCAGTAATGGGCGCAAGCTTTGGTTTAGAAAATGCCCTGTGGTTTGCCGATAGCCCAGAAAACGCAGTAGAAACACCTACTTTACGTCGTTCCAATGCCTTCCCTTATGTGGCAGAAGAGGTAGCTGCTGTACGTAATAACGTCGGCATGATCGAAATCGCCAACTTTGCCAAGCACGAAATCAAAGGTCCAGGCGCGGAAGCCTTCCTCGACAAGATGCTAGCTTGCAAACTGCCAAAGGTAGGTCGCCTGACCCTAACCCCCATGCTCACCCCTAAAGGTAAGCTCTATGGCGACTTGACCGTGGCACGCTTGGATAACGAAACCTTTTACCTGTTTGGTTCCGGTACCGCCCAAGAAATGCACCGTCGCTGGTTTGAAATGCATATGCCAGAATCTGGCGTAAGCTACCGCAACCGCACCGATGAACTGCACGGCATCGCCATTGCTGGACCTAAGTCCCGCGAACTACTAAGCCGTGTGTATCGCGATGACGTTAGCAACGAAGCGCTACGCTTCTGTGACATCCGCCAGACCAGTGTCGGTGGCGTACCCGCCATCCTAGCCCGCGTATCCTTCTCCGGTGAACTAGGTTACGAAATCTACGTTGCCCCTCAGTATCAGATGAAGCTGTTCGAAGCCTTAGAAGAAGCCGGTGAAGACCTAGGTCTGAAGTTATATGGCGGCCGTGCACTGATGTCCATGCGTCTAGAAAAGAACTGGGGCGTTTGGACTTTGGAATTCCGCCCAGACTTCACCGCAGGCGAATCAGGCATGGACATGTTTATCGACTTCAACAAACCTGATTTCATCGGTAAGGAAGCCGCCCTTGCAGAACGCGAAGCTGGCCCCAAGATGAAGCTGGTTACACTGACCGTAGAAACTGACGATTTGGATTGCCACCACGATGAGGCCGTATTCCACAACGGCGAAGTCGTGGGTTACGTCACCTCTGGTGGCTATGCCCACCATAGTCAGCAAAGCGTGGCCATGGCTTATGTACCAACGGAATTGGTCTCAGACGGCAACGAGTTCGAAATAGAAATGCTCGGCACCCTACGTAAGGCCAAGCTACAAGCCAAGCCATTGTATGACCCAAGCGGTAGCAAAATGCGCGGCTAACATTACCAAAATAGAAATGTAAACACACCTGGCACTTTAGGGTCAGACCCCATAGGGTCTGACCCCTATCAGGATTCTACTGCTTCTATTTGTAACTGCATGTTAACCGTGGCGATTACTTTAACCTGTGTACCGGCAGGTAAATCACTAGTCGCCGCTACCTTCCACAAGGTATCACCTATTTGCTGTTTGCCCTGACCACCAACCAAACCCATATCCAGAGCGAACTGCTGGCCAATTAATTGCCCAGCGCGATCGTTTAGCTGAGGGGCTTCAGTAGCCTCATTAAAGCGTTTAAAACGCCACCAATAAAGCACACTAAAGAGCAAACTCAAGCCTGCAAACCAGCTAATTTGTTGCTGCCAAGTCAGCCCTAGGTCAAGCCACACTAGCACCGCTAGCACCACCGCAGCAGCCACTGCGCCAAGTAAGAAACCAGCTGCACCCAGCACCTCACCGCCGAGCAACAACAACGCTAGTATCAACCAATGCCAAACTTCGATTTGTTGAAAAAACTCCATTTATCAAGCTCCTAACTTGCCGACTTATCGCCATTAGATTGCATGTCTTTCACCAGCTCGCCAATGCCAGCAATGGAGCCTATTACGCTACTCGCCTCAAGGGGAATCATCATCACCTTATTGTTATCAGACTCGGCCAAGCGCCCCAAGGCATCCACGTATTTTTGCGCGACAAAGTAATTGATCGCTCTAGCATCACCCTGCTGAATGGAGCGCGACACCATTTCTGTGGCCTTGGCTTCGGCTTCGGCAAGGCGCTCACGGGCCTCTGCTTCACGCTTGGCCGCTTCTAACTCGCCTTCGGCTTTAAGAATTTCCGATTGTTTCTGCCCTTCAGCTACCTTGATGGCGGCTTCGCGTTCGCCTTCAGCTTCCAATATCTGTGCCCGCTTCTCACGTTCGGCCTTCATTTGACGGGCCATGGCAGAAACTAGATCTGCAGGTGGGGCAATATCTTTGATTTCGATGCGTGTCACCTTCACCCCCCAAGGGTCAGTGGCCTCATCCACCTTTAACAACAGGTCACCATTGATGCGTTCACGATTGGAGAGCATTTCATCCAACTCCATGGCACCTAAAACCGCACGAATATTGGTCATTACTAAGGCTTGCATAGCGCGCTCAAGGTGATTCACTTCATAGGAAGCCTGGGCAGCATTTTGCACCTGAAAGAAACACACAGCGTCGGTCATCACCTGGGCGTTATCTGAAGAAATGATTTCCTGCGGCGGCACATCCAGCACCTGTTCCATCATGTTTATTTTAGTGCCAATAGCATCAATGAAAGGGATTAACAGGTGCAGACCTGGATTTAATGTCCGCGTGTATTTACCAAAGCGTTCAACAGTCCAATTGTGCCCTTGGGGCACCATACGGACACCTTTAAATAACACGACCAAGGCAATCGCTACAAATACAAAAGCCGTAATACTTTCACCAACTGACATTAGCATGCCCTTTCTCCTTCAACCGAACAACCAGATTACTATTATGCATACCCATCAATTGTAATCCATGTTTAGGACGTAATGATGTGTTTTATAGAACCATTTGCTATACCCATCATCGTGCCAAGTGATATGCATTAAAAACACAATATAGTCTATTTTTTACCATTAATTTTACTTACCCCTGCGTCTTTTTAAAATTTCAGCGTCTTTATAAGTAAGTCATAGATAAACCTGCAAGGAATAACCATGTTAAAAGTGATTAGTTTTAAAATCTGCCCCTTCGTAGAACGCGTAACCGCCCTATTAGAAGCCAAAGGTCTGGCCTCCGATATTGAATTCATCAGCTTGGCTAATAAGCCACAGTGGTTCTTGGACATATCACCCAATGGTCAGGTGCCCGTGCTCGTTACTGAGTCCGGCCGGGCGCTATTTGAGTCTGATGCCATTGTGGAATACTTGGATGAAGCCTACCCACCACTGGAAACCGGCGTTGATGCCGAACAAAGGGCCATCAACCGCGCCTATAGCCACCTTGGCAGCAAGCAGTATTTGGTGCAATGCAGCACCATGCGTAGCGCCGACGAAGCCACTTATATGGAGCGCAGCAATAAGATGCACAAGGCCTTGGGTAACATCGCCGCCGCCAAATCAGCTGGCCGATTCTTTAATGGTGATCAATTAAGCATGGTCGATGTGGCCTGGATTCCGGTATTTCACCGCGCCCTAATTATCAAGCGCCAGACTGGCGTGGACCTTTTAGAGCAATGGCCTATATTGCAGCAATGGCAGGCAGAACTTGACGCAACGGGCCTGTTTGAAGCTGCCTGCGCAGAAGACTTCGAAGCTGCCTTTGGCAACTTCTACCTAGCACCTACTACCTATTTGGGTCAGCAGATGCGCGGCACCCAAGACAGCGACTGTTGTACGCCTAAGGCCAATACGGCTGATAGCGCTTGTGCTAACAGCACCTGCTGTTAGACTGATGGCAATAAACCCTAACCGTTATCCCGGATTTGATCCGGGATCTTGCTAACCTAACTGAGATTGTGCCCGCACCAGCATGGCACTTTCGGCGTCTGCAACCATAGGAACATCACTTGTCTCAACAACAGCAATGGCAAGCCTTAGTTTGGCAACAATATGGCAACAATCTACGTGCTATGCTGCGCGCCAAAATTGGCAATCCCGACGATGCCGAAGATCTATTGCAGGACATCCTGTTAAAGTCCTATCAACAACTTCCCAGCCTTAAGGACGAAACCAAGCTTAAAGCCTGGCTCACCAGAGTGGCCCGCAATGCCATCGTGGACCACTATCGGCAGAAGGATAGATCGCCTGACTTAAGTAACGAAAGCCTCTGGTATGCAACCCATGAAGAAGGCGTGCTGGAGGAATTGAGTGATTGCATACGCCCCTTTGTCGATGCCTTACCCGCCGACACTGCAGCCCTAATTAAGGCCGTCGATCTGCAAGGTGCTTCGCAAAAACAATTGGCTAGGCAGCAGGGGCTTAGTTATTCTGGCTTAAAGTCCCGCGTACAACGCGGTCGTCTACAACTGCGCCAGCTATACCAAGCCTGCTGTGAATTAGAGCTGGACCATCGGGGCCAACCCATGGGCTGCGAACAAAGCAATAACTGTAATAACTGCTAGTTAGGATTGAGGCTTAAACCAACGTAAACGGTTGGCGTTGGTTACCACCGTCACCGATGACAAGGCCATGGCAAGCCCCGCCAACATGGGGTTCATTAACATGCCGGTCAGTGGGTACAAAACACCCGCCGCCACGGGGATACCTAAACCGTTATAAATAAAGGCACCCCACAAGTTTTGCTTAATGTTACGCAAGGTTGCCTGACTCAGGGCAATGGCATCAGCAACGCCATGCAAAGAATCTCGCAACAGGGTAAGGTCTGCGGTTTCCATGGCGACATCGGTGCCACTACCAATGGCAAACCCCACATTGGCCTGACTCAAAGCAGGGGCATCATTGATACCATCACCCACCATAGCCACCTTATTGCCCTGCTGCTGCAAAGACTTAAGTACATTAAGCTTGTCTGCCGGTGACAAGCGTGCGAGGTACTCATCGATACCTATCTGCTCAGCCACCTGCTGGGCCGTGCCTTCACTGTCACCTGTTAGCATCATTACCTTGACGCCACTGGCATGTAAACGCTGGATGGCTTGGCTACTGTCTTCACGTACCGGGTCGGCTAAAGCAAAGGCCGCCATTAGCTGTCTATCTTGTGCTAACAACATGATGGTATTGGCGTTTTGTTGCTCTAGCCATGGCTGAGCCAAGGCTAAATCAACGCCCTCTTCCTGCAACCATTCTGGTTTGCCTAGGAGGAGATTCTCAGCGCCAACTCCTTTGCCTTCCACGGCCTTAAAGCCATGAATGGGTATGGCTGCTACCGTATCACAGTAATCAATCACCGCCCGCGCCAGAGGATGCTCCGAGCCTCGTTCAAGGGCTAATGCCAAACCTAGGACATGTTCTCTATCAGCACTATTAAACAAGGCGAAATCGACCACCGCAGGCTTACCTTTGGTGATGGTGCCCGTCTTATCAACAATGACCCAGTCAATATCACTGGCTTCCTGCAGGGCTTGGGCATTACGTACCAACACCCCCATTTCCGCCGCCTTGCCCACACCCAACATAATCGATATGGGCGTTGCCAAACCTAGGGCGCATGGGCAGGCAATAATCAACACTGCCACGGCACTAACAAGTGCATGGGTCATGGCAGGCTCTGGGCCAACAACTAGCCACACAATGGCCGTCAGTAGGGCAACCACCATAACAATGGGCACAAACACCGCCGCTACTCGATCGGCCAACTGGCTAATGGGTGGCTTGCTATTTTGTGCCTGCCGTACTAGCTGAATAATCTGTGCCAAGGCCGTGGTATTACCCACCTTGGTAGCCTTAAATATGACGCTGCCCTGTTGGTTAATGGTGCCTGCGGCAAGTTGATCACCAAGGCCTTTCGTCACGGGTATGGGCTCACCCGTTAACATGGCTTCATCCACATTAGTTTGCCCTTCGAGCACCACCCCATCAACAGGCACCTTGGCACCTGGTTTTAAGCGTAAGTGATCACCCACTTGCACCTGAGCAACTGGCACTTCGATATCCTCGCCATCGCCAATTAACCAGGCATGGCTGGCCTTAAGATTCAGCAAGGCATTGAGGCTAGTTTGGGTTTTACTGCGTGCGCGCAATTCTAAGGCTTGGCCTAAATTAATAAAACCAATAATCACCACCGCCGATTCAAAATACACCCCACGGGCGGCTTCCGGGAACCAAGCGGGCATATACACCACGGCGATGGAATACAACCAGGCACTACCGGTACCTATGGCCACTAGGGTGTCCATATTGGCATGCCCCGCGCGCAAGGCCTTAAAACCACTGCTAAAGAAATGCCGACCAGTCAACACCATGATCAGCAAGGTTAACCAGCCAATTAACTGCTGCGCCGGGCCGATGCCAAGATCCATGGCAAATAACATGAGGCCCATCCCAAAAGTTACCCCAACGGCGGCATAAATGCTGCGCAGCTTTAAGTCCTGCTTAAGCTTGGCCAGCTGTTGCGCTTGTGCTACTTCCGGATCAACAATTTCATCACCACCATAGCCAGCCCGCTGCAAAGCGCTTATCAAATCGGCAGCCTTAGCATCGCCATACACATCCGCCGTGCGGCTAGCAAAATTCACTTGTGCAAGGGTAACCCCAGGCACCTTATGCAGGGCTTTATCGACGGCGCTGACACAAGCTGCACAGGTCATGCCTTCCAGGGTTAGCTGCACATCCGCTGCTTTACCCTCAGCCACAGTTTGCTCTGATTCTGGCGTGGGCTCAGGTTTGGCTGCAGGTTTGACATACACCTGCCCGGCAGACACGGCAGGCTCGTACTTGCCTAAACAGGCCAATACCTGTTGCTCATCTAGATGGCTGTCAACGGCAAAGTGCTTAGTCTCAAGGTTGCCACTAATACTGGCATGGGTGTCTGCCTCTAGCAGCAGGCCGGTGGCACCTTTGAGGCAGCCATTACACTTAATTTTGGGGGCGAAGATCTCTACCCGTTGCATTGCACTCATATTACTGTTGCTCCCAAGTTTCAATTAGGTGACAGATACGATGGCCATCGGGGGCGCCATCGGGCATTTGTTGCCATTGACTCAAGGCCGTTTGCATGCGCTCCAATTGCTGTTGTAAATCGGCTATCTGGGCCTCAATCAAGGGCACTCGTTGTTGCAGCAAGTCACGCACCATAGGGCAAGGTGAATCACCTTCGGCTTCGTGGGCCAGAATGGCTTTAATTTCTTTTAAGCTAAAGCCCAGAGAACGCGATTGGTTGATAAAACGCAGGCGTTTTAATTGCCCTTGATGAAAAAGCTGGTAGCCATTATAGGGGTCCTTCTCAGCCTGCAATAATCCCTGCCGTGTGTAGTGACGTACGGTCTCCGCCGTCACTTGCGCTGCCTTGGCAAGCTGACTTACGGTCATGCTCATAGACTGATCCTCGGTACAACAATTAAGTTAATTGTAAAACCTAAGTGTTACACATAGGTCAAGGGAATTACCAGTGCATAAAGTTAGATGAAAAAATTCTTCGCTTAGTCTTGCCCTTCATACAACCATCACCTACATTGTCAGGTATGAATAGTGCCCCACCAAACACCAGCCCCTTTATCGTTCCTATCTATCGACGGTTGTTTTTAGCACAGGTCATATCACTGATGGGCACAGGCTTGGCAAGCGTTGCCTTGGCCTTATTGGCTTGGCAGCTAGCTGGCGATCAAGCCGGCGCTGTCTTGGGCACTGCCCTGGCGTTAAAAATGGTGGCCTATGTGTTTATCGCCCCCATAGTGGGGGGGCTTGCTCACCGCTTACCGCGCAAAAACCTACTCATCGGACTCGATGTCATTCGCGCAGGCCTAGTACTGTGCCTTCCGCTAGTCACAGAAATCTGGCAAATATATGTACTTATCGTGCTCATCAACGCCTGTGCGGCGGGCTTCTCACCCTTATTTCAAGCCACCATTCCTGACCTGTTTAACAATGAGCAGATGTACACCAGAGCTCTAAGTTACGCCCGCCTCGCTTATGATCTAGAAAATCTGCTTAGCCCTACCATCGCGGCTATCTTGCTAGCCAGCATCAGTTTTCATCAGCTTTTTTACCTCGACAGCTTAAGCTTTGTGGTCTCAGCTGCCTTAATAGTCATGGCAAGCCTGCCAGCAGCGGCTACCAGTGACCGCAACAATGCAGTCTGGGAAAACATTAAGTTTGGTGTTCGATCCTACCTGCACACCCCTAGATTACGTGCCCTTTGGGCCTTGTATTTTGCCGTCTCTGCAGCCGGTGGCATGGTGATTGTCAATTCCGTGGTTTATGTTCAAGGCCATCTGGGGTTGGGGCAACAATCCCTCGCGGTATTACTCATGGCTAGTGGCGCCGGTTCCATGCTAATAGCCCTAAACATGCCACGCTTACGCCAAGCTTACAGCGATCGCAATATCGTGCTTAGCGGTGGTTTACTTCTATGCATTGCCTTAAGCCTTGGCATACTCATGCCCAGCCTCTATCCGTTAATGGCTATTTGGTTAGTCATAGGCATGGGCAGCTCGCTTATTCAGACACCCGCCGGCAACCTGATCCGTCGTTCTTGCCAGGCAAGCGATAGCGCAGCTTATTTTGCTGCCAACTTCTCCCTTTCCCATGCTGGTTGGTTGGTCGGCTATCTACTGGCTGGCTGGCTAGGCAGCCAATATGGCCTGCAGACGGCTTTTTCTGGCTTAGCTGTGGTTAGCCTCATAAGCCTGGTTATCGCCTGGCAGCTCTACCCAAAGCAGGATCCAGAAGCCCTGTGGCATACTCATGAAGTGCTTGATCACAGCCACCCCCATGTCCATGATCAACACCATAATCACCAACACAGTCACAACCATAATCACCAACACAGTCACAACCATAATGAACAACAAGGACATAGGCACCAACATCAAGCCTTACATCACAAACACCCCTTTGTAATCGATCAACACCACACCCAGTGGCCTGACCAGAAAGGCTAATCAATAGGACCCATAACATGCAACACGTTCTCATTACCGGCGCCAATCGAGGTATTGGCTTACGACTTACGCAACATTATTTGGCCGCCGGCTGGCAAGTGATCGGCACCTATCGCAGTGATCATGATCTAGCCCAATTAGATGCCTTGGCATGCCCACAACTGGCGCTAATTCAGGCAGATGTGTGTAACGATGACGATCTAGCCAACCTTGCCCAACAACTTGATGGCCGTGCCCTCGATCTCATCATCAATAACGCTGGCGTGTACGGACCACGCAATCAGGCTCTGGGCACGATTGATCGTCAGACCTGGCGCCAGGTACTAGAAGTGAACACTATTTCGCCCCTGATGCTCGCTCAGGCACTTGCTGACAACCTAGCCGCAAAGCAGGGCACCCTAGCCATCATCAGTTCCAAGGTAGGCAGTATTGCCGACAATGACAGTGGCGCTGGTTACCTATACCGTTCCTCCAAAACGGCTGTTAACTCGGTGATAAAGAGTTTGTCTATTGATTTAGCAGCGTATAATATCAAGGTTGTTGCCCTTCACCCTGGTTGGGTACGCACCGACATGGGCGGCCCTAACGGTCTGATCGACGTGGACCAGAGCGTTGCCGGTTTAACCAAGGTTATTGCCACTCTCGAGCAAAATCAGAGTGGCCATTTTATTAATTATGACGGCAGTCCCTTGCCTTGGTAAGAAAACTGCGAAGAGACAGGAACTGGCATGGAATTTCTGGCAGACATGAGCTATTGGCACTGGCTAGTATTAGGCGCGGTACTTGGCATAACTGAATTTATCACTGCCCGCGGCTATCTACTCGGCGCCGCCTTTGCCGGACTTGTCATCGGCGGTTTAAGCTTTATGAATCCGCATTTTGCCGGGCAACAATTACTGACCTTTTATGTCAGCCTTACAGCGCTATTTTCGTTTATTTTCTGGCGCCAATATCGCAATCTAGGCCAGCGCTCTGATGAACAATAAGTTGTTATTTAGGCTTAAATTGCTCGCGCATAGACTCCAACATACCTAAAAAGGGCCGCACCACTGGGTTGGTATTGCTCATACGCCACTGCACATACACAGGGATCTTGGATTCTTCATCTCGCACGGGCAGACGCACCAAACCTGGACGCAGTATGGTGTCTGGCAACTCATAGTTTAAGCCAATGCCCACCCCCATTTGCACCAGTACCTCCATGCTGATTGGATCATCGGTGACAAAGGCAATTTTATAGGGTCGATTATGACGGCCGAAATAGCTGTCTAATAACATGCGCTGGGAGCGCCACTTGTTATAAGGCCCAACAATAAACCCTTCTTCTGCCACATCTTCAAATTCGACAAAATCACGACTGGCTAAGCGATGCTCTTCAGGTACGACAAAAAACACCTCCTTGTTGGCAAGATGCATAAACTCTAAATCTGGCACTGGGGCGACATTGCTAATAAAACCGATATCAGTGGTGCCCTCTTTGATATTTCTCGCCACCTCCTGGGTCCATGCAAATTTTGGTGTGATTTTGATGGCTGGCATATTCATCAACGAATACTGCACAACCTTCGGTAGAATATCTGACATGATAGTACCGGAATAGCCTAATTCAATAGTGCCCACCTGGCCTTTACTCAAGGCTGCCATTTCATGGCGCAAATTCTCATCTTGTGACACCATTCTTTGCGCATGTCGCAAAAACACTTCGCCATAAAGGGTAATTTCCATTTTGCGTGTAGTACGGCTAAAAATGGCATGGCCGTATTCTTCTTCTAAGTTAGTGATCACCCGAGTCACTTTCGAATTGACCAAGCCCAATTGTTCGGCAGCCAAAGAAAAACTCTTACAATTCGCCACCTTAAGGGCAATTTTGGCCTCATCTATGCGCATAATAACCTGTTATTTTTCCAAAATTTGCAATAATTAATTCAATTTAACATATTCACTAATACTATACTAATGTCTTACTCTGCTGACTCGGGTCAATAATCATGACAAATAAACCTGTTAAACGGAGAACAATAATGAAAAACCTGAACACTTGGCTGAAAGCCGCCACTATTGGCGCAGCCATCACTGCCAGCTCCGGCGCTATGGCAGCTAACGAACTACGCTGGGGTATGACCGGCGACGCCACTTCCCTAGATCCTCAAGGCATATTAGGTGCCGTAGAAGT
Source organism: Oceanospirillaceae bacterium (assembly GCA_016845445.1). GTDB lineage: Bacteria > Pseudomonadota > Gammaproteobacteria > Pseudomonadales > Balneatricaceae > Njordibacter. The sequence goes on along the minus strand of JAERSU010000092.1, from coordinate 10,015 downwards.
CATTTTCCTACGTAATGTTTATGATGGTCTGATGGTGTTGGATGGTGACAACCAACCCATTTACGGTCTAGCTGAAAGCCACGAAGTACTGGCTGACGGCAATCTCCGTTTTCACCTTCGTAAAGGCGTGAAATTCCACGGCGGTCAGGACTTTAACGCTGACGATGTGGTCTTTACCATCAATCGCACCAAAGGCGAAAAGAGCGCCTTTAAGAGCATGGTTGCTGCCGTTGATAAAGCGGTAAAAGTTGATGACCATACCGTCGACATTATCATGTCTCGCCCTGACCCGCTGATACTCAACAACCTAGCTAACACCTTTATCATGGATGCAGGCTGGTCCAAAGAGCACGGTGTTGAAGAAGCCCCTGGTGGCGCCAGTAAAGGTTGGCACACAGAAAACAACATGAACGGTACCGGCATGTTGAAGCTGGTTAAGCGCGAGCCAAAGATTTCTTCCACCTTCGTGCGTAACGACAACTTCTGGGGTGATGCCGCAGGCCACTACCCAGGTAACATCGACAAGCTGATTACTACCACCATTGGTAGCTCCTCAACCCGTGTTGCCACCTTGCTGTCCGGTGATTTGGATCTGGTTACTGAAGTACCTTTACCAGACCTTGACCGTGTAGATGGCGATAGTAACCTGAAGGTTGAAGGTACGGCACAACTGCGTACCATCTTCTTCGGTTTCAATCTAACCACTGACAAGCTAGTATCCACAGAAGGCAATCCATTTGCCGATCCTGCCGTGCGTAATGCCGTGTCCGTAGCCTTGGATCGTAACCTGATCAAGAAGAAGATCATGCGTGGCGTTTCCGTACCTACCACCATCTTGGCTTACCCAGGTACTCAGGGTCACACTGCTGAACTGGCTGCCGTAGAAAAGGGCAACCCGAAGAAGGCCAAGGAAATGCTAGCAGCGGCTGGCTACCCAGACGGTTTCTCTGTCCAGCTTGACTGTCCAAACAACCGTTATGTGAATGACGAAGCCATCTGTCAGGCTGCTGTTTCCATGCTGGCCAAAGCCGGTATCAAGGTTGCTTTGAATGCCCTACCAAAAGATCAGTGGATGCCACTGCTGTTAGAAGACAAGTCTGACTTCTACATGCTGGGCTTTGGTACGCCTACCAACGATTCCCTGTTCACCTTTGGTCACATCTATAACAAGGGTCCTTTCCAAACTGGCTACGCCAATGCAGAAGTAAGTGCTCTAATCGGCGAAGCCGCTGTGGAAGCCGACGCGACTAAGCGCCGCGGCATCATGGAAAAGATCTCTAAGATCACCAAAGATGAAATGGCAGTTGTACCTGTGCACTACCAGATGATTAACTGGGGCATGACCAACGGTCTATCCATTCCAGTTGATTTCGGCAACATGCCAAACTTCCGCTACGCGGTAATGCAATAACTCATTGCGCAAAACTAGGGCCCTGCTACAGGGCCCTATTCATCTTCTCAGGTTCAGTGCACTCGTGCACTGGCCTTTTATCCACGGAACTTAAATCATGGCTATTAAACTACTGCAACGCTTGTTTCAGTCATTATTAGTGCTGTTTGCCACAGGCCTTTTAGCATTTCTCATTATGAGTTTTGCTCCAGACCCAACTAACAATATCGCTGGTGACTATGCGACCGAAGCTGACCGTGAGCGCATTCGTGCTGAACTGGGCTATGACCGTCCATTTTTAGTGCAATACGGGGACTATATGATTAAGTTCTTGCAGGGTGATCTGGGTTCCTCCTTGGCTAGCTCTGAACCGGTAGCTGAGCTCATTGCCGCCCGCGCCCCCGCCACCCTTGAGTTAGTACTGGTGTCCACGATCATGACCCTAGGTGCTGGCATTTGGTTAGGTATATTTACCGGTGTTAATCGGCGCAGCAAACGCACCCAAGCCATCCTTACCAGCAGTTTGCTCGGTATATCTATGCCCACCTTTTTATTGGGTTTATTAGCTATTTATATTGGCGCCGTAGAATTAGGTTGGTTCCCAGCTTCAGGGCGCAAAACCGTAGATATCGGTTTATGGGACTCCTCTTTGTTTTCCTTAGAAGGCTGGCGTTCTATTTTTATGCCGGCCCTTACTCTTTCGATTTTTAACGTTGGTCTATTTATCCGCTTGGTGCGGGCCGACGTACTGGAAATCCGCACCATGGACTATATAAAGTTTGCCCGTGCTCGCGGCCTGCCAGAAAAAACCATTAACAATAAGCATGTGCTACCCAATGCCGTCATGCCTGTTATTAACATTGCTGCCCTTAATATTGGTGTGATGATCGCCTTCTCATTGATCACTGAATCCGTATTCCAATGGCCAGGCATGGGCTTAATGTTTATCCAAGCCATTGGCTTTAGTGATTTTCCTGTTATGTCAGCCTACTTTTTACTAGTTGCTGCCATCTTTATCTGCCTCAACCTAATGGCCGATATTCTACTATCCATCGTCGACCCCCGTATCCGTCGAGGAGAATAACCATGCAGAAGTTTTTACAACATAATATCGTACAGGATTATCTCCGCACTCCTTCGGCGATTATCTCGTCCATTGTCCTGGTCAGCATTATTTTTTGCGCTATTTTTGCTGGCCTGATTACGAATCAGAACCCATTTGATCCAATGCAGCTAGATCTGATGGACTCCCAGTTACCACCCGTGTGGCTAGAAGAAGGTGACGGCCGTTTTATACTGGGTACCGATGAGCAAGGGCGTGATGTTTTGGCGGCCTTGTTTTACGGATCTCGGCTTTCCCTATTAGTTGGCCTAGCCTCGGTACTGCTATCCTGCTTTATCGGCATTGGCTTAGGCTTAGCAGCCGGTTTTTTCCGCGGCATGACTGATGTTATCGTCACCCGCTTAGCTGACCTACAGATGACGATTCCAGGCCTACTCGTCGCCTTGATGCTGGCTGGCGTGATCAAGTCGCAGATGTCCATGGAAATGCAGGAAACAGTGATGATCTACGTGGTCATCTTGGCCATCGGCTTCTCCGACTGGCCTAAATATGCTCGTGTTACCCGGTCTGCTGTCATGATCGAAAGCCAAGAGGACTATGTATTGGCAGCCCGCGCCATGGGGGCCTCGCCTTGGTACATCTTGTTCAAGCACGTACTGCCTAATGTCATGCGCTCCAACATCGTTATTGCCACCGTTGGCCTCGGCATTGCCATCATGTTAGAAGCCACTTTGAGTTTCCTAGGTGCCGGCGTACCTGTGAGCACACCATCCCTTGGTACCCTTATCCGTACTGGTGCTAACTTCCTCTTCGCCGGTGAATGGTGGGTGGTATTGTTCCCTGGTTTGATGCTTATTTTAACGGTATTTTCCATCAATATTCTTGGCGACTGGCTACGTGATGCCATGAACCCCAAATTGGACTAATAGGACGCTATAAAAATGTTACAAGTTAAAGATGTCAGCATCCGTTTTGAGTCCCGTCGTGGCAATGTACTGGCTGCCAGCAAGGTCAGCCTCAATGTTGAACGCGGTGAAATTCTAGGCCTAGTCGGTGAATCCGGTGCCGGTAAATCCACCATTGGTAACGCCGTCATGGGCCTCTTGGAAAGCGGTGGCAGTGTCACCAATGGTGAAATCATTTTCGAAGGCCAGAATCTGTTAAATCTGGACAAAGAAGGCATGCGTGCTATGCGTGGCAAGCGTATCAGCATGATCATGCAGGACCCCATGACGGCCTTAAATCCGGTAAAAAACATTGCCGATCAAATGACCGAAAGCATTGCCTACAATCTAGGGCTAAATGCCAAAGAAGCTTTAGCAGAAGCCATTAGCTGGCTAAAAAAGATGGATATTCCCAACCCGGAAGAACGCATCTACCACTACCCCCATGAATTCTCCGGCGGCCAGCGCCAGCGCATCGTTATTGCTCTGGCTTTATGTGGCAAGCCGGATCTGGTCATCGCCGACGAGCCCACCACGGCTCTTGATGTCTCAGTACAGGCACAGATTCTTAAACTCATTAGGAAGCTGGTAGCAGAAACCAATATAGGTATCATTCTGGTAACCCATAATATGGGCGTGGTGGCTGAGGTAACCGATCGCGTTGCCATCATGCGCTACGGCGAACTGGTTGAGATTGGCCCCACAGCCAAAATCCTCACGGCACCTGAGACCGATTACGCCAAGATGCTCATCGCCTCTGTGCCACCTGGTGATACCAAGCTGCATCGCCTTCCGGTGCCAGAAGCTGACGGCACCTTGCCACCAGCACAAGCTGCTGTACACCGCGATTTTGACGAATCCGATGTCATTTTAGAGGCCCGCAATCTAAGCATTACCTATAATCCAGGTGGTGGTTTCTTTAGCAAGGGCGAACCAGTTCGTGCTCTGCAAGACTTAAGTTTTAAGGTCCCGCGAGGTGGCTCCATGGGTCTGGTTGGTGAATCCGGTTCTGGTAAGTCGACCTGTGCCCGCGGCATCATTGGTTTAACTCCTACCAGTGGTGGCCAGGTGTATTTTAATGGCCAAGAAATCAGCGCCATGAGCGAGAAGCAGCGTCGACCTCTACGGCCGGCCATGCAGATGATCTTCCAAGATCCTTATTCGTCTCTCAATAAGCGCATGTCCATTTTGGACGTCATTGCCGAACCCATTCGTTTCTACGGCTTGGCCAACAACGCCACGGAAATCGAACACAGAGTGGTAGAGCTATTAGAACGAGTAGGCCTCAACGGTGATGCTCTTAAGCGCTTCCCGCACCAGTTCTCTGGTGGTCAGCGACAACGCATTGCCGTGGCTCGCACCTTGGCTAGTAAGCCTGAACTGATTATCTGTGACGAACCGACTTCGGCACTAGATGTATCTGTGCAGGCAGCAGTATTGAACCTCATTAAAGACTTGCAAGACGAATATAAGCTCAGTCTGCTATTTATCAGTCACGACCTACCGGTGGTACGCCAGATGTGTGATGACATTATCGTGCTCAAACAAGGCCAGCTAGTGGAAATGGACCACACCGATCGCATCTTTGATAACCCGCAAGCGGATTACACCAAAGAATTGATCGAGCTTATGCCCCACATGGACGACTTTAAGACGGCTTAATTATGGATTCATTCGCCCAAAGCTACGCCCAAGCCCGCAGCCTGTTCCTTCAGGCTGCTGCTACCTATGGACTTGAGGTGCACAGTAAAGTCCATCCGCTCAAGGGGCCAGAAGGTGAGGTACTGGCCACCGATGCCGTGTGTATTGGGGATGCCAACGCCAACAAAGTGCTCTATGTCACCAGCGGCGTACACGGCGTTGAAGGCTATTATGGCTCCGGTGTCATGGTGCAGTGGCTACGCGAGCAAATTTCTGCCCCTGCCGGCATTAAAATTGTATTAATCCACGCCTGCAATCCCTATGGATTTGCCTGGGGCCGGCGCTTCACTGAAGAAAATGTCGATTTAAATCGCAACTTTTGGGATTTAAATGAGCCAGAGCAGCCCTTTAACCAGGCCTACGCCGATATCCAACACTTTGTTGAGTATACCGACTGTAGCTCGGCGGCATTTGAGAAGGGTCAGCTAACCCGACAAAGGTATCTGCAGGAACAGGGCCCAGAACAGTTAAAAATCGCGCTCTCAGGTGGCCAGCAGCAAAGCCCACTAGGCTTGTTTTACGTCGGTTCACAGCCTACCTGGGCACGCCTCACCTACGAAGCGCTCGTTGCCCGGTATACGCAGGGTTGTGAGCATCTTTTTTTCCTAGACTTACATACCGGACTGGGCCCCAGAGGTTATGCAGACTTCTTGCATCGATTTGGCCCAGATGCACCGCAATTGCAGACTCTGCAACAATATATTGGTGATCGGGTACTGGGTAATGAGCGTGACGAAGCCACCGCTCAAGGCTTGGACGGCACAACTATTGGCTGTTTTAGCCGCTTAGGTAAACAACTTGGTTTCAGCGTGCTTGGTGGGTCTATCGAATGTGGTACCACACCTCTGCCTGAAACCCTTGAAGCCTTGCTACAGGAAGCGGCGTTGCATCGATTTGGTTGTGCTGATGAAGGTCTAAAAGAGCAAATTCAAAAGCGCCTACGAGACGTCTTTTACGTTGATGCCGATGACTGGAAACAACAGGTCTACGAGCAAACCTGCGACATTCGCGATGGTGCCTTAAACTACCTTAAAGAACTATAAAACGGCATATCTATGACACAAATTTGGCAACTTAGCGCCAGTCAACTGGTGCAAGCATATAACAATAAACAACTATCGCCCGTTGAAGCGACTCAAGCCATCATAGCACGCTGTGAAAGCCACGCCGAACCCCTTAACGCCATCAGCCACCCGCTCTATGAGCAAGTCCTTGTGGCTGCTAAAAAAGCCGAGCGGCGGTACGCCAATGGACAGCCCTTAAGTCCTTTAGACGGCGTGCCCTGTACCATTAAAGAAAATGTGGCAACCCGGGGGCATAACAACACCATGGGCAGCACCGTTGCCAAGCACGCCCCCATCGCCGACGTTAGCGCCCCCTCAGCCGAACGGCTGTTAGCAGGAGGGGCTCTACTGATTGCCAAAACGGCCATGACCGACTGGGGGTTAGCCGGCTCTGGGGCTAGCACCCTTCATGGTAATTGTAAAAATCCCTACAATCAGGATTCAAATACCAACGGTAGTAGTTCTGGTAGCGCCGCTGCTCTGGCTGTCGGTGCGGCGCCCATTTCCATAGGTACGGATTTGTGTGGCTCCATTAGAAATCCTGCTGCCTGGTGCGGTGTGGTGGGTTTTAAACAAAACTATGGCAGCATCGCCCATACCCCCGCTTCCTGGGGGCGCCATGCTGGCCCCATGGCCCGTTCAGTGGCTGACGCCAAAATCATGTACAAGCTCTTGCGCGGCCCCCACTCTGCCGATGCCACTGCCCTACCTATACCATTTGCTGAACCCCTACCGACCAGCTTAAAAGGCTTGCGTGTTGGTTTGATTATCAACGCCCACGGCATGCCGGCTTGCACACCCGCCATCTCTGACGCTGTTTTGCACACTGCTCAGCAGCTCACCTTGGCCGGCGCTGAAGTGATTGACCTTAGTGACCGTCCAGTATGGTCGGCAAGCATGACTACATGGCACTGCTATTTAGGCCTTACCGGCTCCCTGGCCATGAGCCACTTTAGTAACCAAGAAAGACAGCAGCTACCGCCAAGCATGCTCGCCTTTAATGAAATTTCAGGCCCCACATCAGCCCTTGAAGCCTCCCGCGCCCTGTTTAATTTGGAGCAAGCTAAGCAGGCCATGCATCAGGTCAGTCAGGAAGTGGATGTATTGCTCAGCCCAACCATCCCTGTGAGCCCTTTTGCCGCCCAACTCTACGGCATCGACAATGACCCCACTCGCCACATCGAACATCTAAAATATACGGGTATTTTTAATCTTACTGGCCAACCGGCCATTAGCATCCCCGCTGCCTTCGATGAAGCTGGCATGCCTATTGGCATCCAACTGGCGACTAATCTGTATGAAGATGAGAAACTACTGTGGATAGCCCAGCAGGTTGAGAGTTTACTAGGCTTTGATAATACTAGGCCCTTGCAGTAGTCATTAGGCTAACTGCTGTTGCAGGGATGCAATAGCCGCCGCCGAACCAATCGCCACCAAACCAGTTTGCGGTTTCTCCAAGGGTGAGGCTGTTAGGGCAAGTTGCTGCCCCACCATTTGCACTAACCAGCTGCCTTCTACGGTTGCCACAAAGCCCTTTAAGCGATAGATATCGTCCTTCTCAGCAGCAATCTTGGCCCAGCGTTCAGCTTGAGCCAAGGATTTTGGGTATAGATTGCAACTCGCCATCTGGGCGACACTATGAGCAGCAACGGACTTAGAGCCAACCGGTTGTTGCAGCCACTGAGCGGGGCTATACAGGGCTTGTTCCGCTAAAGGTTGATTGATATTCGCGTGGAGCAATATCTCGCTAATCTTCGCCAAACCACCTTCATGGGGCAAGCGATTGGCCAATAATTGACCACCGCTAACTAGTTGTTTCACATAGGTATCAGCCATCCATTTATCGGCCAACAACTGCTCTAAGCTAGCTGCGTTAATCAACGTAATGGTGGCGTGAGGCTGCAAATTTTTACCTATTTTAGCCAACTCAGCCAAACGACCTGGTATCGCCACACCACTGCACTCAAGCAGAATGTGATCCATACCCATGGCTTGCAAACGACCAATACCGGCCGCTAGATCATTGCCAATGCTGCAACAGGCACAGCCGTTATCTAGCGTGACCACCTCACGGTTATCCCCTTGCAGAAGACTGGCATCAATGGCAAGGTCACCAAAATCATTCACCAGCACGCCATAGCGTATACCTTGAGGATCAGCCAACAGCTGATTTATCCAGGTCGTTTTACCGGCGCCAAGGAAACCACCAACAACTGAAAAGGGGGTAGTCATGGCCGTTACCCTGTTACCTGGCCATCAAGTAATGTCGCCACCACCTTAATATCTTTGATGGACATGGGGTCGATATTGAGTGGATCGGCATCCAAAACGGTAATATCTGCCCGCTTGCCCACGGCCAAACTACCGATTTCATTTTCCATACCTAACGTTGCAGCAGGGCCCATGGTCACGGCTCGCAATGCCTCAGAGGCTGAAATGCGCTGATTTGGGCCTAACAAGGCACCACTGGCGGTAATACGGTTGACCGCTGCCCACATGACGTGCAGTGGCCCCATGGGGCTCACCGGTGCATCACTATGAATCGCCACATTGAGACCTAAATCCAAGGCTTCTCTAGCGGGATTCATACGTTGCGCAATGTCGTTGCCCACGGTTTCATCACGGTGTTGGTCTCCCCAATAGAAGGTGTGGTTAGCAAAGAAATTGACATGCATACCTAAGCGCTTAGCGGCTTGTAACTGCTCCCTATCCATCATCTGCGCATGCTGTAGCACGTGGGCCACAGTAAACGGATGATCGTCAGCGGCTTTAGCAAAAGCCTCAAGCGCAAACTCAGAAGCCTGATCGCCATTGACATGAATATGAATAGGTATGTCTTGACGATTACAAGCAATAATCATGTCTTCCATCAAGGCAGGGGCGGCATTCCAGACACCATTTTCCACACCATTCACATAGGGCTGCCGCACACGTGCACTAAAACCTTGAATAGAGCCGTCAGTGACGATTTTTACCGCCCCTACGCGCAACTTATCGCTGCATTCATGGCGCAATTGCAAAGCCTTATCAACCGCTTCTGCAACAGAAAAGTGCATCACCCCTAAAGTGGAAACCAGACGCATAGGGAAGGCTTGATCATTGACCACTGACTGTACAGTTTGCAGGGTTTCGGGCTCTAGTTGATTGTACAAATCGGCCGCCGTAGTGACACCAGCCCGGCGCCCAGAACGACCATAACGATACATGCCCTCGGCATCGTCTAGGCCTCCAAAAACCGGATTACCTAGGGCGTTGTAAACCAAAAACATGGCGGCTAATTCAGCCAACTCACCATTTGGCTCACCGGCATCGTCAGTGTAGATTCCATCAATAATATTATGCCGATCAATGCCTGCTTTTTGCAGCGCAATAGAGTTAACGGTAATCAAATGTAAGTTACTGTGATGGATAATTATTGGACGCGTGCTAGAAACCGAATCCAAGGCTGCGCGCATGGGCTTATTGTCACCAAAATAGATGGCATCGTAACCCCAGGTAAAAATAGGTTCATCGGCGGGCAGCTGGGCATCTAGCTCGGCCAAACGGGCTAATAGTGCCGGCACCGAATCACAACCTTCTACATAGTGACCATCAGGGTGATAACGACCGTAAAAACCCACATAGGGCAGTTTCCAGATCACCCCTTCCATGGCATGAGCATGGCCTTCAACAAAGCCAGGTACCATAACCTGCTCAGCAAACGTCTGATCAGCCGCACCGTAGGTTTGTTCTAGCTCAACGCCGCCGCAAGCAAGTATGCGACCATCATTGGCAATGGCGATATGAGTACTGGGTTGATCTGTTTCTAGGGTATGAATGGTGTGCGCTTGATAGAGCTTCATGGTAAAAAAAC
>JAERSU010000091.1 GCA_016845445.1 Oceanospirillaceae bacterium | reverse complement strand
GTTTTTTATTGGTTGCTTAAAAAGGCGATGACCGTAGGGCGAGACGCGTAAAGAAAAGCAGCCTAATGGCTGCTTTTTAGCAAGCGAGCGACCCGCCCCTATGAGGGCGGGGCCGGTAATGGAAGCAGAGCTTCCATTCTTCGCCAAGCTTTTATTCAAAAAGAAAGCCCATCCTGACGGATGGGTTTTTTTTTGCTTTATGAAAGGGGTCTGTCCCGTTGGGACTGACCCCGATGTGGGGCATATACTGAACGGATCAGAGGTACAAACCTCGCAGGGGTCAGACTTGCGCTGCGCTTAAATCAGACCCCGGCCGTGCCGGCGGCAGGGGCGAGGGGTAGCACTGTTTTAAATCCGTGCCACAAGCAGACCAGCAGTAGGCACCGAGCGGGGTTTGATTCCCACGTGCACTACAGGGTGCCAACTGGCCGTTATACGCCTTGGGTATGCAAGCAATGGAGTCTGACCCCATCGAGAGGGTCCACTGCCAAGAAAGGGTCTGTACCTCTGACTAGGCCATGCTGACAATGGTATAATATATCCATCTAACACAGAGATTAGTTGTATGTCCCAAACTGATATTATCCTTATTGCTATATTGAGCCTTATGTGCCTTGTGATGCTCAATGTTGTCATCTACATCTGGCGGCGCCAGCGCAACCGTTTACGGGAAAATCAGCAACGCATAGCCAACTTGCAAGGCATGTTGCAAGAGCAATACGAACATCGTGTTGATAGTGTAAAGGTCATAGTGAATGCTATGGATGAAGGCCAGTGTGAATACACTGAAGGTTGCATCCGCTTGAAGATGTTGCTCGATCAAATAGCTCCGCAACTGCTGCTGCAAGAGGACTATGCCATTATCGAAACCATGTTCAAAGAAACCGAGCACATGCCGATTAAGGAAGATTGGCAGCAGCTAGATAAAAAAGTCAAAGCCAAACTCACCAATGAGCGCTTTGCTTTAGAAGGCAAACACAAACAGGCTATATCAACGGCGGTGAAAAATTTACGTGCCCACCAGTTTGATGATTTTGCTACCTTAACAGCCAAGGCAGAAGTTGGGCAATAAGCACAAGCTGATATTTCGCTGCATAAAAAAAAGGGAGCCAAGGCTCCCTTTTGTTATCGGTTAGCGAGGGCTTGTTTGATTCTCGCTATAGCCTCTTGCAAGACGGCACGTTGGCAGCCGAAATTTAACCGCATAAAGTTGGCATCATTGAATCCTGCGCCGGGGGACATGCCTACGCCTGCGGCTTCAAAGAAGGCTGGTGGATTTTCAAGGCCTAGCTCAGATACATCAATCCAAGCGAGAAAGGTGGCTTCTAGGGGAAGCATGTTCATGCCTTCGATAGCATCGAATTCTTGCGCAAGATAGTCACGGTTGCCACGTAAGTATTGAAGCAGTTGTTGTTGCCAGTCTCTCTCGGTCTGCAGGGCGGTGACCGTGCCGATATAACCTAATGGGTTAATTTCAGGAACGATACCATGCATAGCCTTCTGGAAGCTGCTGCGCAGTTCATCATTTGCAATTACCGCCCAGGAACATGCCAGGCCAGCAAGGTTATAAGTCTTACTGGCGGCGCCTAGAACCATGCTATTGTTTAAGGCGTACTCACTAATACTGCCGTAAGGGATGTGTTTTTTGTCGGCGTCTAGAATCAAGTCAGCATGAATCTCATCAGACACTAGAATAAGCTCATGTTGTTGGCAGTACGCATCTATGGCCTGAAGTTCTTCCGCCGTGTAGACGCAGCCTCCTGGATTTTGTGGATTGCAAAACAACATGAGCTTGGCGTCTTGATGAGGCTTAGCAGGCAGGCTGTTAATATCCACCCGTAAACGACCCTGTGCATAGGTCATGGGCATAAATAGACATTGTTTGTTGTTATTGGTGGGAGCACTGTGAAAGTGTGGGTAGATTACCTCTGGAGTGAGCACCTTATTATGATCCTGAGACCAGGCCCTGCATGCCAGATTCATGCTTGTTACTACGCCGGGTACCCAGACTATCCACTCGGGCTTAATGGTCCAATTATGGGTTGTCTGGTAATAGTCTGTGACTGCTTTAGCCCATTCTAAGTCAGGCTTGGTATAGCCAAATATACCGTGCGCGACACGATCTGCAAGGGCTTGGCGGATAGTTGGAGATACTTCAAAATCCATATCAGCTACCCATAAAGGAATGGTGCCAGGGGGGTATTTTTCCCATTTTGAGGAACGGGTTTGCGCGCGGTTAGTTGGTTGATCAAAATTATATTGAATGGTCACTAGTGTCTCCAAGTTGGTTGCCTGCATGGCATCAAAAGCTTATCATGATGACCTGAGTTTTAGCTTAATTTTAGTCTAAATAAATACTTAAGCAACGTATCATACTTGAGCCAATATTAGACCCTATCGCGTAATTAGTTTGCCACCATGAGCCTGCATCAAGTCTTACCAGAAGCACAACGTCTAGCCTACCTACAGGCTTTAGGCGTGACAAGCTGGTTGCCTGTAGAAGGTGCTTTGTGCAGTTATGGCGCTTACTATGATGGCTGCCCTGTAGCGACGGCAGACGCCTTGAATGATGGGGCTGATATTGAAACTCTAACAGCAGCTTCTGCAGAGCAGGTGGCTAGCGAGCCTGAACAAGCTGCGACCGATGCACCGCCACTAGGCCTGTCCATTGCCCAAGTTCAGCAACAGGCTGAGCAGATGCGCGCCGACCTGGTGGCTGGTGTGAGTGACTCAGATTCGCCTACACAAGTCGCAGCTGCCCCGATTGCCCCGGTTGCCACAGCCGAGCCCGCGCCAGAGGTGCAAGAAAGTATTGCGCCACTGCATTTGAGCATCAGTTGGTACCAATGCGGTGTATTGGTGATCAATGAATTACCGCTGCAAGATGGGGCTGCCATGAGTGGCTCTCTTGCGCAACTGCAGACGGCCATAATTAACGCTTTGGATTTGGGGACAAAGGAAGTTATGCCGCAAACCCAGGCTGATTTTTTCTGGCCCTTAGTACCTGGTCCGCACGGTGATAATAGCAAGCATGGCGGCACTGACGCGCTGGCTTATCAGATAGGTAAATTACTCCAGGACAAGGCCTTAACTAGGGTTCTACTGCTTGGTCAGCGAAGTATTGATTTGCTGGCCGATCTGGACCTTGACTTCGGTACTGTGGGGAGCTGTTCTATGTGGCCAGAGGCTAAGGTGCTATTCACTCACAGCCTGCATGAACTGCTAAAAATTCCTGCCAATAAAGCAGCAACCTGGCGCCATATGCAGCCACTTATCGCTAGTAAAAACTAATGCGTTGCCAGCAACTTGATCACCAAGTCTCTGCTGCCTGGATTAAGCAGGCTGCCAGATTGTCTAGTTTGGCCGATGAACCCTGCTGGAACGAGGCACAATTGCTCTCTGCCTGTCATGGCCATGATATGTTGATGGCCGCCATTGAAAGCGAAAACGTGGTTGGCTATCTGGTTGCCGCTAAGGTGCTTGATGAAGCCGAAATACACACGGTGTTGGTTGATCTAGGTCGGCGCGGTAGGGGCATAGCTAAAGCCATGTTAGATAACACCATGGTTGCATTACAGCAGCAAGGTGTACAGCAGGTGTATCTAGAAGTGCGGGCCTCCAACACAGCCGCTCAGGCACTATATGCGGGCTACGGCTTTAAACCCATGGGTGAGCGCAAAGCCTACTACAAGAATGCCGATGGCAGCCGAGAGAACGCTGTATTAATGCAATGGGCCAGTGCCTAGGCAGCTGACCCATTGGACCTAGCTTAAGCCAGCTTGTCAGTGGCTACCTTGTAATCTGGGTCTTCGATGACATTGATTTCTACCATGTCACCGGCCTTGGCCAATAGGCGCTTACATTCTGGGCTAAGGTGACGCAGGTGTAAGGTCTTACCGGCCTTAATGTATCGCTCAGCAAGGGTGTCAACGGCTTCTAAACCAGAATGATCAGCTACACGGGAACGTTGAAAGTCGATGATGACATCGTCAGGATCCTGAGCTGGGTCAAACAATTCTAGAAAGTTCTGTACAGAACCGAAGAAGATAGGACCACGCAGGTAGTAGATACGGCTATTGTCGATGTCCTCATGCCATACCTGGGTGTGCTTGGCGTACTTCCAAGCGAAAATTAGGGCTGAACAGATAACACCAACGATCACTGCAATGGCCAAGTCCGTAACCACGGTTACGCCGGACACCAGTACCAAGACAAAGGCATCGGACTTAGGTATCTTGCGGATAATACGGAAACTAGACCACTCAAAGGTACCCAGTACCACGATAAACATCACGCCTACTAGGGCGGCGATAGGAATCATTTCAATGAGCGGAGAAGCTACTAGAATAAATAACAGTAGGCATACCGCCGCGGTAATACCAGATAGGCGGCCGCGGCCACCGGAATTGACGTTGATCATACTCTGACCAATCATGGCGCAACCACCCATGCCGCCAAATAGGCCCGTGGCCGTATTGGCAAGGCCTTGGCCTACACATTCCTTGTTGCCACGTCCGCGGGTGCCGGTAATTTCGTCTACTAGTGTTAGGGTTAACAGAGACTCAATGAGACCGATGGCGGCTAAGATGACAGCGTAAGGCAAGATGATTAGCAAGGTTTCCATGTTGTAAGGCACATCAGGGATATGGAAACTTGGGAAGCCGCCAGCAATGGAGGCAATATCGCCAACGGAGCGAGTGTCTAAATCTAGGCCAATAACTAGGGCGCTGATGACCACAATGGCTGCCAAAGACGATGGGATGGCGCGAGTAAAGCGCGGTAAATAGTGAATAATAGCCATGGTGAGGGCGATGAGGCCTAGCATCAGGTACATTTGATTGCCTTCTAGCCAGCGTAGAGCGCCTTCGTCATCGATAAATTTAAATTGGCTTAGTTGTGCTAAGAAGATGACGATGGCCAGACCGTTTACGAAACCGAGCATTACTGGATGTGGCACCATACGGATAAACTTACCCAGACGCAGTATGCCAGCCAGGATTTGCAAGATACCCATGAGCACAACAGTGATAAATAGGTATTCAACACCATGCTGAGCAACTAGGCTTACCATCACCACTGCCAAGGCGCCGGTGGCACCTGAGATCATGCCTGGGCGGCCGCCAAACACGGCCGTGATCAAGCCCACCATAAAGGCTGCATATAGGCCCACCAGGGGCTCAACGCCGGCCACAAAGGCAAAGGCGACAGCTTCTGGTACCAAGGCCAAAGCCACGGTTAAGCCGGATAAAACATCGTTTTTTGCATTAGCCGGTGCACGGCTGGCTAGATCAAACATGGACAATCTCATTGGGTCAAATTTAGGCGGCAAATTATACCGGAAAAGCGCCATGTATGCCATTTGCAGCCGAGGGCATGGTGACAAATAAGTTTGAGAAATGTCGCTAATTAAGGGAAAATAGGCTCCTTTTTTCAGCACTTCCAAGCAAGTCATCTTGGGACTGCATAATATCACTCTAGGTTGGAGCCACATGGCTGATCAAAGTTTTTTGGACGAGGTGAATAAACGTCGCACCTTCGCCATCATTTCTCACCCCGACGCGGGTAAAACCACCATCACGGAAAAGCTATTATTATTTGGACAGGCTATTCAGGAAGCCGGTTCTGTCAAAGGCCGCAAGGGTGACAAGATGGCGACGTCTGACTGGATGGCCATGGAACAACAACGTGGTATCTCGGTAACCTCCTCGGTGATGCAGTTTCCCTACAGTGGTCGTACGGTCAACCTGTTGGATACGCCTGGTCACGAAGACTTCTCTGAAGATACCTACCGCACTTTGACGGCAGTGGACTCAGTGTTGATGGTGATTGACGGCGCCAAGGGTGTGGAAGATCGTACTATTAAATTAATGGAAGTGTGTCGCCTACGTGACACGCCCATTTTTACCTTCGTTAACAAGATGGACCGAGAGGTGCGTGACCAGATTGAAGTGTTGGACGAAGTGGAAGATGTGCTAAAAATCGCCTGTGCACCAGTTACCTGGCCCATCGGCATGGGTAAAGAGTTTAAGGGCGTGTATAACCTCTATACGGATACCATTCATCTGTACACTCAAGGTCAAGGTCATACCATCCAGGAAGATCGTCGTATTAAAGGCTTGGATTCTGCCGAAGCAGAAGTGGCCTTGGGTGATTTAATTGATGACCTGCGCGATGAAATTGAACTGGTGCAGGGTGCTAGCCATGAATTTGACATGGAATTGTTCCTTGCCGGCCAGTTAACGCCCGTGTTCTTTGGTACGGCCTTAGGCAACTTTGGTGTGCGAGAAATGTTGGATTACTTTGTTGAGTGGGCCCCAGCGCCAGAAGAACGTAATGCCGGTAGTCGCGTGGTGAGTGCCAGAGAAGAAAAATTCACTGGTTTTGTTTTTAAAATACAGGCCAATATGGACCCTAAGCACCGCGACCGTATTGCCTTTATGCGCATTTGTTCTGGCACCTATAACCGCGGCATGAAGATGCGTCATGCGCGCCTTGGCAAGGACGTGAAAATCGCTGATGCGGTGACTTTTATGGCCGGTGAACGCGCCAATGTGGAAGAGGCCCATTCCGGGGATATCATAGGCTTACATAACCACGGTACCATTCAGATAGGTGATACCTTTACCCAGGGTGAAGAGCTCAAGTTTACCGGTATTCCACACTTTGCTCCGGAACTATTTCGCCGTGTGCGCTTGAAAGATCCGTTGAAGATGAAGGCTCTGCAAAAAGGCCTGCAACAACTTTCCGAAGAAGGTTCTACGCAGTTATTTATGCCCACCAAGAATAACGATTTGATTGTTGGTGCTGTGGGTGTGCTACAGTTTGAGGTGGTGGCCTACCGTCTGAAAGACGAATACAAGGTCGAATGCATTTACGAACCCATTAGTGTTAATACAGCGCGTTGGGTGGAGTGTGATGATGCCAAGATGCTAGAGGATTTTAAACGTAAAGCGGCAGAAAATTTAGCCATTGACGGTGGTGGTCACCTGACCTATCTGGCGCCTACCCGGGTTAACTTAAGTCTCACTGAGGAGCGTTGGCCGGATATTCGCTTCCGCGCCACCCGCGAGCACTAGCTGGAGAGGGTGATGCTGTTTGATAGCCACTGTCATTGGGATCATCCTGATTTACAGGCTCAGCAGCCCGGTTTGTGGCAGGCTTGTGTGCAGAATGACGTGCATGACCTGCTCATTCCTGCTACCGTGGCTGCCAATTGGCAGCGGCAAATTGATTTAAGCAAGCTGCACCCCCATTGGCATCTGGCCTTGGGTCTACACCCTTACTTTATGGATCAGCATGCAGTTGATCATGTGGCTCAATTGCAACAATTGGTTGCTGAGCATAAGCCAGTGGCCATTGGTGAAATTGGTCTGGACTGGCATTTGCCAGAGGCTAGCTGGGCAGAACAGGAAAGTTTGCTACTGCAGCAGCTGCAGATTGCCAAACAGGCCAAGCTACCGCTTATCTTGCATGTGCGAAAGTGTCATGATCGGGTGCTGAAATTACTACGCCAACAGCAGATAAATGGGGGCGGCATTGTGCATGCCTTTGGTGGTAACGCTCAGCAAGCTCAAGGCTACGCTGAGTTGGGTTTTAAGCTCGGTGTGGGTGGCAGCGTGACCTATGATCGAGCAAAGAAACTACGCCGATTGTTTGCTGAGCTGCCACTAGAATGGTTGGTGTTAGAAACCGACGCGCCCTATATGCCCATGCAACATCAGCGGCGTGATGGGCAAGCCCAAGCTGTGAATAAGCCCAGTCACTTGCCCTATGTGTTGGATGTTTTGGTGACCCTGAGGCGGGAATCAAGGGCAGAAATTGCCCGCCAAACCCGAACTAACACCCTGCAGGTACTCAACTTCATCTAGCTGTTTATTCTGCTGCCATCTGGTAGGTGACCCAATGGGTTTTGTCAGCCAAGCGGTCGTACACGCCGCGACCACGATAATTATTTTCTGCCGTAATCCAGCGGACAAAGGGCCAAGCGTGCTGCTTCGCTTGTTCATTAAGTGCAGCGAACATCTGATCGACTAGCCCTTGGCCACGATACTGCGGATCAATAAACAGATCATCCAAAAAGCCAACGATGGTCCCTCTTAAGGGGGATGGCATAGCCCGATAGTGCATCAAACCAATGGCTACGCCCTGCTCATTGCGGGCCATCAAGCCGTAAAACTCCATGTCCTCAGCATGAATCCATTGCCATACCTGATCCAGTGTAGTTGGTGGCATGGGCACCTGATAGAACTCGGCATAGCCTTGATAGAGTGCCTGCCATTCGTTTAAGTCGCCTTGGCTAATGGGTTGGATGGAATATTGCATAACTACCTCATGTAAGCGACTGCTGCCAAGCAACAGAATGAATAATGGGGTGAGTATAGTGATAAATTGGTCTGCAAAAAATAGCCAATTAAGGGCGTATTCTGCAGACCATTAGGACCGATTTTAGGTCAAGTCTTTAAACGGGTTGTCAACGGTAACGTCAATTGGTTTAGCATAACCCGGAATGCGAATTTCCTTATCGGTTATGGATAGCTCTGGACCTTGCATGACATTGTGACCAAAGCGATAGATAGGCCGTGCAGTACCACGAATGGCCTGTTGCTCGTATTCGGCGGCATTGGCCTGGGCGGTTTCTTGCTGAGCTTTCCAACTGTTGATGGCTTTGTTGCCATGCCGTTGGCTGAGTAGCTGTTCGGTGGCTGCTGGTGACATTAATACAGCGCTGGCGTTGTTACCACCAAATCCTTTGGAGTTAAGAATTACCGAGTCCATACCCTTGGTGCCAAATTCCATATGGGCAGTTTGAATGCGTAAATTGCTGTCATGCACGTCGCTAGCGACATGATCAATGGTGCTGATGCCTGGTAGGTATCCGTACTTCCATAGCCCCAATGAAGTAATCAATTGGTCACCGCCAGCAGTGCCCTGGGTATGGCCTAAGAAGGCCTTCACGGCGCCCACAGGCCAGTTCTCAATGCCAAAGGCTTTTGCTGTTTCATTGAGTACGTGGGATTCAGTGACGCGGTTTTGCGGTGTGGATGTACCATGAGCTTGTACCGCTGAACGGTGCTGCAAGGATTTTTCACCTAAGATGGCACGGGTCATGGAACAGGCTTTGGCAAGGGTAATATAGTTACCAATACCTGGTGCTGAAATAGATTTTTTGTGGCCGTCAGCATTGACGTATACACCCGGTACGGAGCCAAATACCTGGGCGCCCATTTGCATGGCCAAGCGATCGCTAGCCATAACTATCCATTGTGAGCCCTCGCCCATGGTGAAACCACAGTTACTCGAAAAGGGACGGGATGTACGGCGTAAATTAGGGCTGTCGGTACCATCTAGGGCACAGAGCTCATGGTCCTCTGCCAGGGCACCCATGGTGCGAAAACCTTCCATTACCTCGGGCGTGATAGGCGCGTCGCTGCTTCCCACAATAACCAGATCGCGCAGGCCAGACTTGATGTCGTTGACCGCATTACGCAGGTTGTAGAGGAAGGTCGCACAGGCACCCAAGGAGGAACCGACGGCGCCAACGCTGCCTAACAGGTAAGCGTTGACAAAATCTGCCGGCATCTGGCCGTAACCCAAGGGCATCTGCTTGGAGGTGATGCGCTTACCTTGCGTTGGGTTCTTTAAAAGGCCACCAAATCCGGGCTCATCGAGCTGACCAATGGAGTTGCTCGCGTATACAGCAATGCGATCCGGGGCTACCTGGTCCTGCATGTCCTGCCAGTCAATTCCTACGGAATGCAAAGCATCCGAAGCACCGTAGACGGTCATCTGCAGGTTGCGTGGGTGGTTGCGAGATTGATATAGGGTGCCGGGGGCAAAACCATCAGGCAGTTGACCTGCAGCGCTGACAGGAGCACGACGAGAATCGGGTAGGATGGCATCTAGGCCGCCACTAACTTGGATAGAAAACTCACCGTTTTCTAATGCCGTTACCTGCCAGTTTTCAGGCACCTGATTAGGCATTTGACGCTGCCGTAGGGTGAAGTTAATGGTTTCACCATCGGCGGCACGCAATAGAGCGGCCTTATTCAGGACTAGGCGTTCAATGTCATAGGCATGGCTGCCAATAGGGCGAATTAATGTGTTGTCAAACAATTGCTGCTGCAGCTGTTTGGCAATTTGGTTTTCGCTAATCTTGGCGCCGTTTGCGGCAAGTTGATAATGACCGTCGCTATAGTTAACTAGGTTGGAAAGGGTGGCCAGTCCGGTTAGCATTTGGTTGCGGTCTTGGCTGCTGAGGTGTTCAGCGATTAGACGTCGATAGCTATGATGAGACGAGGAGCGACCAGCTGCGTTTATGCCACCAAATCCGATAATGACAGGTAAGTTAGTCAAAAAAAGCCTCGCAAAAAATCATCAACTGCCTAAAGACTGAATATTCTAGCAGAGTGGCAATGAAACTCTAGCCCGTAGCCGGTTGAATGTAGCAAAACTACATAAAATTTAGTTAATTCGATGAATATCCAGATGAATTTCTTGTGCCTGCTTACCTAAAAGGCGCACATAGCCTTGGCAACGTTGTTCGCCATCACCACTAAATTCGAAGTTAAACTGTCGCCTCAGGGTGATATGGCCTTTAGGGTGGCGTTCCAGTCGGGTGCTTTGCAGGGCCACCGTATCATCTAACAACTGCAGTTGTTGCAGCTGACATTGGTGCTTGGCGTACAGGCGAGCCTGTTCTTTAGCGGCACTGGTATCCCACCAGAACCATAGGCCTGCTATTAAAGGGATGAGTATCCAACCAAGATCCATAGCTATGCCTTTTCTTTAACCGCCGGCCAGTTTTACCGAAGGGTAACCACGCTTGTTCAGTAGCGCCAGCACCTTGTCACGCTGATCGCCCTGCAGTTCCAATTGACCCTCTTTGACGGCGCCGCCGGTGCTGGTTTTTTGTTTTAATTCTTTTAACAGCTTTTTCAATTCAGTGCCGGCTAGGGGGAGGCCTCTAATAACCGTCGCGCCCTTGCCTTTACGACCCTTGGTCTCGAAACTAATACGTACATTGCCATCACCTGGGCCTGCCTGTTGTAACTGCTGGCATTGGCATATGGCTTGATTGCAATCGGGGCACAGGCGGCCCTGATCAGTGGAGTAGACTAAACGACCCATGATTACTCTTTGCTTGTGATGTTGGTGTGACTAGCGAATTGTTCATTACTGACCTGTGCTTGTGGTAGCTGCACCAGTTCATAACAGACGTGTTGTTGATCGGTGCCCCACCAAGTTTGCTGCCATTGTTCGAGTTTATTAACGCGAATCATCTGACGAATTTCTTTAATGTAGGCTTCACCTCTGGAGGAGTAATGTAACAAACCTGCGGCCAGGGCGCGGCCAGTGACAGGTTCTTTATTGTTAAGCAAGCACTCGCGTATGCGGCGCAAGTCGATATAACCGCCATGGGAATTTAAGTTGCGCACGTAGGCGGAAACTGAATCTTGCGGTGTTTTAAATAACCGAACTTCGTAGTTAGCACCTTCCGGCCGGCCACTCGGTACCAGCCCACAGCCCGCTTTAAAACACCATTGACCAAATAGGTTATTACCTTCTACGGCAAAGCGTGACGTGCCCCAGGCGCTTTCGTTGGCGGCCTGGGCCAATACCAGTGACGGAGGGATGGTCTGTAGCTTGCGTAGCAACAGGTGCAACTGTTCTTGTGGATCTTTGGTTTTGATTTTATACACCTTGGCGAGGCGAGACAGACGCTGCTGTTGCTGTTTATTGATGCGTTGCGCATTAATGTGTAACAGTTCTTCACGTAAGCGTAGCACTTGTTCGTTGGCGGTATCGGCAAGGGGCAGAAGGAAATCGAAAAAGGCTTGCTTCTTCTGTTTGACGTTAGTGTACTGGCTAAAGTCTGGTAGATCTGGTTGGCGCAAGCTGTTGGTGATGACCTGATTTAACTTGGCCACCGCAGTGGCTGTCGAAATAGGGCGAGGTTTTTCGGCCTTGACGGTTTTCACGACCTTGTTGGCTGTTGCAGGGGCAATGCCTGTTGTCTCGGTAGTATTTTTGACCACAGGCTCAGCTTGCGGCTGCTGGTCGCTCTGAGCCACAGGCGCTGTGTTGCTTTGCTCGGCTTCGTCTGAGCTGCAGGCAAACAGGCTGACGGTTAACCCTAGCAACAGGCTCAGGGTAAAGGGCTTTAGGGCCATGATGAAGTTAATCCATAGGTTGATTAACCTGATCAAAGCGCTCCAATAATTGACCAAGTTGAGTTTCCCATTCCTGTTGTTGAGCTTGCAGGCGGGCGTTTTCTTGCTCCAGTTGCGCTATCTCCAAACGCAAGGTGGCTGATTCGGTGAGTAGATCCCGAATTTTTTGCTCCAGAGATTGTAGCAGTGGGTGTGTCATTGTTCGATTAGGAACCTTTTTTAGCTGCTTCAATGGCAGCAAATGCAGCCAATTGTTCTTCTGTGGCTGGTTGCTGATGCTTATCTTTCCATTCACTGTAGGGCATGCCATACACGTGCTCACGAGCCTGATCATAGTCCATGTCCACACCCTGTTCATGAGCGGCAGCCATCATCCACTTGCTCAAGCAGTTGCGACAAAAGCCAGCGAGAATCATCAGGTCGATATTCTGCGCGTCTTTGCGTTCGTCTAGGTGTTTGAGGAGGCGGCGAAAAGCGGCGGCTTCTAATTCGGTTTGCGTTTGTTGGTCCATGATAAACTCGTTTTCTCTATGACCGCAAAGGTCTCTTACAGTTCAATTTTGGTCATTTTATATTTTCCAGAGGGCGGCGGCTAGTTTTAGGGCTTGTAAAGTCG
>JAERSU010000090.1 GCA_016845445.1 Oceanospirillaceae bacterium | reverse complement strand
CCCTATGTCAGTCAATTGGCCAGCCCAAGCCTCAGCGGTTAATGATGATGCTACCGAAGCTGTGGTGTCCATTACAGCAGAGCAGCAGAACATCACCTTTGCCGGCATCAAAGCCAAGCCAGTACCGTCTTTATTACGTGGCTTCTCTGCACCGGTGAAGCTGGAGTACCCATATAGCGAAGCGCAATTAATGTTCTTGGCAGCCCATGATGGCGATGGCTTTAATCGTTGGGAGGCGGTACAGCGGTTATTGCTTAAGGCACTCAATGACGTCATGGATGAAGCGGAAATTGGTAGCGCTGTGAATGAAGATCTCATTGCCATGCTGCGCGAGCTATTACTCAATGAAACCCTTGATGCCGCCATGGTAGCCCGTTTAATACTGCTGCCAAGTGAAGTGTATTTGGCCGAAATGGCCACTGATGTGGATGTCGATTTTATTCATATCTGTCGCGAAACCGTGCGTTCATTTATTGCCGGTGAATTACAGACTGAGTTGGAAACTTGTTATCAACGTTGCCAGGATGATGGTCCCTTCTCTCAGGATGGCAAGGCTATTGGCCGCCGGGCCTTGAAAAATGCCTGTTTAATGTATTTGTCCAGTTTGCAAGATGAAAGACACTTACAGATGGCTCAGCAGCAGTATGAAGTGCAGGCCAATATGACCGATGTCAGTGCTGCCCTGCAAGCTATGATCGCCATGGACGATGAAGCCTCAGAAGTGGCACTAGCCGATTTTTATAATCGTTGGCAGCAAGACGCCCAGGTCGTGGATCAATGGTTCGCTCTGCAGGCCGGTGCCAATCAGGCAGGTCGCATCCATGCAGTAAAAGCCTTGTTGCAGCACCAGGCCTTTGATATCAAAAATCCCAACAAGGTTCGCAGCTTGCTGGGTAGCTTTATGCGCAGTCCGATTAATTTCCACGCAGCAGATGGCAGTGGTTATGAATTTATCGCTGAGCAGATTATTGCGCTTAACAGCATAAACCCGATGATGGCTGCGGCTTTGAGCAAGCCACTTGGGCGTTTTAAAAAGCACACTGCACAACGCCAACAGCTTGTGCGGGCCCAACTGCAACGCATATTAGCTAGCGAACCAAGTAAGGATGTGTTTGAAGTGGTCACCAAGGCCTTGGCCCAGTAAGCATAGAGTTAGCTCATGACGCAGACAAAAATAGGGGTGCTATTGGTTAACTTGGGTTCACCAGCAGCGCCAACAGCAGAAGCTTTAACACCGTATTTAAATGAGTTTCTTTCCGATCGTCGGGTAGTGGACTTGCCTAGCTGGCTTTGGCAACCCATCTTGCAAGGTATTATCCTGCGTCGACGCCCAGCACGATCCGCCGCTTCGTACGCTAAAATTTGGCAAGCAGCGGGTTCCCCGCTGTTGGTGTATTCCCATTCTGTGCAGCAAAAATTACAAGCCTGGTCAGCAGCCCATGGTGAGCACTGGCAAGTAGAGTTGGGCATGACCTATGGGCAGCCAACTATCTTGTCGGCCCTTGAAAAGCTGCAGCAATCACAGATAAATAAGCTGGTGGTTGTGCCTCTGTTTCCTCAATATTCCACCACTACTACGGCGGCTGTTTATGATGCCGTTGAGCGTGCTACTGCGGCTTTAGATTATCAACCTGAGATGCTATCCATTGATGATTATCATGTGCAAGCTGAGCATATTCAGGCTTTAGCGGACCAGGTGCGTTCATATTGGCAGGCCCACGGCCAAGCAGATAAACTCATGCTCTCTTATCATGGCACCCCAGAAGCGACCCGTAAAAAGGGGGATCCCTATTATGATCAGTGCCTCGCTTCCGGTAAGGCACTTGTCAAGGCCCTAGGTTTGCAAGAAGATGAGTATGACATTGCCTTCCAATCACGCTTTGGCTTTGCCAAGTGGTTGCAGCCCTATGCTGAGCCCCTGTTAGAAGAACAAGCCAAGCTAGGATTAAAGTCGGTGCAGGTTATGTGTCCAGGCTTTGCCGTTGATTGTTTGGAAACTTTAGAAGAAGTGGCCATGGAATTTGAACAAAGCTTTACTAAAGCCGGTGGTAAGTCATTTGCTTATATTCCCTGTTTGAACGACGGGGAAGGGCAAATAGAAGCTTTGGGTCGCCTGGTAGCAGGGAAATTGATGTAGGTCGGAATTTATTCTGACCTACAATGGCATTAGCAACACTTACCTTGCTCGGCTAACACGCGCTCTACAGTGGCCACAATAGTCTGGGTCTGGTTATCAATTTCCATATTGATAAGATCTCCAACCTTGGCACTGCCAAAAGTGGTTACCCTTAGTGTCTCTGGAATCAGGCATACACAAAAGCGTTCGGCTTCTACCTTAGCAATGGTTAGGCTACAGCCGTTCAAGCCTATGAACCCCTGTGGTAGCACGTGCTTTTGGTGTTCTTTGGGTAGGGCAAACCAAATGGTGGTGTTGTCGGCTGTTTGTTCGATGTCAGTGATGGCGACGCCCGTGGTGACATGGCCAGAAATAATGTGGCCACCTAGTTCATCGCCAAATTTTAATGAACGCTCAATGTTTACCTTGTCACCCACTTGCGCGTTGCCCAAATTAGTGAGGGCCAAGGTTTGGCCAATAACATCAAAATACAAATTATGGCCCTGTTGTTCGGTAACCGTTAGGCAGGTACCATTTGTGGCAACACTGGCACCAATGGCGACAGATTGGCTCAGTTCAGGCGGTAAAGTAATGATGAAGCTGCGTTTGTCTTGGCCTTCATGAATGTGTTTGATTTGGCCCATGCCCTGTACGATGCCGGTAAACATGTGTGTTCCTCGATTTACAAATAGCTGGCAGCATTATAATAGAAAAATTCCATGAGTCGTATCATTCTCGCGCCAATGGAGGGATTGGCAGACAATATTTTACGTGATTGTTTGACCCAGATAGGGGGCATAGATCTATGCCTAACGGAATTTGTTCGGGTAACGGACAAACTTCTACCTAAGCGGGTTTACCATCGCTTGTGTCCGGAATTGTTAGCCGGCGGTGCAACACCTGCTGGCGTGCCTGTGCGAGTGCAACTGTTGGGTAATCATCCTCAAGCTTTGGCAGAGAATGCTGTGCGGGCCATGGAATTGGGCTCGGCTGGGGTGGATTTAAACTTTGGCTGCCCGGCTAAGACGGTGAATCGCAGTATGGGTGGAGCCATTCTACTTAAACAGCCTGATGTAGTGCACAACATTGTCAGCGAGGTGCGCACAGCCCTAGGGCCAGATGCTGTGTTAAGCGCCAAGATGCGCCTTGGCTATGAGGATAAAAGCCTTGCTCTGGCTAACGCTGAAGCTATTAGTAGTGGAGGCGTGAATGAGCTAACCGTGCATGCCCGTACCAAGGTAGAAGGCTACCAACCACCAGCACACTGGCAATGGATTGCTAAAATTCGGCGTCAGGTGGCGGTGCCGGTGGTAGCCAATGGCGAAGTGTGGACGCCGACCGATTATGATAATTGTCGCAAGGTTAGCGGATGTGCTGATGTCATGTTGGGCCGTGGGGCTGTGTGGCAGCCAGATCTTGCCAAACAAATATGTCAGCGAGATCACCTACCTTACACCTGGGAACAGCTGCTGCCTAGGGTGGATGAATTCTGTCAGCGCGTTGCCGAGCAGGTGCCGGAGAAATTTCAAGGTGCCAGAATAAAACAGTGGCTAGCCTTACTTGGCAGAGTCTACCCAGAAGCGCGCCAGGCATTTGAGCAGATCAAAACCATTAAGCCACTGACTGATATACGCAGACGTTTGGTCTAGTGCAAGGCTTGCGGTGCACCTTGACGGTATTTGCGTAATGCTTCAATTTGTTGAATTTCTTCCATGTGCACCAGGCGAATAGCGCCAATGACTTGCTCAAAATCATCATAAATGCGGATGGTCATAGAACTATCTAAGTGCTTGACGATATCGGCTAGGTCGTTGATGGTGGTCGTGGCATTAATGTTGTCGATCTTGTGCTTCATGATGGCTCTCAATGTGTTTTTATTAAGTTTAGCTAGACTAACAAAGCTGTGGCTCAGGTATTAGTGCAAAACGGTGACGGTTTGGTAAGTGTTTGTAACTGCCCTGTCAGCACCCAAGCACTCCAGTATTTTGCTAAATTAAGGTATAATGCGCGCCACTGTTTGATATCCACTTATGCCTAGGTAAATCTGTGTATTCCATCGCTCGTAATCTGTTATTCCAACTGTCTGCTGAAACTGCCCATGAATTAACCTTGGATGCGCTGTCTGCGGCGGCTCGTTTACGTTTGTTGCCTGCTTTGGCACCAGCAGTGCCCAAGGCTCCCGTTGAAGTGATGGGCTTACGCTTTGACAACCCTGTGGGTTTAGCTGCTGGTCTGGATAAGAATGGTAGTTGCATTGACGGCTTAGGCGCTTTGGGTTTTGGCTTTATCGAGATTGGTACCATCACCCCACGGCCGCAACCAGGCAATCCAAAACCACGTCTATTTCGTATTCCAGAAGCAAAAGGTGTGATTAATCGCATGGGCTTTAATAATGCCGGGGTAGACGCGCTGGTAGCCAATGTAAAGGCCGCACGTTTTCGAGGTATCCTGGGTATCAATATCGGTAAGAACTTTGATACGCCGGTAGAAAATGCCGTGCATGATTACTTAATTTGCATGCGCAAGGTGTATGAGCATGCCAGTTACATTACCGTTAACATTTCCTCACCCAACACCCCCGGCTTGCGTGATCTGCAATATGGCGAATCATTGCGCCTGTTGTTAAGTCGCCTAAAGCAAGAGCAGGCGCTGTTAGCGCAAGAGCAGGGGCGTTATGTGCCACTGGCCGTGAAGATTGCGCCAGATATGGATAGCGAGCAGCTGGCAGGCGTAGCTGAGTGTGTGATGCAAGAACAGATGGATGCGGTGATAGCGACCAATACCACCTTAAGTCGGGCAGGTGTTGAAGGCCTAGCCCATGGCGATGAAGCCGGCGGGTTAAGTGGTGCGCCCTTAACTGAGCGTTCTACCCAGGTGATTGCTGAGTTGTATAGTTTGTTAGGTGACAGTGTGCCCATTATTGGTGTCGGTGGCATTACAGGCGGCGCTGATGCCAAGGACAAGCTAGATGCTGGGGCGAAACTGGTGCAGATATACAGTGGCTTTATCTATGCTGGTCCCAAACTGATTTCTGATTGTGTTATGGCTTGTCGGTGATAATTTATGAAGTTTTTACAAAGTGTGTTGGCTGCCTTGGTGGGTGTGCAGTCGCAAAAGAAACAAGAAGAAGACTTTCAAGGTGATCGTCTGGAGCGTATGGTGCTGATTAGTTTGGCTGCCGCAGGGCTTTTGATATTGGTGGTATTGCTGATGGTCAACATTGCCTTGCCGGCTTAAACGAAAGTTTAATGGACATCATTAAAAGCCCCTAAAGGTCAAAATAAATACCCTATTAAGGGCTCTAATTAAGTACACCCTGAGCCAGAGAAAGGAGGATAATCAAATATTTATTAGATATTTGTTGCATATTGATAGCATTAGATATCATAATGCGTTTTAATTTTATTGATTACTGTCAAGTTGTCAGTAAAAGTTAGAAAAAAACTACACCCGAAAAAAATAATAAGGAGGGAGCGTATGATTTCAAGAACTGGGCTGCGCCTTAGTTCCGTCATCACCGCCATGTTCGTGTCACAGTCCGCCGCCGCAGAGTGGGGGCTTAATATGCCACAGGGCGTCACCGAAGTTAGTCAATCCATATACGACCTACATATGCTTATTTTTTGGATTTGCGTATGGATAGGTGTGCTAGTTTTCGGCGTGATGTTTTATTCCATCTATAAGCACCGTAAATCAAAAGGTGCTGAACCATCAAAGTTCCACGAAAGCCTCACCTTAGAGCTGTTGTGGACGGCTATTCCTACCTTAATCTTGATCCTCATGGCCATTCCGGCCACCAGTACATTGGTTAAAATGTACGATGCCAGTGATGCCCAGATTGATATAAAAATTACTGGCTATCAATGGAAGTGGGAATACGACTACTTGGGTGAAGATGTTCGTTTTTTCAGTAACCTAGCAACCTCCAAAGACGAAATTTATAACAAGCAAGAGAAGGGTGAAAACTACCTGCTTGAAGTCGATCGGGAAATGGTTATTCCAACGGGTGTGAAAGTACGTTTTCTATTAACCGCC
This sequence comes from Oceanospirillaceae bacterium, assembly GCA_016845445.1. Classification (GTDB taxonomy): domain Bacteria; phylum Pseudomonadota; class Gammaproteobacteria; order Pseudomonadales; family Balneatricaceae; genus Njordibacter. Next base: position 4,983 of record JAERSU010000090.1, on the reverse strand, counting down.
GCTGATGTAATTCACGCTTGGTGGGTACCAGAATTTGCCGTCAAGAAGGACGCCATACCGGGCTATGTAAACGAAATGTGGGTCAATGTTCCGGTTGGCAAAGAAGGTATTTATCGCGGCCAATGTGCCGAATTATGTGGTGTTGACCACGGCTTTATGCCAGTGGTGGTACGCGCTGTGAGCCAAGATGATTACCGCGCTTGGTTAGCCGAACAGGTCGCTGCCAAAGCGGCAGAAGCCGCCGCCGCATTGGGTGACTTTAGTCATGAAGAATTGATGACTAAAGGGGCCGAGGTTTATGCCAGCCGTTGTGCCGCATGTCATGGTCAAAATGGCGAAGGCATGGGTACGGTATTCCCAGCGCTGAAGGACAGTGCCGTGGCACTTGGCGATGTGCAGAAGCATATTGATGTAGTGCTAAATGGTACGCCTGGCACGGCCATGCAAGCCTTTGCTGCGCAATTAAATGATGTTGAGTTAGCTGCCGTCGTCACCTTTGAGCGCAATGCTTGGGGTAATGATACCGGTGATACTGTGACACCTAAACAAATAATTGACGCACGTAACCAATAGGGGGTTCAGATGACTAGTGTTGTTACTTCTCATGAAGATGGCCATCACGGCCCTGCTAAGGGGTTAATGCGTTGGGTATTAACCACTAACCATAAAGACATAGGTACCATGTATCTGTGGTTTAGCTTCACCATGTTGTTAATTGGTGGCGCTATGGCATTAATAATCCGGGCGGAATTGTTTGAGCCCGGTATGCAACTGATTGAGCCAGAATTTTTCAATCAGATGACCACCATGCATGGCTTGATTATGGTATTCGGTGCAATTATGCCGGCCTTTGTTGGCCTGGCTAATTGGCTGGTGCCCATGATGGTCGGCGCGCCGGATATGGCTTTGCCGCGCATGAATAACTTGAGTTTTTGGATCCTACCATTTGCCTTTGGTATGCTGATTCTGACGCTCTTCAGTGAGGCTGGTGCACCCAACTTTGGCTGGACTTTCTATGCGCCATTATCCACTACCTATGCGCCATCCAGTGTTACCTTCTTTATCTTTGGTGTGCACCTAATGGGTATTTCATCCATTATGGGCGCTATCAATATCATTGCCACCATACTGAATATGCGGGCACCTGGTATGACCTTGATGAAGATGCCGTTGTTTGTCTGGACTTGGTTGATCACGGCATATTTGTTGATTGCCGTTATGCCAGTACTGGCGGGTGTGGTCACCATGATGTTGATGGATATCCATTTTGGTACCAGCTTCTTTAACGCTGCTGGTGGTGGTGACCCTGTGCTGTTCCAGCATGTGTTCTGGTTCTTTGGGCATCCAGAGGTTTATATCATGATACTGCCAGCTTTTGGTATTGTATCGCAGATTATTCCGACCTTTGCGCGCAAGCCGCTATTTGGTTATGCCTCCATGGTATACGCCACGGCGTCCATTGCCTTCTTGTCCTTTATCGTGTGGGCACACCATATGTTTACCGTGGGCCTGCCCTTGGCAACGGAACTGTTCTTCATGTATGCCACCATGTTGATAGCCATTCCTACCGGTGTGAAGGTGTTCAACTGGGTGTCAACCATGTTTAGGGGCTCCATGACCTTTGAAACGCCCATGTTGTTTGCCTTGGCGTTTGTGGTGTTGTTTACCATAGGTGGATTCTCTGGTCTGATGTTGGCCATTGCGCCGGCCGATTTCCAATACCACGATACCTACTTTGTGGTCGCGCATTTCCATTATGTGCTAGTGCCAGGTGCTTTGTTTGCCATCATTGCCGGCGTCTATTACTGGATACCCAAATGGTGTGGTAACTATTACAACGAAACCTTGGGTAAGTGGCATTTTTGGCTGTCTTTTATCGGCGTCAATATTACCTTCTTCCCTATGCACTTTGTTGGTTTAGCAGGTATGCCACGACGGATTCCTGATTATGCCTTGCAGTTTGCCGATTTTAACGCCGTAGCATCGGTGGGTGCGTTTATATTCGGCTTCTCGCAATTGTTGTTCTTGTATATTGTGATTACCACCATTCGCGGCAACAACAAAGCTTCGGCTGAGGTTTGGGAAGGCGCAGAAGGGCTTGAGTGGACGCTTGAATCCCCAGCACCTTATCACTCCTTTTCTGAGCCACCCGAGGTGAAGTAGAGTAGGAGCAAAAAACATGCAAGCCCAGAGCTCTGTCGTCAAATCGTCACTGCGCTTAACCTTAGCAGCGGTATTGATGTTTGGTTTTGGGTTTGCCATGGTGCCCTTATACGATATCTTTTGTGAAATCACTGGTTTAAACGGCAAGGTACAGCAGTCGGTCATCACGACTGATATGCAGGTAGACCGTTCACGGCTGGTAAAAGTGCAATTGATTGCTGCCAATAATGCCGAAATGCCTTGGCGTTTTACTTCCTTACAGGATGAGGTTGAATTGCATCCTGGCGACTGGAAACAAGTCGGCTTTTGGGCTGCCAATGTAACTGATAATTACATGGTGTCCCAAAGTGTACCCAGCATCACACCCGCTAGGGCGGCGCAGTATATTGAAAAGCGTGAATGTTTTTGTTTTCAACAGCAACCACTGGAAGCAGGGGAATCTAAGCAGATGAATCTAGTGTTCACCATCTCACCTGACATGCCAGACGACATTCATACGGTATCAATGGTGTATACCCTATTTGATGCCAGCGCATATTCTGAGGCAAATAAATTGGTAGCAAGAGTAGACTAAAATACAACAATAAAATCCCAGTAAAGGAGTGTCTTATGGCAACTAGCAGTTATTATGTACCCGAAAGTAGTCGGTTACCGATAGGAACAAGTATTGGCCTGATTTGCTTGGCGGCCGGTGCTGGTGGAATGATGAATCATTCAAGTGCCGGCGGTGAAGGCTGGGCCTTGCCCCATTTGGTCTTTTTTGTTGGCGCGTTAATATTAGCGGCGGTGTTATATAACTGGTTCGCTAAGGTCATTACTGAAAGTCATGCGGGGCTGTATAGCGCGCAAATGGATCGTTCTTTTCGCTGGGGAATGGGCTGGTTCATTTTTTCAGAGGTGATGTTCTTTGCCGCCTTCTTTGGAGCCTTGTTTTATGTGCGTCAGTGGGCTGGTCCTTGGCTAGGTGGTGAGGGCGATAAGGGTGTCAGCCACATGTTGTGGCCAGACTTTGTCTATAGCTGGCCCATGTTTAATAACCCTGCTGGGGCAGATTTGCCTGGCCCGAATGCGATTATTGATCCTTGGCATATTCCTTTGCTGAATACGGTGTTGTTGATTTCGTCTAGTGTCACGGTAACCTTTGCCCATCATGCACTTAGGATTATGGATCGAACTCGAGTGATATTTTGGCTTGCGGCCACGGTGATTCTCGGTGCAGTCTTTGTCTACTATCAAATATTGGAATATATCGAAGCCTATCAAGATCTAGGCTTGACCTTGGATTCTGGTATCTACGGTTCAACCTTCTTTATGCTCACCGGTTTTCACGGTGCTCATGTGACCATTGGTGCCTTTATTCTGTTTGTTATTCTGATCCGTATCATCAAGGGTCACTTTACCCCTGAGCAGCATTTTGGCTTTGAAGCCGCCGCCTGGTATTGGCACTTTGTTGATATGGTGTGGATCGGCTTGTTCTTCTTTGTCTATATCCTCTAGGTAACGCTTGCTGTAAGGTCGAAATTGGTTTTTATGCCAATTTTCGACCTCACAAGCGCTAGCTGTGGATCTGCCCCCAAGGTGATTGGTTAGTGAGGTTGCCAGACCAAAATCCGTAGACGATTACTACAACCAGCAGAACACAAATAACAATACGAAATTTTAACGAGGTCAATAGGCGAGTAGAATCCTGTTGATCGCGAAGTAAAAAATAAAGGCCTGCTGCTAAGCTGGCCAAGGCGGTGAAAAAAAGCCCTGCAATGATAAGTTTTAACATAGTCTCCAATCCCCATGTAAGCTGGTGTCAACCGAGGCACAACTATGCTACATAGTGTTAAGCAAAACAAGGTGTTGACTGTTTTCACCCTTATCTTCCTGCCGATAACCTTAAGCCTTGGTTTTTGGCAGTTGGATCGCGCCGAAATAAAGCGGCAACTACTACGCCAAACGGCGGCCACTAACGATTTACAAACCATCTACACCCTACCTCAGGCTCAAGCAGCAGCAGATTTTCAACTGGTGGAATTGCAGGCCAAGTGGCTAACCCCTTATCAATGGCTAGTCGATAATCAGGTGTGGCAAGGCCAGGTTGGTGTCGATGTGGTCAATTTAGTACTTATTGAGGATGCCTACTTGTTGGTGAATCGGGGCTGGGTCGCCTGGCCTAGACGCACAAGCTTGCCGCCGACCGATTTTCGTGCCCTTGCCGTGCGCCTAGAGGGGCGTCTGGTACCGGTCTCGTCAGCTGCCTTTGTACTGGCCGAGGACACTCTCAAAGAAGGTTACCCGCAGCTATTACAGCGCCTTGATATAGACCTGTTAACACAACAACTGGATAAACCATTGCTCGATCAAGTGCTGTATCTCAATGAGCAAAGTGATGGCGTTTATCAGCCCCACTGGCGGCCGGTCAATATGGGCCCAGAAAAACACCTAGGGTATGCAGTGCAGTGGTTTGGTTTGGCCCTCACCTTGTGTATTATGTATCTCTATAGATTGTATAAATCAGCAAATGAAAAAGAGGAAATAAGTGAATAAGGCGACCTCATCACGACTTAGCTTGTTGGCTGTAATGTTAGTAACCTTGGTGCCCCTTGTATTGGCATTTTTAATGTACTTTCAACAGTGGTGGTTGCCTAGCGCTACCACCAATCACGGCCAGCTACTGATGCCTCCCCAACAGCTAGAAGAACAATATTTTGAATATCATCAAGAGCCGGAATTTGCCCAGCAAAAGCAGGCTTGGAGCGTGTTGATCCATCATCAAGGTGATTGCACCAAAATCTGTCAAGAGCATTTGTATACCTTGCGCCAGGTGCATCT
>JAERSU010000089.1 GCA_016845445.1 Oceanospirillaceae bacterium | reverse complement strand
CTCCACAATCGCAGCAATTTGTATAAGATTAGAAACACGCCGATCCAGCTCCGTTAATGCAAAATTTGTCTCCATCATAAGCCTGTCTCAGCTCCTGTTTCCGGTGCATGATCGGCCCGAATATATTTGTCTTCATGCGCGACACCGATATAAGGCGCGAAGCCCACATATATTTCCGAGGGCACAATGCCGTCATCATCCCAAACAGACTCGCCAATGTGGAATTCTTGCTCCCATTCCACCATCCACACCTCATAGGCATCCAGATCAGGGCTAAAACCATCATTGCCAATTGATACCAAAGCCGCTGGTTTGACGGGCAAACCAAAGCTATTTTTATGAATGATCCGTCCAACTTCTGCGGCTAACTCGCGCACGCGAAGCGGAGCATTTGCCTGATCATCGACCGCACCAACAATGATGCGAGCCTCGAACCTTGCTATATAGGCGATTTCATCGGTTCCCGGATCATCCCCGGGCTCAAGCGATGTCATATCCACAAAGATTGCAGGCGCTTTGACCGCTTCGCGCAGTTTGGGATAGAAGCCAGATGTTTCTATGCCCGGAATTTCAGCCATCAGCGTATCAATAATGGCTTGATGCAAATCGGTGATAATGCTCATTAACCAGCCTCTAATGTTGTTTACGGCTGATAAACTTCAGCTCATGTTCAAAAAAGCGCCCAAAACGCTGCATGACGTCATCGCTCTTGCTGACATCTTCCCATGCGCGGCTGGTAAAACCGCCATAGTAAAAACCAAGCTCACGGATCGGCAGGCGAGCCTTTTGTTTGCGGCGATAAATGCTGGCTTTACCTGTAGAAGGCATGTGGGCGACGAACCCGCCTTCAAAATAGAACTTTCCAGCTTTTGCGCCTTTGCCGCTTTCCCGCATGCGACCAAGCTCATTTGCCAGGATATGCTGATTACGGCTGGTCAGCATGGCTCTTAAGTTTCTCCGACTTGCTTGCAACATGTGCATGCGTTTGCGGATGAGCTTTTGAGTCAGGCCCGTTTCACCGCTGATGTGACGAATGGTCTGGGTTTTCAGCCATCGTGCCGTTTTGTTCAGGGCGCGGTACGCAGCAATTTGCACCAGCTTTTCCTGAATATCTAACCCCAGTAGCGCATGTTCAATACTGCCGCCGTCCTGTGCGTCTATTGAAAATACACTCATGATTCCTCCAATGCTTCCACATCCCAAGTGTTGCGCTCATAATTACGAACGGGTTCGCCCATAATTTTATAGCGCAAGCTGCCTATGGATATGATATGCCCCGGCAAAGGGCGCTCCACATCATCAGCCATGAGCTCAAACCGAGCGACATTGCCAACCATCTGTCCTGACCCCAACTCATATTCGGCATCGCTGGCAAATTTCAGGACACGGATAGGAAGTGAAGCGCCTCCGCTGGATTGATAGGTTGCATCCACACCTAAATGCTGGAAGCAATCACGCGTGGCGCGAGATAAGATTTCTCGGGATGTCATAGCGCCTCCATCACATTGATTATGACGCCTTGATTTTGACCAGAACCGCCGGACGCAAGCATAATGGCAGCGGATTTGACTGCGTATGCAGGTCCGTCCCGCGCTCAAATTTGCGCGATTCCTGCTTGGCGTAAATCTCACGGCCCAGCGTATTTACTGTTTCGTTAAAATCAGCGGGCGCAAAATAGGTGCGGAAGGTATTCAGCGTTCCCATAGGGAAAGCATGGCCTTCGCCTTCAGCAATAAAGCGGCGCACATTGCCATCCACATCCCCAGCCTCAGCGTTATATTCTTCAAAGGTGATACCGCCGAAGGTAAAGCCATCACGCATATCATCACGAAGGGCGCGACCTTCCTGCCAGCGCTCAAAGGCTTCCTTTACACTGGCATGCCCAGTCAGCGCATCGAAACACTCAGGGCTCACCAATGCATGAATGGTCCGCATGACTTCGCCGCGCAGGCTTTTCTCGATATGGCGCTTCACTTCCAAGCACTTCTTTTTCACATTGGTGGATTCTGTTCCCAAGGCAAAATTGATAGTCTTGGCCGTAATCTCGAATTCATCATAGAGATTGACCAGTTCAGAGCCGTCCGCGTCAAGGATTGTTCCTTTGAGCGCACCAATGCGAAGATGCTCAAGGGTAATGGCGTGTTTGTTACGCATATCCTGCAAATGATCGGTGATGACATCGGATAAAGCCTGCAGTTCGTTTTCAGAGCCGAAGGCTCGGATTCCTTGCACTTCCTCCGGCAACACCACATCATCATGCGGGATATGCGGAATATTAAAGCTCCGCAATTTGCGCTTGCCACGAACGCCAACACTTCCGGGTGTGCCGGGGGCTTGTGTTGGCAGCAGATTCAGAACGCCGTTATTCTCCTCAATGGTGATATTGCGTGTGCGGACAGGTTTATTGCGAAAGAGTCCAAGTTCACCAGCACGCCCATACATATTGGGCAAAATATTGATGCTATCGGTAAGCGATGCCATGCTGAATGCAGGATCATCAAAAGGGTTGTTCATAGACATTGGTTAAGCTCCTTTTCTAACTAGAATTCCAAGATTTTTGAGGGTGTCGATGGCAGCGGATAATTGCCCGGCAGTAATGCCTTCCGGCCAGACAAGCGCATCTTCTGAAACAATGGCGTGCCGAGCCGCAATCCAGCTGGCGGTATCTGCTGCGGTTGCATCTATGCTCTCACAAAGAATGCCTGCTGGTGTTTCGCTGCCATCACTGGCAGACGGGTCGAACTGCACGACTTTACCATCTGCGCTTACGCGCCCAATAACCGTACCGATAGGTAGATTTTGGCCGCTGGCAATGGTGATTTCCTCGCGGGAATAGAGCTGATCTGCCTCATATTTTAGAATATCGCCCAATCGAGCGGGCTCAGTAAGTGTGGTCATGATGAAGTCTCCTTATGGGTTATGATTAGCTAATTTGAGCGCGTGCCTTGGCAGCTTTAACCACCGGGCTTTCCTCGTTTTCGCTCAGCTTGGATGGCAGGGTTTGCGTATGAATTTCAGGCTGTTGATTGTTTTTTGCCGCCATCAGTTTCATGAGCTCATCTTTAGCCTGATCGGCGCTCAAACCTTGCTCAATAAAAGTGCCAAGTTTTTCAGGCATGCCTGCAATCTCGCAGGCTTTGGAAATCGCAGCGATTTCAGCTCGCAAGGCTTCCTTAGCATTGCTTTGCGCCTGCGCCATCAAGGTATCTTTTTCCTGATCACTCAGGATGGTTTCTGATGCGCTCGCTTGCGTTACTGGCGTATCAGGTTCTTGTGTCTCAGCAGCTTGTGCTTCTGTTTTTGGGGTTTCCTGTGTCATGGTTTTCCTCATTCGTTTGGGTTGAACAGCTTTGGATTGTTTGGCGGTCATTTCTTGTAAGGCATCGCTAAATGTCATCACGCCATCGGCAAGTCCGGC
>JAERSU010000088.1 GCA_016845445.1 Oceanospirillaceae bacterium | reverse complement strand
GTCTCTACAGCACGCAGGCGGCTAGGCAGCACCCAACGCACACCGCCTTCCCCATCGCTAAACACCACTCTGAGACGGTAACCATCAGCCACACTGTCATCTGGATAAGGCAAGCAAACACCAATATCGCCATTCATGAGTTTCAGATGGTAGTCATTCCGCGTCACCATCACCGGACGACCTGCATACCAATCAGCACTTGAATTTGGCAGCAATTGCTCCTGCTGCAACCAGCTTTGAATGGTGTCGTTCATGCGTGCTAGGCCCCAGTCTCCCTGACGCAGGGCCACTAATAATTGGAACTGGCTTTGCTGTTGCAATATCCATTGTCCCCATTCATTAACTGATCGTTCTCCTGTACCCTGCAACACCAATTGCAGATACTGGCGGTAACCATCGACTAGATAGGTTTGTAGCTGGGCATCTGCTTGCTGACCTTGAGGTAACAACTGCAACTGCGATTGACGTTTTTGTTTGTCAGCTAGTGCCTGTTCCTGTTTGACTATGGTGAATAAATCTTCCATGGGCCATAGAGTTGGTTGGCCTTGGTATAAACCTTCGTTTACCAAACTTGCCAACGCATGAATGGCACCACCTTGCTTAAATCGATGACTTACGCGCAACATGGCCGTTGACTGAGACAAGCTTGAGCCTTGCTCATCAAGAAACTCTGTCCCTATGACATCACCGCATAGCTGTTGCAACCAATCTGCCGTGGTTGGCCAATAGTGCCCCTTAGCCGCATGAGCACACAGATCGCCTAACACAGAACCTGCTTCAACAGAGGCCAACTGATCTTTATCGCCAATGAGAATCAGGCGGGTATGTTCATCTAGTGCTTGCACTAAGGCCGCCATCATTTCCACATCCACCATGGAAGCTTCATCAACCACTACCACATCCGCCGCTAAAGGATTCTCTTGATGATGGCGGAACTGGCGACTATTGGGGATACTGCCTAGCAAGCGGTGTAAGGTGGTGACCTGAGTAGGTATCGATTCTCGTAGTTGCGCCTCGCTATACACTTTACTGGCGGGAAAACTCTGGCCTGTTAGATTACCAGCAATAGATTCATTTAAACGTGCTGCCGCTTTGCCCGTCGGCGCTGCCAATTTGATGTGCAGTGGCAGACTGTCCTGCTCTAACTGCATGGCTTGCAACAGGGCCAGCAAACGCAAAACGGTGGTGGTTTTACCGGTACCAGGACCGCCAGTAATTATGGCAAAACCACTACGGGCAGCCAGAGCCACAGCGACCCGTTGCCAATCAACCGCGTCGCTGCTATCCCGGCGGACAAACAGTTGCCGTATATAGTTTTTAGCCTGTTGAGGCAGACTGATCTGGCTATCCACTCGCTGGTGCACAAATGCCAATAATTGTTGCTCACACTGCCAATAACGACGTAAGTAAAGCAAGCTGTTAGTGGCATTATGCTGGACCACTAAAGGCGTTACTATTTGCTTGGCTGAGTCGGCGTCAGTAATGCCATTGCATGCCAGCATACTCTGCAGAAAATCTGCTAACGAGAAGCCGGCGAAACTGTTGGCAATAAATAGGCTTAGTTGCTCAACGACCGGGCGCTTTTCTACTGCCAAGGTGGTTGTATCAGGTATAGCAAAATAGCCTACGGGGTCGACGAACAAGCGCGACAGGTCCAAACAAGCGTGACCTAAAGCGCTTTGTTTACTGACCAACAGAATGGCCAAACACACATCATTGCCAAGTGGTGTGGACTGCTGTTGCTGCACCAGCTGTAGCAAGGCCACATCCACTTCACGTACAACCTTAAGCTCTATGCCCTGCTGGATAAACCCTGGCATGTTCATGACAGAACTCCAGAGCTTTGTTCGGCCCCAACTTGAAATAAAGCATCCATGTTTTCTATTAACTCTCGGCTAGGTTTTTCCATGATCAAACCCTGAGTATCGGGGTTTTCTATGCCACGCAAAAACACATACACGGCACCACCTATATGTTGATCGTAGTCATAGTCGGCTAAGCGTCCTTTAAGTAGGCGGTGCAAAGCTAAGGTATAAAGCAGATACTGCATGTCATAGCGTTTATGCAACAGGGCTTGTTGTAAGGCAACATCACTGTAAGCATGGCTGTGAGGGCCTAGGTAGTTACTCTTCCAGTCGACAATGTAGTACTGGCCTTGATGCTCTAGCACCAAATCAATATAGCCCTTTAACATACCCTGCAACTGTTGCGGCTGCGCGACGGGCCTAGTGGCTTCTGGACGGCTATAAGTGCGTACCAGTTCATCTAGTGCCTGTACATCAACCTGCTTACTGGCAATGATGAATTCCATTTCTACGGCCAACTGGTTCGCTGCCAAGTGCTGTAACTGCAAGGGTTTATCTTGCCCAATGCTAGTCAGATTCCAGGGCATCACCAAAAATGCACCTAGCCAGTCATGCACTGCAGCTAGCCATTTTTCAACCTTAAGAGGCTCCATTCGGGCTAGCAACAGCTGTTGACGTAATTGACTATTTGCCAACACCTCAGCAAAACCATGGGCTGCACAATCTTCTAGGATCTCGTGCAACATGGTGCCGTAGAGGGCGCCTTTGGGGAGCGTATGGATGCTTAATTCTTCACTATTCGGTGGCACCTTTAAGACGTCTGCTTGGCGCTGCTCTTCGCGCAAAATGGCGTCGCTGGCGGATTCTTCGTAGTGATCAAAGGATTGCTCTTCTGTTAATTCTTCAGAGCTAAACCGTAAGGCTGAATAGCTCGCCATATACCAAGGCTGAATCTGCAAACCTTGCACTTCCTTGGCTGCTTGCTGATTTTCCTTTGACTCGTCTGCACCTTGATAACAATGCTCATCTGGCAAAGGGGCAAGCGGCAAATGGCCACTAACAGACTGCAGTCGTTGCGCTAAAGTGCCAACATCCTGCTCCTGCATCAGCAAGGCACCAAAGCCAGAGTCATAGCTATTTTCAACTTCACCTATACCAACATACTGGCAGCAGGCGGCACGGGTTAAGGCCACGTATAGTTTGCGTATTTCCTCGGCCCGACGGTCTTCTTCTAAACGTCGCATTACCGTGTCATTAGCCTGTAAACAAACCTGTTTGCCTTTTACATCATCGTGGTAAACATGAGGGCCTTTAGCAGCATCCACCAAGCGTGTGCGGCTTAAATAAGGCAAGAATACCACCGGGTATTCTAAACCTTTGGACTTGTGCACGGTCACCACCTGCACTAGGTTACTATCACTTTCAAGGCGCTGCTGTTGGGCTACATCCTGCTGATCAGGGCTTTCTATTAACAGCTCAAAATGCCGCACCAGCGCATGCTCACCATCAAGCGCCACAGCAGCCTGCTGTAGCAGCTCTGCCAAATGCAGTAAATCTGTGAGCTGTCGCTCACCACCGCGTTGCCCTAACAGCCTAGCCGCAGTATCACTATCAAAAATTACTTGATAAAGCAGCGCCAGCACCCCTTGTTGCTGCCATAGTTGATGGTAGTAGTGGAAGCGCTCTACCTGCTGTTCCCAAGCTAGTTCATCAACCTGCAGACTATCCAATTGCCGTAGCTCAACTCCCATGACTCCCGTGGCTAAAGCCATAGTGAGTAATCGATCATCATCAGGGTCGGCCATGGCACGCAAACAATATAACAACTCTGTGGCGACTGGCGTGGTATAGACACTACTCGCGTCGGAAAGATAAACACTGGCTATGTAGCGTGCAGCCAAGGCAGCACGCACAGCGTCGGCCTCTATTCTATCTGCTACCAAAATAGCGAGATGTTTAGGCTGCAATCGCGCCTGCTCATGGCCTTTAACAAGCAAGGCTTCATCAGTTTTGGCCAGGTTTAACAAGCGGGCGATTTCATTGGCCGTAGCAGCCCCCATATGCTGTAAATAGGCTGCCGATTTTATCGCCTTGCCATCATCATCTGCAGCCATACACCAGGCCGTTTGGGCAGGCTGAATCTGGCCATTCACCTGCAGTTTACAGGGCTTATCACTACCCGTTTCTACCCTATTAAAGGGCAACGGATTGTCACCTTGTTGATTAAATCGAAAGGCACCTGTGGCATGGCTTTCGCCAAATTCAAACAAGCCATTAACACTATCAATGAGATGGCTGTCGGAACGATAGTTATGCCGCAAAGTATACAAGCTTGACTGGGCATGTTGACGGGCCTGAAGATAGGTATAAATATCCCCACCACGGAAACCATAAATGGCCTGCTTGGGATCACCAATCATGATAAACCCAGCCTCTGGACAGCCACTAGGTAAATCGTAAACCCGGCTAAAGATATCGTATTGCACGGGATCAGTATCCTGGAATTCATCCACCATAGCCATAGGAAAACGCAGGCGGATAGCCGTAGCCAAACCATCCCCACCCGGGCCATGCAGGGCCTGTTGCAGGCGCACTAGCAGGTCATCATTGCTGAGTAAACCTTGCTGCTGTTTGCTCAAGCTTAGTTGTTGGTATATCCATTGGGTGGCAAAAAACAAAACCCCTTCATCGGCGGATGGCAGCTGACCATTAAAATCCAAAACATTGGCTAGGGCCTTCGCACCCGCCAAGTCCCTAGGCAGCTTATCTGGTTCAGACCACATACTGGTATCGAGCAGCGCTATCCTCTGCAAGCTTGCACTGGATTTCAAGGCAATGGCATCACTGTGCAAATAGCTTTCGATGGCCTTAAAAGCCCCGGCTTCATTTTTGCTATTCAATTTTCCGGCGGCAAAACGCTTTTCTTTCCTAGCAACTTCAAAAAACTGCTGCAATTGCTCCAGATGCTGTGCCAAAGGATCTTTCAAATCGGCAATAGCGACCTTTTTCTCAGCCTCTTTGCTGTCGATATGACTTGCCAGATCAATTTGCTCCGCTGGCAGGAGTCTTACATGCGCCAATAATCGCTGCACTTCGACCAACAAATCTGCCGGGCTCTTAAAGCGCTGCATCATGTACAGCAAAGCAGGCCGCGGCAAAGTTAGCACTTGCTGACGCCAAAAGTCTTCACTCACCTGCTGTAGCAATTGGGTTTCTGATTGCAGAATCTCTTGTTCAAAGGCGCCACCGTAATGCAAAGCAAATTCACTCAGCAGGCGATAACACCAAGCATGGATAGTCGAGATAGCTGCTTCATCCATGGATTCTGCGGCCAACTCTAGGCGTTTTGCTGCGGCGATTCTGGTGTCCACATCTTTATAATCGGCACACAAGTCCTGCAACACCCCATCCACATCGGTCTTTTCTCCACGCAGATAGGCCGCTGTCTCTACCAAACGTCCACGAATACGGTCCCGTAATTCTTGCGTAGCGGCCTTGGTAAAGGTCACCACCAGAATATTATTGGGGATTAACGGCTCACCAAAGGCCGCTTCTCCACCATGATTTAAAATCAAACGCGCGTACAATAGTGCCAGGGTGAAGGTCTTGCCGGTACCGGCGCTGGCTTCTATAAGGGACTGACCACGCAGCGGCAACTGTAGAGGTAAATGACTCATTTATATTCCTCCACGGCGCAAAACATGTGGGCATATAACTTGTCTGCCAAGGCTTCTACCTGATCAATATCCAGATCTTCCCAGGTAGGGAAATGACGCTGCATATAATGGCAGTGGTACTGATGATCATCAGCCAGAGTCTTGGCTGTGGGCCCTTGCTTGCTACGGGGGTTAACCACTGCCATGCCAGTGCTTAGGGCTATAGGTAATGGCTCGTGCATAGCCTGTAACCAGACAGATAAGAGTTCATCCCATACCCTGTGCGCCATATCCATATCCATTGGCTTAAATTTAAAACTACCCTCTGGGGTCAGTACATAGGTGCTCACAGAATGTTGGCAATATTGATGGGCCGCCAAATGCTGTACCCAAGCCTGGCACAGATTACGCCATTGCTTAGCGTTGTTTTTCTTAGCTTTGCTAGCCTGCACCAGAACCTGCTGGGCTTGTTGCAGATGATAATCGATGGCCAGATTGGGCAGCATAATTTCCACCGCCAAATGCTGTTGTTCACCCGCCGTATCAAGCACACCATAGTGCCTATCCAGTACCACAGCACTTGGCGCAGCACTACTGGCCTGCACCAAAGTTTGCCATTGCTCATGCAGTTGAGCCAAAGCTTCAACCTGCGGTTGAGCCTGAATCTGCCCAGCTGTGCCATCAAGCAAATCACCAGACAGCTGCCAGAACTCGCTTTGTTGCTGCAGCATTTGGTCAATATCACTAGGGCTATTTTGCAAATCAAAATGACGACCAATGGCCGTATCACTCAGCTGCCAGTTTTGTAACCCCTGCAAAGCAAAGGACTCCGTTTGCGGTGTCTCATTAGCTTGCAGGGGCTTATTGATTTGTAAACGCTGCTGGTAGAGAGCATCAACAGGTGATTTTAATAGCTGCACTAAGTCCTTACTTACCAGTGGTCGCTCAGGTAACCATGTAGGCAGACTCTGAGCCTGCTGTACCGGGCTAATTACAGTGGCCTGCTGCCATTCTTTAGCGTAGGTATAGATCTGACTAGCAGCGGCAAAATAGGCATGGCTAAATGGCTGCAATGGGTACTGGGTGGTTTGCTGTTTAACGAGCTCTGGACTCCAGCCTTTAGCTAGATAATCGCGCAATTGCGACACTAATACTGAAGGCGGTTGCTCTGCATCGTCTTTACTACTACGGCCCTGCCAACTGATTACCAGTTTTTCTCTGGCGGACAATAACGCTTCCAAAAACAGATAACGGTCATCTTCACGACGGCTACGGTCTCCGGGACGATAATACTGACCGATTAGATCAAAATCGTTAAAGCTACGCTGCCTAGGGTAGACGCCATCGTTCATACCCAATAGCCAAATCTGCTTAAAGGGCACGGCACGCATGGGCATCAAGGTAGCAAAGTTGATGGCGCCACTCATAAAGCGAGAACTCAAACTGGGCTGATCCAAACGCTCGTATAATGCATGCTGCACCAGCTCCAAAGCGAATAGCTGATCCTGCATTTGTCCTTGAGCAACGGTTGCTTGCCAGTCCTGCAAGTACCCGACTATGCGCCCATACAGGCGCTCTACCTGCTCATCATTGACGACAAAAAAGCTTTGCCAAAGGTCGCTAATTTGCTCGCTCCAAGCTAAGGCAGTGTTGTTCTTAACGAGTTGCTGACGCCAATATTCCAAGGCATTAACAAAGGCATTTAAGCGGCCAAGTAAATCAGCCCCTAGGCCACTGACTTCGCCAAGACCCGCTATGTCGCGCCAAATTTCTGCGGAGCCAGTGGCATAACCGAGCAATAACCGCTGTATACCGAACTGCCAACTGTTATGGCCTTGTTGACCGGGTAACCCTAGATCTTGGCGATGCTCTTCGCTCAAAGCCCAACGTATATTGGCGCCTTCTATCCACAATTTGAGCTGCTGCAGATCCTCTTCTTCTATGCCAAAATGTTGCCGACAGGCCTCCACCTCTAATAATCCCAAGCCCTGTACCGATGTCATACGCTGGGTCGGCAGGCTTAGCAGGGTTTCAAACGCGCCTAATATGGGATTGGCATAACGATCACCGGTATCAGCAATATGATAAGGCAAATAACGCTGATCAGTCGGGCCCTCACCCTGACGGCGATAGCGGCCAAACACGGCCTCGATGTGCGGTGCGTAGGCAGTTATATCCGGCACCATAATGAGCACATCTTTGGGCTGCAATTGCCCTTCACGATCACTAGCAAAATCATCTAATAAGCGATCGTGTAGTATTTCTATTTCTCGCTGACTGTTGTGAGCACTAATAAACTCTAAACTGGTATCGGCACTCGTATCAGCCAGTGCCTGCCTCTCGTCAGCCGATCGCAACTGCAAAATATCATCCTGCACACAGCGCAATAGACTGGCACCCTCTGCGCTGGTCGAACGGAACAAATCGACCTTGCCTTGCGGTAAACGGGAAAAGTGCTGAGCATAGCTTTGTGGCTCATCCCAGGCGTCAAACTGGTGCAGAAAATCCCTACCCTGTTTACCCCAAGAAGCTAATAATGGGTTGCCGTAGAGATGCAACTCATTAGCGCCAATATGCTGCATATCCTGACGTTTGGCTTGGCGACCATAATGACGGTTGAGCAGTTCTCTCCCTTCAACCATATCCCCCCAGTAATACTCACTGGGGTTCATGACAAACAACAATACCTGGGTAAAGGGCGCAATGGCTTTTAGCACCTCCAAACAAGCCATAGGCAAGCTGGACATGCCAAATACTACCACCCGTCTAGGTAGACCAGCTGGGGAAGTCTGAATAACGGAGCAGGCTTGTAAAAAACGCTGGTGTAGTTCACCGCGATTGGCATCAGACCAACCTTCGGGTGTTTGATGGGTACGAATATCAGTACAAACTAGGCGCCATAATTGCGCCTGCCAAACATATTTTTCGGGCATGCTGATTGCTTGCCCAGCATGATCGAGCAGTGCATTTTTACCCTCTTCCCACAGCTGCAACCAGTCAGCCCGGAACACCTGATACTGATCGTATAAATCAGCCAACTGTTG
>JAERSU010000087.1 GCA_016845445.1 Oceanospirillaceae bacterium | reverse complement strand
GATGATCTTGAGTTCATCGCACTCGGGCAAGGACGAGCGCTCTGAGGCGATCAGTAGATTGGAGTTTTCCTTGCTGGCCATGGCGGTCATGCCGGGCTTGGAAGTGCGGCGTAGGTACAATACCAAGGATAGTAAAACGCCTAGATAGATTGCGAATTCCATGGGCATCAACAAGGTGGCAAAGAAGGTCACCACAAACACCATGTATTCATCACGTCCAGAACGGAAGATAATTTCAATATGGTGCCAATCAATTAGATTCCAAGCCACTACCAGCAGGATTGCGGCCATGCTTGGCAGGGTGATATAGGCCGCCAGTGGGGCAAAGATTAAGATGATGAGCGCCAGGGCAATGGCGGCAAATACGGCGGCCAAGGGGCTGGTGGCACCGGCTGCGTAGTTTACGCCAGTGCGGGTAAAGGAGCCGGAAGCGGCGTAACTAGACGTTAAACTACCAATAATATTGGATAGGGCCTGGCCACGAAATTCTTGATTACCACGGATGCGTTGCCCTGAACGAGTGGCAACAGAGCGGGCAATGGAGACTGCTTCAACCAGACCGAGCAGGCCTAACGCCATGGCACCAGGAGCCAGATCGCGGATGATCTGGAAATCCAATGGTGGTATGGAAAAAGGTGGCAAACTGGCTGGAATCTCACCGACTAAACGAATGTCGTTGGCAGCTAGCCAGCCGCTAGCCTGTAGGGCCAGGGTTACAAAGCTGCCGATTACCATGGCGATCAACATGTTGGGCCAGGTAGGGCGATAGTGTTTTACAGCGATTACCGTGATCAGGGTAATGCTACCCACAATCAAGCTAGGCAGGTGGGTGAGAAATATATTTTCGTACAGGGCAATCCAATTAGCTAAAAAGTTGCCACTACTGGCAATGGGCAGATGGAGCACATTCTTGAGCTGACTGGTGGCGATCACCACCGCCGCACCTGAGGTAAAGCCCACCACCACAGAATGGGACACAAAGTTAACCAGGGTGCCCATGCGTGCCAAGGCCAAGGCCATCTGAAATAGCCCTGCCATGAGGGTGAGGGTGAGTACTAAACCAATAAATTCTTCTGTGCCGGCCTGGGCTAAGGGGCTAATGGTGGTAAATACCACAATGGAGAGCGCCGCTGTCGGCCCCGATATAAGATGCCAAGAGGAACCAAATAAAGCGGCAATGATAGCGGGCACTATGGCAGCGTAGAGTCCGTATTCCGGTGGCATGCCGGCGATTAAGGCATAGGCAACACCCTGTGGCAGCACGATGATGGCGCCAGTAATTCCCGCCATGGCATCGGCGCGCAAGCTGGTTGCAGTAATGTAGCGGCCCCACACCAAAAAGGGAAAGATGCGGGCCAGCAGGGAACTGGGGTTGGTCATGAATGGTTAACAGGTAAAGTAATGCCTTGATTGTACACTATTTTAACTGCTTGTGGGGGCGCCCAAAAGGGACAGCCCCAGCAGGGTCATGGTACCAGTTGCAGAGCGGGTGCTTATATTTGGCGTAGGGTGCGCAATGGTGGTGCTTGGGTGACACGGCGGTTAAACCACCAGCCGGTCACGCCAATGAGCAGGGCACCGCTAATGGGGGCCAATAACCACAGTTCCCAATGCCATTGCATGGGTAGTTCAAATAGCTGGGTTTGCAGCACTGCCAGCAGGGTTTCGGCACCGGCGCCGGCCAGTACCCCGGCGATGGTGCCCATGGTGACATATTCTACCAATAGCAATTTCTGAATCAGTGAGCGGCTCGCACCTAGGGTGCGTAAGACGGCGCTTTCATGCATGCGTTCATCTCTACTTGCCTGTACACTGGCAATTAAAACCAATACCCCGGCAAGCAAAATCAATAACAGGATGCTTTCCACCGCTAGGGTTAGCTGGGCGACGACCTTTTGTACCTGCTTGACGATCTGATCCACATCGATCATGGAAATGGTTGGATAGGTGCGTAATAGTTCACTTAGCTGTGGACGCTTGTCGGCTGCCACAAACATGCTAGCCAGATAGGTGGAGCTATAAGGATCCGTTAACGGCTGGGAGAAAACCAAAAAGAAGTTGGGTTTTAAACTACCCCAGTCTACCTCGCGGATGCTCGTGATGGTGGCTTTATGTGCAATGCCCGCGACGTTATAGGTAAGGGTATCACCTAGTTGCCAGTCGTAGTCCTCGGCCCACTCCTGTTCGATGGATACCTGTAGATCCTTATGACCTGGTTGCCACCATTGGCCGGCAACTAGTTTGTTGCCGGCCTGCAGTTCACTGCTCCAGGTAAGGTTGCGTTCTTGATCCAAGCGTGGACCAGGGCCATCACCCTGTTGGCGCATTAGCTCTTTGGGATCGGGATCAACTAGACGTCCGCGGGTCATAGGATAGAAGAACAGGCCGTCGGGGCTAATGCCTTCATCGATGACAAAGTTATTTAAGGCATCACGCTGCTCGCCAAAGATATTAAGCATAAACACGTTGGGTGTGTCCTTGGCTAAACGTTCCTGCCAGTTATCGAGCAGGAAGTTACGTACCCCTAAGAGGCTAAATAAGAGCATTAGCGCCATGGCAAAGATCATAATTTGGGTGCTGTTCTGGCGGCGGCGACGTTGGAGGTTGGCGATGCCGAGTTTGCCTGCTTGGCCAAAACGATGGCGATTACGAGCGGCAAGCCAGAGCATGGCGCCACTAATGAGCCATAATAGGGTGCCCAATACCGCCAGAGCGGCGATTAGCCCAAGGGTGATTAACCAGGACTGGCTATGCCAGTAGACTAACCCTAGCATGGCGACAAAGCCAATCAGCCAATGGTGCATGGGTTGTTTGTTGCGTGCCATGGATTGGCGCAAGGCTTGTGCCGGCGCCACCTTAGCCAGACTTAACATAGGCGGCATAACAAACGTCAAGAGGCATAACAAGCCCGTTAAGCCACCCAGCACAAAGGGTTGCACGGGCATGGGGCCAGTGACCTGGATATAATCAGCTAACAGGGTCAATAAGCCGGCGTGCAGCCCCCAGGCTAAAGGTAGGCTAAAGAGTAAAGCTGCGAGTGCCAACAGTAGCATTTGACTGAGGTACAAAAGACGCAGTTGGGCAGGTTTTAAGCCTAGGCATTTTAACAGGGAAACGTGTTTAGCCTGGCGCAGGCTGTAACGTCTAGCGGACAGTACTAGGGCAATGCCCGAGAGTATGACTGCCAAAGAACCGGCTAGCAGTAGGAACTGCTCGGCGCGCTCGAGGGTGTCCGCCATACTGTTGTTGGCATCATCGGGGGTTTGCCAACTTTGTGCGTTAGTGAGCAATGGCGTGACGTCTTGGCGTAAGGCCGAGAGCTGCTGCGCATCACCAGCTAGCAACCAATTACGCCGAATGCGACTTCCTGTTTGTACCGCTTGGGTGGCAGCCAGGTTATCAAGGTGCATGATGGCGCGGGGGGCAAAACCAGCAAAACCACCGGCCTGATCAGGTTCGGTAATGAGTACCTGGGTAAGCTTGAGGGTGGTTTCGCCTAAATCCACATGATCGCCAACGGCAACGTTTAAACTAGCAAGTAAGCGTGAATCTAACCAAAGTTCACCCGGCTTAGGCCCTTGTGAGGTGGCCGTAGCTACCCCAAAAGCCTCTTGGCTTACGGTAAGCTGGCCTTTTAATGGATATAAGTCGGTAACGGCTTTGACACTGGCTAGTTGCATGCCTGTGTCACTGAATAGCATGCCCTGAAACGTGTGGGTCTGGGCTTGCTGAAGCCCTTTGCGCTGGGCCAGTTCCTGCCAGCTAGGATCGATTTCTGCACTGCCGCGCAGACGTAAGTCAGCAGCTAGCAAGGTGGCGCCTTCAGCGACCATGGCCTGTTGCACGCGGGCGGTAAACAGGCTGATACTGGTCAAGCTAGTGATGGCCAGCAGCAAGGCCGCCAAGAGTAGTTGTAGTTCACCCCCGCGCCAATCTCGCCACGCGAGGCGGGCCGCCAGTTTAAGCATGGTTTACATCCTCTTCCTGCAGTTTGCCTGCCTGTAAGCGTATGGTGCGCTGGCAGCGATCTGCTAGTTTTGCGTCGTGGGTGACTAGTACGAGGGTGGTGTCCGCTTCGCGGTTTAATTCGAACAACAGGGTTTCGATGTGCGCGCCAGTATCACTGTCTAGGTTACCGGTGGGCTCGTCAGCAAATAAAATGGGGGCTTGCGCGGCAAAGGCGCGAGCGATGGCAACGCGTTGTTGTTCGCCTCCGGACAACTGGTTGGGGTAGTGGTGTCCACGTGCGCCCAAGCCTACTCGTTGCAGGTATTCATCAGCCAGTTGCGCGGCCTTGTGATCGCCTTTTACTTCGAGGGGCAGCATGACGTTTTCTTTGGCACTCAAGCTGGGCAGAAGTTGGAAGTTTTGGAAGATAAAGGAGACGTGATGTTTGCGTATATCGGCACGCGCTTCTTCATCTAAGGCGGTAATTTCATTGCCGGCCAAAAACACCTTGCCGTGGGATGGTGTGTCCAAACCAGCCAACATGCCTAGCAGGGTGGTTTTGCCGGAACCCGAAGCGCCAACGATAGCCACGGTTTCTCCAGGGTGAATATTCAAATTAACTTGGTCAAGAATATGTAAATCTGGTTGATCTGTTTGGCCGTTTGGGCTATTTATAACCTGGCTTAGGCCCTTGGTGGCCAAGAATGGATTTGTAGTAGACATAGGGTATCCCATGGTTCGATTTATATGCCGTCGATTATCGCAATTAGTGAAGCAAGCGAGAACGGCAAAAGCTGACATTTGCAAAACATTTACACTATTAGCCCTACTTTTTGTGTTGCCATTTACTGTGCAAGCCGAAACCAGGGTGTTGGTATTGGGTGATAGTTTAAGTGCTGGTTATGGTATGGCCTTGGATGAAGCCTGGCCAGCCTTGTTGCAAGAGCGTTTGCGTAAAGATCATAGCAAAGCCGATTGGCAGGTGATTAATGCCAGTATTAGTGGTGAGACTAGCGAAGGGGGGGTGCGTCGATTACCCGCGCTATTAAATGAGTTTGAACCCCAGTGGTTGCTATTGGAGCTAGGTGCCAATGATGGCCTGCGTGGTTATCCGGTGCCCATGATTAGCGCCAACCTAAGCCGCATGATTAACATGGCCCAGCAACGCAATATCGAAGTTGTGGTTATTGGCATTCAGATCCCACCCAACTACGGTGCCCGATACACCCAGCCTTTCTTTGAGCAATATGCCCAGTTAGCCAAGCAACACAATACCCAACTGGTGCCCTTTATTCTAGAAGAGGTGGCCATCCATGAGGAATTAATGCAACGTGATGGCTTGCATCCCACCATCGAAGCCCAACCCATCGTCCTTAACAACGTTTGGCAACATATCGTCTGGTAGCTAGTCTGTGGCACCGTCGTTGACTGCCGAGCACTAATCTTGCTTGGTGGTGCCGTCGTCAACTGCCGAGCACGGCCGCCGGGCGATGAATCTTTTCTTGACCTCGCGGGGAAACCCGGCGCTATAGCTCAAGAAAAGGTTCCTCACCCGACGTCCCTTTCTTGAAGCCACCGGCGTCAACATCTCCAAGACTCATTGGCGAATCCTGTAGCTCTCGGTCTGTGCCAGAATCGACTAGCTCGTTTTAATCAACACTTGCGCGGGTTGTTGTTGACTACAGGGCTCGTCAGCCTATCTTGGAGATGTTGACACCAGTAGCTTTATAACGCTCTGATCGGATCCCAGGCACAAACCTCGCAGGGGTCAGACTTGCACTGCGCTTAAATCAGACCCCGGCTGTGGCGGCGGCAGGAACGAGGGGTAGCACGGAGCGGGGTCAGATTCCCATAGGTTCTACACAGTGCTAGTTGGCAGTCATGCACTTTAGGTACAAAAGGAATGGAGTCTGACCCCTTCGAGAGGGGCCACTGTCTAGCAAGAAGCTATACAAAAAAAGGCCGGTGTGTACCGGCCTCTGTGTTTGCTTTTAGCGATCAGCTCATGGCTGCTTTGAGCTTCTTCATGGCATTCTTTTCTAGCTGGCGAATGCGCTCTGCGGAGACCTGATACTGGTCTGCCAGGGTGTGTAGAGTTGCCTTGGAATCGCTCAACCAACGTTGTTGCAGGATGTCACGGCTACGTTCGTCCAAATCGGCCATGGCATTGGCTAGGCGCTGATTGGAGTCGGCTTCCCAGTCGCTTGCTTCTAGCTGTAGAGCTGGATCAGCACTGTGATCTTCCAGGTAGTAGGCGGGTGCCTGATAGGCGTTGTCGTCATCGCTTTCAGGGGCGTCAAAGGCCATGTCCTGAGCGGCCATGCGGCCTTCCATCTGCTCAACCACTTTCGGGTCGACACCTAGGTCTTCAGCAACGGATTTGACTTCGTCTTGGGTCAGCCAGGCTAGCTTTTTCTTGGCGCTACGCAAGTTAAAGAACAGCTTACGCTGACTTTTGGTGGTGGCGACCTTAACAATACGCCAGTTGCGCAGAATGTATTCGTGCATTTCCGCCTTGATCCAATGCACAGCAAAGGACACTAGACGCACGCCCACTTCCGGGTTGAAGCGCTTAACCGCCTTCATCAAGCCAACGTTGCCTTCTTGTACTAGATCTGCCTGGGGCAGGCCATAGCCAGAGTAGCTCTTGGCTATGTGGGCAACAAAGCGTAGGTGGGACATTACCAACTGACGGGCAGCGTCCAAATCATTTTCGTGGTATAGACGATTGGTCAATACACGTTCTTCTTCCACACTCAGTACAGGGATCTGGCTTACGGTTTGCATGTAAGCTTCGTGATTCTGACCTGGTGATAAGGCATCAATTGCTAATAATTGTGTACCCATTTTATATCTCCTTCGTTCTGGAGGTCCTAACAAGCTCATAATGGACGAGCTTTGCTGGTGCTTCTCCAACCTCTTGATATGCTTGTATTATACCATATTTCGAGGATTTTTACTGCACTTTTCCCTGATAACGCTACAACTTTAGAAAAACATAATATAAATCATAAAGTCTGGGAGGCAGCTTTGAGGCAGTAATAATAGACAGCCTCAGCAACAAGTGCAAGGGGATTTTGCGTCAAGATTTAGTAAAGACCTGTAAAGGCCGGTCGAATGCGACCAAAGGACTAATATAGCTAGCCATGGCTAGGGTTCAATGTTGGCCATTTGGCGCTGTACCGTTAGTAGACTAGCGGCACAGGAGAGCAGGCAACTGCCTAATATGGTCAGCAGAACTTCACTCACCCCCAAATTGCTAAGTTGCCAATCACTACTAAACGAAGCCGCTAATTGACCAAGTGGTGGCGCAAGGGCCGCCAGGGCTGCCGCCATAATGCTGCAAGCCATAAGTCCAGCTAGCAGCCCAGACCAGATGGCGGTGTAAAGGAAAGGCCGGCGCAGGTAGGCATCGGTGCCACCTACCAGCTTAATCACGAGGATTTCTGCGCGGCGGTTTTCTAGTTGCAGGCGGATGGTATTCCCCATCACTAGCAAGACACCCAGGGCGAGCATCAGGCTGAGTATTAAGATAGCCATTTGACTGGTGTTTACCAGCGTGTGCATGCGCTGCAGCCATAGCTGGTCAACCAACACTTGATCAACCAGTTCTGCTTGGCGTAGTTGCTGTACCAGTTGTTGGATGTGTTCTGGGTCGTCGCTGACCGGCTCCAGTAAAATAGTAGCCGGTAAGGGATTATCCGTTAGGCTGGTTAAGACATCACCCAAACCGCTAGCCTGACTAAACTGTTGCAAAGCGTCATTAGCGGCTATAAAGGTGGTTTTGTGAATGTCACCATGAACTTGCCATTGCTGGCTCAGAGCCTGGCCTTCGGCGGTGCTTGCCTGTAAGGACAAGAAGACACTGATTTGATTGCTGGTGTGTAGTTGATTGGCTAAACCCTGGGCCTGACTTAGCATAATAATAAGGGTGCCCGGCAGGGCAAGAGCGATGGCTAGTGTGAGCCAGGTGAGTAGATTGGTTAGTGGCTGGCGCCATAAGCGTAGCCAACTGCTTATAGCCACTTCACCATGTTCCCTAAGTAGGCGTTTACCCAGCTGCTCCGGACGGCTGCGTTGTGCTTGTGTGGTCATTAGTTGGGTCCCACAAAGGCACCACTTAGGCGGCCCCTATTGAGTTGAATCTTGGCATGGCCCATGTGTTCGATTAAGGCCAGATCGTGACTGGCGATTAACACGCTTACGCCTACCTGATTGAACTGCTCAAATAATTGCATTATTTCAGCGGACAACTTGGGATCCAGGTTGCCCGTTGGTTCATCAGCCAAGATTAATCGTGGCTTGTTAACGATGGCGCGAGCAATGCCAATACGTTGTTGCTCTCCGGTGGAGAGTACTTCTGGGAATTGACGTTCTTTGTCGAGTAGTCCCACCTTATCTAAGGCCGCACGTACACGACGTCCAGCATCGCGATTATTATAGCCACTGACCTTCAAAGGCAAGGCAATGTTGTCATACACTGTGTAGTCTTCTAAGAGCTGATGGTTTTGGAACACTAGGCCGATTTTGCGGCGGTGCATGGCGATCTGGTGGCGATTCAATTGGCTTAAATCTTGTTGATCAACGATGACCTTGCCATTGGTGGGTTGTTCCATGTGCATGATTAATTTTAACAGGGTGCTTTTACCAGCCCCTGAGTGCCCCGTTAGAAACGCCATAGCACCGCGAGGTAGGTGGAAGTTGGCGTTATCAAGAGCGGTCTTGTCTCGGTAGCGCTTGCTAACCTGTTGAAACTGAATCATGGCTTAGTCTTGCTTATCGAACAAGGCATCAATAAATTGTTCGGCATCAAAGGGGCGTAGGTCATCGGCTTGTTCACCAACGCCGATAAAACGAATAGGTAAGGCGGACTGTTTGGCTAAAGCAAAGATGACACCACCCTTGGCGGTGCCATCAAGTTTGGTTAGGGTAACACCTGTGACACCAACGGCTTCGCCAAATAGGGTGGCTTGGCTGAGGGCGTTTTGACCGGTGCCA
The DNA here is from genome assembly GCA_016845445.1 of Oceanospirillaceae bacterium. Taxonomy (GTDB): domain Bacteria; phylum Pseudomonadota; class Gammaproteobacteria; order Pseudomonadales; family Balneatricaceae; genus Njordibacter. The sequence goes on along the minus strand of JAERSU010000087.1, from coordinate 8,241 downwards.
GCATCCAACACCAACATCACCTCGTGAGGGGCGTTGACATCGAGTTTTTGCATGACGCGCACCACCTTGCTTAGCTCATCCATTAAATGGCCCTTGTTTTGCAAACGGCCGGCGGTGTCGGCAATGACCACGTCCACGCCCTTGGCCTGAGCAGATTGTACGGCGTCAAAGATTACCGAGGCACTGTCGGCGCCTGTGTGCTGGGCCACCACTGGAACCTTGTTACGCTCGCCCCAGGTCTGCAATTGTTCTACCGCTGCGGCACGGAAGGTGTCGCCGGCGGCTAGCATGACCGATTTGCCGGCGGCCTGAAAACGTTTGGTAAGCTTGCCGATGGTGGTGGTTTTACCAGCGCCATTAACGCCCACCATCAAGATCACAAAGGGGCTGTCTTGCTCAGGGATATGCAATGGTGCGGTGCAGGGTCGAATGAGTTCAGCCAGACTTTGGCGCAGCGCTTGATAGAGGGCTTGCGGATCTTGCAAATCTTTACGTGCAACAGCATCGGTAAGCTGTTGCATGATCTCAGCGGTGGCTTCTACGCCAACATCTGCCATCAATAATTGAGTTTCTAATTCTTCAAATAGGTCGTCATCGATGTGTTTGGCGCCCATGAAAACACTGGCCAGGCCTTCGCCTAATTGGCTTCGGGTGCGGGCTAAGCCGGCCCGAATACGGGCAAAAAAACCACCGCTTGTGGGTTTTTCCTGAGGTTGTTCTACGGCCTCGGCAGGGGTATTGGCAGCTTGCTCAACAGGTGTTTCTACGGTTGTTGTGCCGGTGGCTTGGGCATCGGTGTTGCTGGTGTTCGATGCAGTGGATTCTGTGTCTGCTTCAGTTTCGACGTGTTTTTTGCCGAAAAGGTTAAATAGAGCCATGTTGCTGGCATCCTCCTGTATATAGCGCAAGGCGCATTTTAGCATGGAAGCCCTACCTGGTCATCGCTTGCCTGGCGGTTGTATAGCCGTATTAAGCAAGATCTTTTGTTTGCCACTAGAGAGTATGCTTGGCTTAGCCTACAATAGTGTTAGTTAGTTCTGAATAAGACCACATCATGAGTCGCAGTCGACGCCCCCAAAAAAGTAAAAAACATAATCCGTTTAAGGCCATAGCAGGACAAGGTAAGGTGGTGGAGTTTGCTAAACCTGCGCGTCAGGAACTGCGCATCATTGCCGGCCATTGGCGGGGACGTAAATTGCCGTTTGCCACCGTGGCTGGGTTGCGACCAACCACAGATCGGGTTCGCGAAACGGTGTTTAATTGGTTGTCCCCAAGCTTGCCCGGTGCCCGCTGTCTGGATTTGTTTACGGGTACCGGGGCTTTGAGTCTAGAAGCGCTTTCTAGAGATGCTGCCCTAGTTGATATGGTGGAATTGTCACAGGTAGCTTGCCAGCAGCTAAAGGACAATCTTGCGCAGCTGGAATTGCAACCTCAACAGGTGGCAAACGTGCATAACATGAGTTGTTTTGACTGGTTGCGTCAAGCGCACCAGCAGAGGCCATACGACGTGGTTTTTTTAGACCCGCCGTTTGCTCTGTCGTTAATGGACGATGTTTTGACACGGCTACAGGATAGCAGTCTACTGCAGGTTGGCAGTCTCATCTACGTGGAGCAGCCAGAGCCCCTGGTTAACTTGAAATTACCGGATAATTGGCACCTGCACCGACAGAAAAAAGCCGGTCAGGTGCATTATGGCTTGCTGAAGGTTGAAGCCTAGTTGTTAAGTTTGGGTTACCTTGGCAACGGCCTGTTCAAATAGGGCTAGACCGGCATCGATATCGGCGTCTGGAATGAGAAGAGAAGGGGCGAAGCGTACGACATCAGGACCCGCTACCAGCACCATCAGACCCACTTCGGTAGCCGCGCTTAGAAAATCGCCGGCACGGCCTAGGTAATCTTCGTTTAAGGCGGCGCCGATGAGTAAGCCTCGACCGCGCACTTCATGCATGAATGGGTATTTTGCATTGATGGCTTCAAGGCCCGTTTTGAAGCGTTCAAATTTGGCATTCACGTCTGCCAATACCTGCGGTTGATTGATTAGATCCAATACCTTGCTAGCAATAGCGCTGGCCAATGGGTTGCCACCATAGGTGCTGCCATGGGTGCCCACCCCCATATGTGTGGCAATGGCCTTGGTGGTGAGCATGGCCGCGACCGGGAAGCCATTACCTAGTCCTTTGGCGCTGGACATGATGTCGGGTGTGATGCCAAGTTGTTGGTAGGCATAGAGGCTGCCAAGCCGGCCAACACCCGTTTGTACCTCATCGATGACCAACAATGCCTGATATTTATCGCACAACTCACGTGCTTTCTGCGCGAAAGCAGGATCCGCGGCGATAATGCCACCTTCCCCTTGCAGGGGTTCCATAACAATGGCACAGGTCTTGTCCGACACGGCTGCCTCCAAGGCGGCGATATCATTGTAAGGTAGGTGCGTAATACCGACTATTTTGGGGCCAAACCCGTCGCTGTATTTGGGCTGGCCACCGACGTTTACGGTAAACAGAGTGCGCCCATGGAAGCCTTGATGAAAGGCGATGATTTCATGTTTATCTGGGCCAAACTTGTCAAATGCATAGCGACGCGCTAGCTTAAAGGCGGCCTCGTTGGCTTCGGCGCCAGAACTGCATAGAAAAACACGTTCGGCAAAGGTGGCGTCGGTTAATTGCTGGGCTAGTTTTAAGGCTGGCTCATTGGTCATGAAGTTAGACAGGTGCCATACTTTGCTACCCTGGTCCTGCAGGGTAGCAAGCATTTGCGGATGCGCATGGCCCACACTGGTTACCGCAATGCCGCCAGCAAAATCTATGTATTCTCGGCCTTCTTGGTCCCAAACTCGAGAACCTTCGCCGCGCACTGGAATGTTGCTGGCTGGGGCATAGTTGGGAACCATTACCTGATCAAACAGGTCGCGATTTAAAGGCGTGCTGGACATGATTATTCCTTAGTTAGTATCTTGTAAGCGGGATATTTCCGCAATGGCTACTGACAGTTTGGCTAGGTCCAGATCACCCTGTTGTTTTAGTTCGCTTAACAGGCGCTTTAAGCGAGCCAGTTTATTGGCCTGCAGCCCGCGCCAATCCGCTAGGCATTGGCATTGCAGAATTTCACCAGTCAAATTTGCCAGACTGCTTTCTAATTCCTTTTTCAGGCTCAGGCGGGCTTTACGTTGCCAGGTGTCATTGCCCGGTAAGGCAGCAATCGCTTGGCACAGCCAATCGGCTTGGAAATCGCTGTATAGACTAAACCAAAGCTCGCTGGCCTCATTAACGGGGTGACCATACTGACTAGCGGCACGGGCAATATCCAAACCAAAATAGCTGAATTCCAGTTGCCCTAAACGTTGACTAGTGTGGGCATCTAAGCCGCCTGCTTGCAGGCTTTTTTGGCGCTTCTGTAGGCGTTTTTTAGCGGCTTTGGGTAATCGTTCTGTCAGCCCGTTAGCATAGCTTTCCATGGCCTCACTGTACAGAGAAATCATACTGTTTATACAGCTTTCTCTATGCTGCTGTAAGAGCCACAGAACCATATCTTCTAATAGCTGTTGTATGTGCTGGTGCAGACCAATAGCTTGGCTATAGTCTAAGCTTAAGGTGACCTTATCTAGCTGCTGCCATAGTGGCTTAGCTTGGAGTATATGGCAGGCGGCCATAAAGGCACGAGCGATGGCGCCGGCGTCCGCGCCAGATGCATCTTTCATCTCGTGCAAGAAGGTGGCACCCATGCGATTACCAATTAAGTTGGTAACGTGAGTCGCAATGATTTCTGCCTTTAGGGGGTGGCTTGCCATGGCCTCTTTGAAGTCAGCTTGCAGAGGTTGTGGGAAATACTCACGCAGGGCATCGCTTAAATAGCTATCGCTGGCGATATCGGCCGCCATAAGTTCGTCATAGAGGTACATTTTGCTATAAGCCAATAGCACGGCAATTTCTGGTCTGCTAAGGCCTTCTTGCTTATGCAATCGTTCATCAATCTGGCTGTCGCTAGGCAGGCCTTCGAGTTGGCGATTTAAGCGCTGGAGCTGTTCCAAGTGATGAATGAGCAGCTTGTGTTGGTAGAGGTTGCTCGCTGCACTGTGATGGGCGATGCTTAAGACTAGGCTTTGGTGGTAGTTGTGATTGAGCACTAGATCGGCAACTTCATCGGTCATGCTGGCGAGCAGATCATTGCGCTGCTTTAGGGTCATGTCACCATGGCTGACAATCTGGCTTAACAGAATCTTGATATTTACTTCATGATCAGAACTGTCGACCCCACCGGAGTTATCGATGGCATCCGTGTTTATTAAGCCACCATGCAGAGCAAATTCAATGCGTCCTGCCTGAGAGCAACCAAGGTTGCCACCTTCACCGACGATACGTGCGCCAAGTTGTTTGCCGTCCACGCGCAAGGCATCATTGGCAGGGTCACCGATATCGGTGTGGCTTTCATGACTGGCTTTCACATAGGTGCCGATACCCCCATTCCAAAACAAATCAACCGGTATGGTTAATAAGGCTTGAATCAAATCATTGGGGGCCATGGCGGTGGCAGAGGTGTTGAGCATGGTCTGCATCGCTGCAGATAAGGGGATGCTCTTGGCGGAGCGCTCGAAGATACCGCCACCTGAGGAAATTAGCTCACGATTGTAGTCGGCCCAGGAAGAACGCGGTAGCTGGAATAAGCGTTGCCGTTCTACAAAACTACTGGCCGCATCCGGCTGTGGATCAATAAAGATGTGCAGGTGGTTAAAGGCCGCCTGCAAACGAATGTGCTTGGATAACAACATGCCGTTGCCAAACACATCGCCGGCCATGTCGCCAACCCCTACGACGGTGAAATCTTGGCTTTGACAGTCTATGCCGCCTTCGGCAAATAACCGCTTAACGGATTCCCAAGCGCCGCGCGCAGTGATCCCCATTTTCTTGTGGTCATATCCATTGGCACCGCCCGAGGCAAAGGCATCGCCAAGCCAGAAGTTGTTGGCTTCGGAGATACCGTTGGCAATATCTGAAAAGGTGGCCGTACCCTTGTCGGCGGCAACCACCAAATAGGGGTCGTCTTCGTCATAGCGTACCGTATTAGCCGGCGGTACCAGCTCCTGATCAACGATGTTGTCGGTTAGGTCTATCAAGGCTTGAATAAAGGTAGAGTAGCTGCGTACAACCTCTGCCATGAGGGTTTCTCGGTCGGCATTTTCTGGCAATTGTTTGCAGACAAAGCCGCCTTTGGCGCCTTGCGGCACGATGACCGCATTTTTCACCATTTGGGCTTTCACCAAGCCTAGCACTTCGGTACGGTAGTCTTCGTGGCGGTCAGACCAGCGTAAGCCACCACGGGCGACCTTACCGGCGCGAAGATGAACGCCTTCTACCCAGGCCGAATAGACAAAAATCTCAAATTTTGGCATTGGCAACGGCATGCCAGGTATGCCCTGTGGGTCTATCTTGAGGGCCAGATATTGACGGCTGTGGCCCTGGTCGTCGGTGTGGAAATAGTTGCAGCGTAGCACGGCTTGTAGGCAGGACAAGAAGTACTTGATAATGCGGTCTTCGTTTAGATTGGAAACCTGATCTAGGGCTGCATGAATAGCCTGGGTAATGCTTTGTTGGCGCTCTGCATTGTGGTGCTGTGGATCAAAGCGAGCATAAAACAAGTCAATAAGCAGGTGCGTTATGCTGGCGTGTTTATTTAACGTGGCACGCATGGAGCTAGGGCTGAATGGTACCTGAATTTGATGGAGGTAGGCGCTAATGGCGCGTAATAACTCGGCTTCGCGCCAGTTGATGCCGGCGTTTAACACGAGTGCATTAAAATAGTCGCTGGCGATTCTGCCCGTGTAGGCTTGACTAAAGGCGTCCTGGAAACCCTGTTTGATGGTATCCAGGTCCTGCACTAGCTCGTCATCAAGCTGAATGCTGAAATCAATCAGCCACATGGGCAGATTGTTAAGCGGGCGGATATTATAGGGACGCGCATTAATGACCCTGACGCCCATGTGCTCTAAAGTGGGCAAGACATCCGACAGGGCCTTGGACTGACCGAGGCCATATATCTTGAAATTTAACCGCTGTTTATCTTCTCGTACGCTTTGAAACAGGTAGGTGCCAAGGGGGGTCGTGGTATTTAACTGTTGTAGTCGTTGCATGTCTTTGACAGCAATACTGGCGCTATGGTCTTCTTGGTAGGCTAGGGGGAAGGCCTTTTCATACTGATCCCATAGGTGTCGACCATCGATATCGCCAAGTTGATCTTGCAAGGCATTAAATAGATGATCCTGCCAGTTAAGCATGGCCGCACGCATGCGTTCTTCTAGGGCATCCTCATCACAGCTTTTGGTGTGCATATCCTGGCCGTGCACGGTGATATGCACGCGGGCCATGGCCGGCTCATCAAAGGACACGCTGAAATCCGAGCTGGCGGCCTGGTACTCGCTGAGTAACATGGTTTCGAATTCTTGGCGCAATTGTGTGTGGAAACGTTCCCGCGGCACATAGATTAGGGCGGAAACGTAGCGGCCATATAAGTCGGTGCGCAAAAACAGACGCAACTGGTGACGTTCTTGGGTCTCCATGATGCCGGTCATGATGGGAATCAGCTCTTCCACCGGGGTTTGCATCATTTCATCCCGTGGATAACTGTTGAGAATATGCATTAATGCCTTGCCTTTATGGCTGGCTGGCAGTACCTGTATGCTTTGTTGGATTAACTTGGCTTTGCTGCGTAGGTAGGGAATGTCTTGTACCCTTGCCATGTAGGCAGCAGAAGCGTAAAGACCAAAAAACCGATGTTCACCAACGATGTTGCCGGCATCATCAAATTGCTTCACCCCTAGGTAGTCGAGGTTTACAGGGCGATGCACCGTAGATCGACTGGTGGATTTGGTGATGACCAATATACGCGGGCGCATGGCTAGGTTGACTAGGTGCTCACTGAGAAGAGAGCTTTGCAGGTGCTGGGCGCTACTATTGGCGGCCCGGAAGGTGCCAAGCCCAGATTCGGCATCGGGTACAATGAGGGTGTCTTGGCCGTGTTGTTCTAGGGCGTAGTAACGATAACCGATAAAGGTAAAGTGGTTGTTTACCGCCCACTGCAAGAAGGCCAACTGCTCGCTTTTGGTCTCTGCATCCATGCTAAGTTGCTGGCTGGTCAAGCGTTGGGTGATGTCTTGCATGATGGCTTGCATAGCTTGCCAGTCCTGCACCACCAAGCGCACATCTTGTAAGACACTAGTCAGGGCCTGTTTAACCTTGCGGATGGCATCTTCACAATGAATGTGATCAATTTCAAAGCGCATAATAGCTTCTAGTTGGGGTTCTTCTGGATCACCAGAAAAAGCCGCTATATGAGTTAAGCTGCCGTCTTTTGTGCGTTGCATGGCTACCACAGGGTGGGTGGTTTTGTGCACCGTATGGCCGGGGGTGGCTAGGGCGCCGCTGATGGAGGAAATAAGAAAAGGACGGTTGTCAGCCACTATGTCAATGATGGTATGGCTGTTTTCCCAGCCGTGTTCTGCGTAGTTGGGCTGGTAGATATGGAATTTGTCTTCGTCTGGCTGACGCTGCCGAACATGATGCCAGAGGCAATTGAGAGCACCAACCATGTCTTCATGTTGATAACGCACCACCTCTTTAGGAATGCTTTCCTGGTAATACAGGCGCGCCAACTGTTGGCGTAGTGGGTTGTCAGCGTCGTCGAAACGAGTGGCTAGAGTTTGGCAAACTTCATCAATGATTTGTTGCTTTTGCTGCTCCAGTGTGGGCATGACTGTTCTCCAATGTGGTCCGACTAAAGTCTAGGTCGGATAAGCAACATTATTCAAGAAAAAAATCTTTATCACTAGTGCTTAAGTTCAGCTTTTGCGACCTTAACCTACAGGTTTAGGGCCTAGCTACTTGCCAGTCATTGCTTGACCGTGCTTCCATGGAGCGATTTTTTCAAGCTTTGGGAAAGCAGGCATGGATATTGTTGCATCGGCCACATTGTTGTTTTTGGTTATGGACCCTTTGGGCAACGTGCCCTTATTTATGAGTGTGTTAAAGGACGTACCTGAAGCACGGCGTGGCAAAGTACTGCGCCGGGAACTGATGATTGCCTACGCTGTGCTGATGCTATTTTTGCTGCTAGGCCCTTATATTCTAAGTTTCTTACAGCTCTCCAAAGAAGCCATCGGTGTGGGTGGCGGGGTGGTGCTGTTTTTGATTGCTCTGAAGTTGATCTTCCCCAGTGAACAGGGTTTGTTGCCCAGGCATCAGTGTGAGC
>JAERSU010000086.1 GCA_016845445.1 Oceanospirillaceae bacterium | reverse complement strand
GTATGGCTGGCCTGTAAATTGGCTTCTGATTGCTTGATGCTGGCAAGGCTACCATCTTTGGCGTGGTAGGCAGGTACCTTGATGTTAAGGGCTAGGGATGCACTATAGCTATCGCTGTTGCTGTTGTTTTCAATGTTAAAGGTGTCAGTGTAGCTGCCAGAAAGGGTGGGGCGAAATGCTGCTTGGGCGATGTCGCCAAGCAGTTCCGTTGAGGCATGACGTTTAATGCTCGCGGCCAGGTTGTTATCATGGGCCAATGCCGCTTGATATTGCTCTTCAAGCTCTTGGGCATGTAAAGCGGTGCTGGTTACCATTAAGGCTGTAGCTAGAGCTAGGTGACGGGCAATAATCATTGGGCGCATGGCAATATCTAATCTATGGGTGGCAAAATAGGTCCCAATTCTAACCAACCCGTTAGCTATTGGCTATGGCGTTTACTAAACTTTACCGAATCTATCACTAGTGCCAATGACTAGTAATCCAGTTGTTCGATGTCCAGCTGGTATTGCTTACCGTCGGGCTCCTGTTGCAGGATGCGTACAACATGGTAGTCCAATTGCGGCGCGAACCAGATATAGGTAAGTCGATTGCTTGATTGGTTACGTAATCGTTCTACCTTCATGGTTTGCATGGTGCCTAACGGCGTATCGAGCATTTCGATGTCTACCACCTGGTAGTTAAAGGCTTCAATCTGTCCACCAGCGGCCACTTCGTAGCTCAACTGGTCGCCAATATTGATCTGCTTGGCACGCGCAAGATCACGTTGTAACTGCAACTGCACACTTAACTTATCTTGCAGTGGTGCCTTGATATCCATGTGCCAGCTATCGCTAGTATGGGTGGTTGCTGTGCCTGCCTGCCAATCGAAATCGATACTTAAGTCCTTTTGGCGGTTAAGAATTTTGCGTTGATACTGGTATTTGAGGGGTAAAACTGTGCCCTTTTCCATGCGCAGGGTGCTGTGTTCACTGAGTTTGGCAATCATGGCTTTAGCCTCGAGGCTAAAGTGCCATTGGCCATTGTCGGTCTGCTGCAATTGGCGCGTGGCTTGGCCACCAATTTTAAGGCCCACATCCCATAAGCTAGCATAGTGGGCGGTAAAAGGCGTTAGTTGGGTGGGATTGCTGGCATTGGCGCTGCTAAGGTTAGCAATTAGGGCCGCGGCGAATAGACTGGTAACGAGCGCTCTAGCGATAAATTCCTTTATTCCATTCATTACCATTTCTCCTAGGTGTCCTGTTTAGCTGTTGGCGTGGTGGGCAATGCCTTCCTTGGGTAGGGGTTGTTTGTCCAAGCATACCTGATTGCCATCTAAAGTAAGTCGACCTTCACAGAACCATTTGATGGCAATTGGGTAGATGACGTGCTCTTGAACGAGTACTCGAGCGGCAAGATCGCTCGCCGTGTCGGTGTCCTTAATGGGTACTATAGCTTGTATGACCAGTGGGCCGCCATCAAGTTCACTGGTAACGAAATGCACAGTTGCCCCATGTTCCTTATCACCGGCTTGTAGAGCGCGTTCGTGGGTGTGGACGCCTTTGAACTTGGGCAATAGTGATGGGTGGATGTTGAGCATGCGGCCTGCATAGTGATTGGTGAAGCCTGCATTAAAAATACGCATGAATCCAGCCAGTACCAGCAGATCGGGTTGATGGCTGTCGATCTGACGAATCAGTTCACGCTCGAAACTGTCGCGGCTATCGTATTCGCGATGATTGACAAGGGCGGTGGGGATACCGGCGTGATTTGCTCTTTGCAGGCCTTTGACATCGGGATTGTTGCTGATAACAAGGCTTATTTCAGCATCAATGGTGCCGTTGGCTACCTGGTCGATGACAGCTTGAAGGTTGCTGCCACCACCAGAAATTAGCACCACAATTTTGGTTTTTTCGTGGGAAGATTGCATGACTTAATTAACTCTATGTGGGAGTTGTTGTTAAACCAATTGCACCTGTTCTTCATCACCATTGCGGGCTTCAATATGGCCTAAGACCCATGGTTGTTCACCTTGTTCTTGCAAGCATTGCATGGCCGCCTCAGATTGCTCTGCAGGTACCACAATGACCATGCCTACGCCGCAGTTAAAGGTGCGATGCATTTCCGTTTCATCGACATTGCCAGCTTCTTTTAGCCAGTCAAATACGGCTGGGCGTTGCCAGGAGTCTTTACTGATTTTAGCCACGCAGTTTTCTGTCATTACCCGTGGCAGGTTTTCCAATAAACCACCACCTGTGATGTGGGATAGCGCGTTGACCGGTACGCGCTTGAATAGTTCTAGCAGGGCTTTGACGTAAATACGAGTTGGTTCCATGAGGGCTGCTGCTAGGGTGCTTTCGCCCATAGGTTGGTTTAGGTCAGCGCCAGAGACTTCGATGATTTTGCGGATCAGGGAGTAACCGTTGGAGTGGGGGCCAGAAGAAGGAAGGCCAATTAATACATCACCTTGGCTAACCTTGCTGCCATCGATGATCTGGTCTTTTTCTACGATGCCAACGCAGAAACCCGCTAGGTCGTAATC
>JAERSU010000085.1 GCA_016845445.1 Oceanospirillaceae bacterium | reverse complement strand
CTCTACAATAGTGCACAAGTGTAAAACATACCCACAAGCCCACAAGGATTCGGTCAATCACTATGCTGTCTCGCTTAAATCTCCGCTGGCTACTCATTAACCTAGTTGCCCTAGGTATATTGGTTGTTGGCTTGAATGTGTGGCAGCAGCAGGTCAGCCAAACCACTGAGCCTGCTCGCGAAGACCTAAAACCTGATCACTTTATGATCAACGGCACCCACTTTCAGTACGATCAAGCAGGCCGCCTTTATAGTCAAATCAGTGGCCAGCGCTTTGAACATTTAAAAGAATACGCGGCTACTGACATCAGCGCCCCAAGGTTTCAGCTTTATCGCCCCAATCAACCAGCCTGGTTTGGCCGGGCAGACCAGGCCACGGTGATTGATTCGGGGGCGCAGATGATGCTCAATGGTAATACTTTCATTACTAACGGCCCCGATCCGCAAAACCCTTTGAGCTTGGCAACAGAAAGCCTTAGAATCTTACCTAACCAAGGCTTAGCGTTAACCTCTGACTATGCCAGCATTGAAGGCAAGCGCAGCAACATGACCAGCATTGGCCTCAAGATGGACATGGATAACCAGACCCTAGCTCTGTTAAACCAGGTGCGCGGACACATACAACCAGGAAATTAAATTATGCCCATGAATCGCCTTTTTACCACCTTAGCTACATCACTGGCCCTAGCCACTGGCCTGTTGTTTAGCACGGCAAGTCTGGCCCTGGATACGGACCGCAAACAGCCCATTAGCCTAGAAGCCGATGCCGCAGAAATGGACGAAGCCAAAGGCCATTATATTTATTCAGGCAATGTCATCGTCACCCAAGGCACCATGATTATTAGTGCCCACACCGTGGAAATCATAATGGATGACAAAAACAACATTGATTCGTTCATTGCCGATGGCAAGGATGCTGACCAAGCCCATTTACAGCAGGAAGTAGAAAGCGATAGCAGTCTACTAGAAGCCTGGGCCAACAACCTAGTCTATGATGTTAATGCTGACATCATTACCTTAAGCGGCAAGGCAGCCCTGCACCAACGCGGCAATCAGTTTAGCGGCGACGTTATCAATTACTCCGTTGCCGATGAAAAGGTGAAAGCCTCAGCCAAGCCTAGCTCCAAGCAACGAGTGAAGATGATTTTTAACCCCTCCAACTAAGACGACTATTCCAAGCTCATGTCAAAACTCGAAGCTCAGCATCTCGCCAAGAGCTATAGCAAGCGCGCCATTGTAAAAGACGTTAGCCTGTCCGTATCTTCTGGACAGGTAGTTGGCCTGTTGGGCCCCAATGGTGCGGGCAAAACCACCTGTTTCTATATGATCGTTGGTCTAGTGCAAGCCGATCGGGGCAAGGTGCTCATTAACCAGCAGGACATTTCTAAAAAGCCGATGCATGGCCGCGCAAAAGCCGGCATTGGCTATCTGCCACAAGAAGCGTCGGTGTTTCGTAAATTAACTGTGGCTGACAATATTTTAGCCATCTTACAAACCCGTAAAGAGCTAAGCAAAAAAGCCCGCGAAGAGAAGCTGGAAAGCCTGTTAAACGAATTCAACATCCAACACATTCGAGACAGCCTCGGCATGAGCTTGTCAGGCGGCGAACGGCGGCGGGTGGAAATTGCCCGGGCCCTGGCAAGTGACCCACAATTTGTCTTACTTGATGAGCCCTTTGCCGGGGTCGATCCCATATCCGTAGGCGATATTAAAAACATCGTCACGCACCTTAGTAGCAAAGGCATCGGAGTGTTGATCACGGACCACAATGTACGTGAAACCCTGGATATTTGTGACCTTGCTTATATCGTCTCTGAAGGCTACATATTAGCCTCAGGCTCTGCAGAAGAGATTTTAGCCAACCAGCAAGTAAAAGATGTATACTTGGGTGACAATTTCAGTCTCTAACAACTGTTGAAGTTCGAATTAAGCTAACAAAAATATATGAAAGCCTCGTTACAGTTAAAAATGAATCAGCAGTTGGCGATGACGCCACAACTGCAGCAGGCTATTCGTTTTTTACAGCTATCAACGCTGGAACTGCAACAAGAAATTCAACAGGCACTGGATAGCAATCCGTTGTTGGAAATGGAAGACGACCTGGATGAAGGCTTTGCCGCCAGTGCAGAAAACCCAGACAGCAACCAAGACAGCAATGCAGACACCAGTACGCCCAACAGCCCCGAAAATCAAACCACAGATTCCCCTAGCAATGATCATCTGGAAGATGAAATCAGCGCTGATAGCGATTGGAACGATGACATCCCCGTGGAACTAACCACCGACAGTGCCTGGGACGACGTGTTTCAAAACACCACCGGCAGCAGTGCCGTGGGCAGTGCTGACGATTTCGACTGTGACAGCATCAATGGTGATACCCCCGATCTGCAGTCCCATCTAGAATGGCAACTGAATCTCACCCCCATGTCTGATCTAGATCGCTACATTGGCACCAGCATCATTGACGCTATTGATGAGCGCGGTTACCTGTCACAAACACCAGCAGAACTACTGGAAGGCCTGAATCAGCAATTTGCTAGCGTCGGTGAAGCCATCGAAGAAGACGAATTGCTCGCTGTGTTACACCGCATTCAGCAATTTGACCCCCTTGGTGTCGGTGCCCAGGACCTGCGCGATTGCTTACTCATTCAATTACGTCAAATGGATCCAAACACGCCCTGGCGGGATGGAGCCATTGCCATTGTTGATAAATACCTTGAAGTACTGGGTAGCCACGATTACAACCTGCTGCGTCGTCGTTCTGGTTACAAAGAAGCTCAGCTACTGGAAATCATCAGCCTCATCACCCAGTTACAGCCAGAACCGGGCGCCAAGATAGCCATCAATCAAGCCGAATACATTGTGCCCGATGTCATGGTACGCAAGGTAAACAATACCTGGCGAGTGGAGTTGAACCCCGATGCGGCACCCAAAATACGCATCAATCAGCACTATGCCGCTCTCAGTCAGTCGGCCAATGCCAGTGACAGCCAGTTCATCAAAAACAACCTGCAAGATGCCAAATGGTTCCTGAAAAGCCTGGAAAGCCGCAATGACACCCTATTAAAGGTGGCCGGTCGTATTTGCGCTATCCAACAGGGTTTTTTGGAATATGGTGAAGAAGCCATGAAACCCCTAGTCTTGGCAGAAATTGCTGAGCAGGTAGAAATGCATGAATCCACCATTTCTCGGGTAACAACACAGAAATACCTGCATACCCCGCGCGGCATTTTTGAACTAAAATACTTCTTTTCCAGTCACGTGGCGACAGCCAATGGTGGCGAAGCTTCTTCCACCGCCATCCGTGCCTTAATTAAGAAGCTGATTGCCGCCGAAGAGCCACGCAAGCCATTAAGTGACAGTAAATTAACCAATATGTTGGAAGATCAAGGTATCAAGGTTGCCCGGCGCACCATCGCTAAATACCGGGAAAGCATGAACATCCCGCCTTCTAACGAACGTAAACGTTTAGCCTAATTAAACACAGTATCAACAGCATGGACATTAACGACATTCTTACCCCCGAACGCACTCTCAATGGTCTGGAATGCAAGAGTAAAAAAGGTGCCATCGTCGCTGTCTCCGAATGGCTAGCTGAGGTCGTGCCCGGATTTGAATCTACGGAGCTATTCTCCGCATTAATGGGCCGGGAAAAACTGGGCAGCACCGGTTTTGGCGACGGCATTGCCATCCCCCATTGCCGCCTAGGGGCATGCAAGCAAGTCACCGGCGCCCTTATCAAGCTCACCGAAGGTGTGGATTTTGACGCCATTGACCGTCAGCCGGTGGATATCCTATTTGTCCTACTGGTCCCCGAAGAAGCCACTAACGAACACCTACAGGTTCTCTCTACCTTAGCAGCCAAATTTGGCCAAGGGGAGTTCCGTGACCGATTACGCGCCTGCGAAACTAACACAGGCCTATTCAACGCTGCCACTGAAATCTGATCATCACTGTCTTGATGAAGCTGAAATTGGACAGCCTTTACGTTACACAGTATGCTTGAAGGCTTGATATTTGTCTTCACCAACCTAGCACGGCATTATGAGCAACCTGATTGAATCCGACATCACCATTATTAACAAACTAGGCCTACACGCTCGTGCCGCGGCCAAGTTGGTGAATGTGGCTAGCAAACATGCTTGTGAAATCGAAATCGGCCTACCCGATCGCATGGTCAATGCCAAGAGCATCATGTCGGTCATGCTACTGGCCGCCGCCCAAGGCACCGAATTGCGGCTCCGCGCCCAAGGTGACGACGCCCACGATGCCCACGCCGCCGTCACCGCCATCATCAACAACCGCTTCGACGAAGCCGAGTAGTTATCTGCCACCCTGGCACCGTCGTTGACTTTCGAGCACTGTTTTAGCCCTGTGGCACCGTCTTTGACTCTCGAGCACTGTTTTAGCCCTGTGGCACCGTCATCAACAGCCGAGCACGGCCGCCGGATGGGTCTACTCTTTTTAACCTCGCGGGGAAACCCGGCGCTATAGCTTAAAAACAGTATACCCATCCGACACCCCACAGCTAGCCACTGCCCGCTGCTACATCACCAAGATAGACTGACGAGCCTTGTAGTTACCAACAACTCGCGCAAGTGTTGCTTAGCACGAGCTAGTCGGCAATGGCATGGCCTGAATGCTACGGAGTTCGTCAATGAGTCTTGGCGATGCTGACGCCAGTGGTTTCAAGAAGGGGACGTCGGGTGAGGAAACTTTTCTTGAGCTATAGCGCCGGGTTTCCCCGCGAGGTCAAGAAAAGATTCATCGCCCGGCGGCCGTGCTCGGAGTCCAACGACGGTGCCACGGACCCAAAACAGTACTCGTGAGCAAAAGACGGTACCACTAAACTATGACAATACGCATTAGGTAACTGCAGTTAAGTTATGGATTTTGCAGTTAAAATTGCGCCTACGGTTCCGCTGAGCTCGAAGCTCGGCTAAAATAGCAGCCATGAGTTAACCAACGCGGATGAGCAACGATGGAATCCAGGCTACAAGAGCTTAATGATGCCCTCGAAAGTGGCGCCTTTATACAGGTTCGCCATATGCTCAATCATACGCTTAAACCCGCCCATACGGCCCACCTACTGGAATCGTCACCACCACGTGAACGCGAGATACTTTGGAATCTGATAGATCCGGAAAATGAAGGTGAGGTGCTGCAACATCTAAACGATGATATTCAGGCCGATTTCCTTAAAGAAATGGACATGGAGGAGCTGCTGCAGGCTACGGAAAATCTTGATACCGATGACCTGGCAGACATTCTACAGCAACTACCTAAGACCGTATTGCGGGAAGTGCTGCGCAGCATGGACCGTCAGGACCGTGAACGGGTAGAAGGGGTACTGCAATACCCAGAAGATACCGCCGGTGGCCTGATGAACACCGACATTATCAGTGTGCGCCCTGATATCACCGTAGATACGGTGTTGCGTTATCTACGCCGGCACGATGAAATGCCAGAAATGACCGACAACATCTTTGTGGTCACACGCAAAGACCGCTACATAGGCTTGCTGCCCGTCACCACCATGCTGGTAAGTGACCCTAATACGGAAGTGCGTGACATTATGGACACGGAATTAGAAGCCATAAATGCCGACCTGCACGACTCAGAAGTAGCCAATTTGTTTGAACGTCATGACTGGGTATCGGCACCGGTCATCAATAATGATGGCCGTTTGCTAGGCCGTATCACCATCGATGACGTGGTGGATGTTATCCGTGAGGATGCCGACCATTCGTTAATGCGCATGGCAGGTTTGGATGAAGACGAAGACACCTTTGCCCCGGTCATCCGCACCTCCCGCCGGCGTGCCGTGTGGCTAGGTATTAACCTACTTACCGCCATGCTGGCATCCTTTGTTATTGGCCTGTTTCAGGATACCATCGAACAGGTTGTTGCCCTGGCTATCCTCATGCCTATTGTGGCCAGCATGGGCGGCATTGCCGGCAGTCAGGCCCTCACCTTGGTGATTCGTGGCCAAGCATTGGGCCACGTAGAACGTAGCAATATTGGCTACCTGCTTAATCGCGAAGTCATCGTCGGTGCCATTAACGGTATTATCTGGGCGATCGTGGTGGCCAGCATTGCCAGCTGGTGGTTCGATGACATCACCATTGGCATGGTTATTGCCATTGCCCTAATCATCAATCTGGTGGTGGCTGCCATCAGTGGTGCCTCCTTGCCAATTCTACTTAAAAGCCTACATATAGACCCGGCCCTGGCTGGCGGTGTTATACTCACCACCATTACTGATGTGGTTGGTTTCTGTGCCTTCTTAGGCTTGGCCACCCTCTTCTACGCCTAATTTTATCTGAGGACTCTACCCATGGGACGTGCTAAAGCTCGCCAAGCCGCTGCCGAACTGGAAGCATTACAAAACAATGTGGAAGCCGAAGAAGAGCTAAGCCGCACGCAAATAAAAAAGGCTGCCGAAGAGTTGCAAAAACTAGGCGGGCGCCTCGTTGAGCTGAAGAAAAGTGATTTAACCAAGGTACCCATGAGCGAAACCTTGCAAGCGGCCGTGCATGAAGCTCACCGCCTCACGCAAAATGAAGCCAAGCGTCGCCATCTACAGTACATCGGCAAGGTTATGCGCAGCGAAGATGCCGAGGCTATCCGTCAAGCCTTGGCGGTGTTGGACTCGAGTACCGATGAGCACCGACGCGCCTTTCATCAACTAGAACGCTGGCGCGATGGTTTATTGAACAATGATCAGTCAACCATGCAAGAGATTATTAGCCAGTACCCTGAATTTGATCGCCAGCAGGTCAACAACCTGGTGCGCCTAGCTAAAAAGGAAAGCAGCCAAGGCAAGCCACCCAGTGCAGCACGGAAGTTGTTTAAATATTTGCGGGCTTTATCGGAACTGTAGGTTGGGCTCAAGCCTGACCTACAAGCACCATTAGATCCAATCGGCTAATTTCTGCCGTAGTTTCTTTACCGAACCACCCTGAATCTGACACACCCTGGATTCGGATACTTCCAGTACGGCGGCAATTTCTTTCAGGTTGAGTTCTTCATCATAGTAGAGGGCAAAGATCAGCTGTTCCCGTTCCGGCAGTTCGCTAATGGCTTGGGCTAAGGCTTGCTGGAAAGCTGCCTCATCCACCTGCTTACTAGGCATCAAACCAGACAGGGCCGGTTCCACACCCTCGGGTTGGTCTTCCACATGCACGGTTTGATAATTGTAGTTGCGACCTTTTTGATCCTGCAATTCTGTCAGGCTCAGGCCCATGTATTAGGCTAGTTCAGCATCCTTTGCTGGCCGACCTAACTGCTGCTCTAACTCACCATTAGCTTGGTTAATATCACGAATAGAGGTCATTACCGAACGCGGCAAGGTGCTAAAGCGGCGCATTTCATCCAACATGGCGCCACGCACACGCAATTTAGCATAGGTTTCAAACTGTGCTCCCTTGCTAGCATCATAGTTTTGCAGTGCTTCTAACAGCCCCATCATGCCTACTTGAATCAAGTCATCCACATCCACACTAGCTGGCAGACGAGCACTCAAATGCAACGCCACCTGCTTCACCAGAGGCGCGTACTCTGCCAGTGGATCAGAGGCCACCGGCTTACTGTTTGAGCGATATATGGACAGATCCTGCATAGCTATCAAGTATCCGGATTAAGCGTTGGATTGCAACAGACGTTCCATAAAAAACTCCATATTTCCACTTAGGCGATCTGGCGCTGGCCAGCGGGTAATATGGGCTGCCATACGTTCGTAGGCACGGGCAGAATTGGCCACAGGTGCAGCATCAACAATGGCTTTTTGCTGTCTATTAGCGAGGCTTAACTGTTCGTCTCTTGGCACACTGCCAAGGTACATGAGGCTGGCTTTCAAATAGTGTTCAACTACCCGTTCTATCTTCTGATACAAAGCACGGCCATGCTTGTCATTGCGCACCATACTGGCAACAAAGTGAAAACGACTCGTGCCATAGCGTTGGTTCATTACCTTCATTAGCGCATAGGCATCGGTGATGGAGGAAGGTTCATCGCAAGCCACGACCAATACTTGATGGGCGGCATTGAGAAAAGCCAATACCATATCAGAGATACCCGCAGCGGTATCAATCACCAGATAATCTAGCTGTTCATCGTATTCACTAAAGGCCTGAATAAGGTGCTGTAATTGCTCGTTATTCAAGGCTGACATTTCATAGATACCCGACGCCGCAGGCACCACAGCGATACCATGGGGGCCAGTCTGCACAATGTCTTTAAAGTGCTTCTCACCGCTCATCACATGAGCCATATTAAAGGGGCAATGCAGGCCGAGGTTAACATCAATATTAGCCAAACCTAGGTCGGCGTCCATTAACATCACCTTTTTGCCTTGCTTGGCCAAAGACACGGCCAAGTTGATGGACGTATTAGTTTTACCTACACCGCCCTTGCCACTACTTATGGCAATAACCTGTACACCTGCTTGGCTCATGTTAATGACTCCTGTGTGTTGGCCATGTCAATGCTTCTAAGGGTGTGCCTTGCAGCCCACCTTGAGGTGAACGATTGTGCTCAACCTGTGATTGCGGTTTACCTGGCGTGGTGTGCAACAAGGCCGCTAGGGCTTCAACACCCCCCTCTTCTTCAGCAACCTCTGTGGCCACTGCATGGGCAATTATTTGCGCCGCACTAGGGAATCCCAAATCCAATGGAATACGCTGACCATCGGTAATCATTACCAACTTCTGCTGCGACTCAATCAAGGCGCTCAGAAGACCACCCAAAGGTAAGGTCTCATCTAGTTTTGTGGCGACCACACCGGCCACCTGCCCATGATAATGCTTCATCATGTGGCTTAAAATATGGGTCTGACTATTGGCTGCTAAAGTCAGGTAAACATTTATTTTTTGTGGCATCGACTTAAAGCCATCAACCAATTTTTGAATGTGCGCATCAAACGGATTACCACCTGATGTATCAATCAAAACATAGTCCTTGTGGGCAAGTTGATGCAAGTGCTTCAACAACTCACTCTGACCAGCTACATGATACACTTCAATGCCCAACATGGCACCAAATACTCGCAATTGATCACGCGCACCAATACGTTGCTGATCCATGGAAATCAAGGCCACCTTATGTTTACCATGTTTCATAGCTAGCTGGGCACCCAGTTTGCCAATAGCCGTGGTTTTACCCACCCCGGTTGGCCCCACTAGGGCATAAATACCGGTTTTCTCAACCACGCCCTGGGTAGAGGTATGCAAATGCTGCTGCAACCAACTTTGCGCCTCATGCCACAAGCTGTCAGCATCATCATAACGCGACAACTGTGGTACCAGCCTATCAATGAGCTTTTGTTCGATACCCATGCGCTCTAAACGCTGGGCCACTTGTAAAGCAGCCGCACTTAAAAACTGCTGTGTTTGCTTGGTGGACTGGGTCATTTGCTTTTCTACCAACAAACGCAATAAGCCCAGCTCCTTTTCCATGCGCTGGATGGTGTCATTATTGCCAGGCACCGCCGGTTGCGGGCGCTCTAGGGGAATGTGGGCAGCCAGGTCGGCATAGTTATCCGGTTCGCGACGATTGGCCCGCGCTTCGGCAAAGCTAGCTGTCGGTAGAGTCTGTGTCCTGCTTGGCGAGCGCCGGTGGGCCTTCATGCGATCCAAATTGGCAGCCAAACGATGAGCGAATTCTGACTTACCCGGCGCCGTCGTACGACGCTCTTCTTCGTCCAAGGCGGCAACCACTTCAATTTCCTTACCCACCTTGTTGGTTGACAGGATGACCGCATCTTCGCCTAGGCTTTCTTTGATCATTGCCAGGGCGCTGCGAGTGTCTTTTGCCAATACGCGCTTCATTTTCATGCTAGTTTATCTCACTACTGCTTGTATTTATTAGCCGTCAATCAAGGGCTGCTGTTCAATGGTAGAAACTACCTGCACACCTTGCTCATCGGGAATTTCGTTGTAGCCCAGTACCACCAGTCCTGGCACACGGTGTTTCACCATCTTGGCCAACCAAGGACGTACCCCTGGGGACACCACCAATACCGGCTGAATGCCCTGCTCAACCAGCTTTTCACTGGTATCTTGCAAGTTAGCCAACAGTTGCTCCGCGAGGTTGGGCTCAATGGCCAAGCCATGCTCTTTGCTCTGTTGTAATACGGTATGCAAATGTTGTTCCAAACCGGCATCTAAAGTCATGACATTCAGGTCCTGCCCCACTGGCGTAAGCTGTTGCATAATCATGCGACCTAGGGCAGGTCGTACAGCGGCCGTTAAGACGTCAGGATCCTGACTGCGACTAGCCTGTTCTGCCAGTATTTCGACAATGCCACGAATATCTCTCACCGCCACGCCTTCAGCCAAGAGGTTCTGTAACACCTTAGCCACTACCCCAACAGACAGCTGATTAGGGCCCAAATCCAGATTGTCACGAATATGGACCGACTGCACCAAAAAGCCTAGCTCATGTGACAGCTTCTTACGCACACCCTTAATGCGTTGCATTAATACCCCACCCTGGGCCTTATCCACCAAAGGAATCAAGGCATAGCCGACTTCCAGGCCAATGAGATCCAACTGCGGAATGTCATCCCAAGATAAATCCTTGGCTTCCTGCTCGGCTTCCACCTGCTCCGGGTCAAGCTCCTCAACCACATCAGGCATTCTGGCATGTCGATGAGACCAATAGGCCAGGCCTGCAATGCCCGCACCTAACAATAAAAAAACAAAGGTAGGCATGCCAGGAATCAAGCCTAGCAAGATCAAAATACCCGCCACAATCATGAGTGCCTGAGTGCTACCTAATTGGCCTACCACCTGAGTAGACATGTCATTACTGGAGGATACCCGGGTAACAATAATGGCCGTCGCGGTGGCCAACAACAAGGAAGGTATCTGCGCAACCAAACCATCACCAATGGTGAGCAGCACATAC
The DNA here is from genome assembly GCA_016845445.1 of Oceanospirillaceae bacterium. Taxonomy (GTDB): domain Bacteria; phylum Pseudomonadota; class Gammaproteobacteria; order Pseudomonadales; family Balneatricaceae; genus Njordibacter. The sequence continues at coordinate 2,921 of JAERSU010000085.1, read as the reverse complement.
ACCTGCGCAGCATCACTAAAGGTCAAGTCATGATTTCCCATACCGATGGCCAAGCCACCAATGATATTAATTAATAAAATCAAAAAGCCGGCAATGGCATCGCCTTTAACAAATTTACTGGCACCATCCATAGAACCGTAAAAATCCGCTTCTGAGGTCACTTCTTGACGCCGCTCACGGGCTTCTTCTTGACTCAGTACACCAGCATTAAGGTCGGCATCAATGGCCATCTGTTTACCTGGCATAGCATCCAAGGTGAAACGCGCACTTACTTCAGACACACGGCCGGCGCCCTTGGTAACCACTAGGAAGTTGATGATCATTAATATGGCGAACACGATAATACCTACCAGATAGTTACCGCCAATAACGAATTCACCAAAGGACTTAATCACCTGGCCTGCGGCATCGGTACCCGTATGGCCATCCACCAGTACCACGCGGGTAGAGGCGACATTGAGGGCTAAGCGCAAAAGCGTGGCAAATAACAGCACCGTTGGAAAAGAAGAAAAGTCCAAGGGCCGCAGGGTGTTAATGGATATCATCACGATGATTAAGGCCAAGGCAATGTTCAAGGTGAAAAACACATCCAACATAAACGCCGGTAGTGGCACCACCATCATGACAATGACCATCAGTACCAACATAGGAATTAGCATACTTGTCAGATGTTTGACATTAAGCTGCGACCAATAATTTGACAGTAGGCTAAAATTCATCTTCTACCTGTTTCAACAAAATCTTGTAATTATTTGTTTTTTAAGCACTTTAAAACAACAATTCGATAAAGGCCCGGTGCTTAAAAAGTTTATCCATTGGTACAAATGCAAATTAGATGCCAATTTATAAAGAAGCTTAAAATTGTGTCGATAAGAAGACTAGATAGCAAACCACGAAAATTAATTGCTAAATTGTTGCTGACTAATTGCTTCTGGCCTAAAGATTCTTTTCTGCCTGTCGATAGTTATGTCAACTAGTAAGAGGTACCCAGCATGACTAAACCATCTTTCCAAAAAACCACCAAGCCAATGATGGCCATTGCCGCCGGCCTGCTATTAAGTGGCTGCACGGTTGCTTTGACGCAAACGCCAACGGCCATGCCCACGGCACCTGACGAACCCAAACCCATCTACAAAAAGCAAGTAATCATTGCCACAGGCTATGCCAACATTAGCGCACAAAACAGTGACAATGCGGCCCAACGTCGCCTGATGGCTATTCGTGCTTCGAAACTGGATGCCTACCGTAACCTTACAGAACAGGTTTATGGCCAGCAGTTGAATGCCTCCACCACTGTGGAAGACATGATCGTGGTAAATGACACCATGCGTGCCCATGTAGAAGGCTTGGTGTATGGCGCCAAGGTTGTTAGTATTTCACCTATTGGTGATGACAGCTACGAAACCAAGTTGGAGCTAGAACAAGATACCCTATTGGAAATTCGCAGCCTGTTTCTAGCCACGAAATAGGGCCACAGCTAACCTAGCAAACGCTGGTTAGCTAATGCACAGGATTAGCCATGAGTATTCGATCTACCTTTGCCTTGCTGCTGGGAACAGCCAGCCTATTACTGCCCTGGAGTGCAGTACAGGCCGCTGAATCAATGCAGGGGCAGATCATCACCACTGGTTCGTCCATTTCCTCCAGTGATCCAGAAACCGCCCAAATACGCGCTCTACTGGACGCCTTGCGCAATGCCGCTACGGAAAAACCCAGTCGCTTTAGCAGCCACAGTGTGGTTGACGAACAGGGCAATCTTGCCGAGCTAATGAGTTTGCAATCGCAACTTAATATTCATAGCCTGCAGATCATCAGCAATGAACAACGGGGCAATATGACCCGCGTTGAAGTCGCTCTCAATCTGGGGCATGAAGCTGATACCTGCGCAACGCCTAAAGTACGCAAGGTACTAACCACCGATTTGGCCAGCCATAGCCAGGGCGTACAAAACAACCATGTGGACCTCAACAGTGTACTGCTACTGGCGGAACAGCAACTATTGCAACAGGCACAGCGCAACAAGATTACCGCCGCCCGCATCACCCCGGCATTGAACACTTACCAGAGCGCTATGTTAGCCACTGACGCTTACCACCAAGCTGATTTCCACCTTACCATAGGCGCCAGCTGGCACACTCTAGATGCACAACAGCAAGGCAATCTGGTGAGCAAGACAGTGCAATCTTGGTTCACTCAAGAGCAGTAAGAAAAAACCTTAATCCTGCAAGCAAACCTGGTCAACCTGCATGCTGATAACGCCCCCACGCAGCAACAATTGCAATTACAGTTGCCAGCACCGGCATCCATTAGTGCCTTGACTGACCAGCTGCCGCAACTCGTGCAAGAGCAAATTAATCAATGGACCGATGCCATCTGGCCCGGCATGCAAAAGCAGATCAATTGCAGCCCTAATTATGTACGCCTAAGCAATTTGTTGGATCAGCCAGGCTGGCGCATCAATAAGGGCCACCAGCTCGGCTTAGTGGCTAATCAGCGGGTGCTGCTAATTCCAGAAAAAATTCAAATTGACCAACGGGATGATGCCGTGAGTCTGGCACCTCAGGTATTCAGTATTCAACACGTGGAGCCACACTCTGCCATACTTAGCCACGTAGCTGGTCAGGGCAAGCTGCCAGATGGCAACTACAAGCTGGTTGCCCTCTAGACCGACACGGGAGTTATGACATGTTTAAGAAACTAAAACTAGTGCTGTTAATCGCTTGCCTAATGGCAAGCCTACCAGCCATGGCCAACACCAAGGCGAATCTAAAAACCCTTTTGGGACAGTTAATGGATCTTGAGCATTATCTGGCCAAGCGAGCCGCTGACCCTGAAAGCAACCTCTTGGCTCCGGGTAGCGAATATCGCATCATGTCTGGGGATACCTTGGCGTCCATTGCGCAACGCGCCTATGGTGATAC
>JAERSU010000084.1 GCA_016845445.1 Oceanospirillaceae bacterium | reverse complement strand
GTATAACATCGGTCATGCAAGTGATAAAAATGCAATTACATATCATTATGAAAATAACCATTTATAAATAGTGAAAGTATTGCTACTTATCTGCTGGTAGTTGGTAACGGGAGTTACTAGAGTGAAACACCGGGGTCTACTAGGGACGTTGTAGATGGCGGTATTAGATAGGATCCAGTCATGAATATGCAATTGATTGATGAATTCAACGTTGATGCCAAGTCATCAGAAGTGCTTGGCATTGAAGCCGATGCCCAGCAAAATAAGGAATTTGAAGCCTACAAACGCAGTGGTCGTGGCAATAGCAAGGTGGCTGAGCAACAGGATGCGACCCAGTTGTATCTGCAGGAAATTGGTTACCATGACCTGCTTACAGCAGAACAGGAAAAAACCTGTGCCCGTGCCGTTGTTGCCGGTGACGAAAAGGCTCGAACCCTAATGATTGAAAGCAATCTGCGCTTGGTGGTGAAACTTGCACGGCGTTATATGAATCGCGGTTTAAGTCTGCTGGATTTAATTGAAGAAGGAAACTTAGGGCTCATTCGTGCAGTGGAAAAGTTTGATCCAGAGTTAGGTTATCGCTTTTCTACCTATGCTACCTGGTGGATACGCCAAACCGTTGAGCGTGCCATCATGAACCAGACGCGCACCATCCGCTTGCCAATTCATGTGGTGAAAGAACTCAATATCTACCTACGGGCGCAACGTCAATTAATGCAGCAGCTTGATCATGAGCCTAGTATTAGTGAGCTTGCTAGCTTCATGGGCAAGCCCGTTGATAAGGTGCGCAGTATGTTAGCCTTGAACGAAAAAGCCAGTTCCATTGATAGCCAAGTAATGGATAATGGTGAATTTTCCTTGCTGGATACCCTGGCCGATGAAGGTATTAACGATCCTGAGCAAACCACAGTAGATGGCAACTTGATGCACAAGTTAGGCCATTGGGTTGAGCAGCTTGGCAGCATGCAGCAGGAAGTGATTTGCCGGCGTTTTGGTTTACATGGTCATGAACCGGCCACCTTGGAAACGGTGGGTAAGACCATCGGCTTGACCCGTGAACGTGTTCGTCAAATTCAAGTACAGGCATTAAAAGCCCTCAACGCTCAGTTTCGGGCTCATGGTTTGGATAAATTGGATGTGCTAGATAGTGAGATTTAATCTTTAGCTAATAAAGCCTGTAAGCTATATAGCAAATCCAAGGCCTGACGCGGTGTCATGTCATCAGCTGATTTAGCCTGCAGGAGGCTTTCGACTGGGTGACTGATGGCGGCAAACATATCGCCCTGAGTGGGGTCCACCTTAGCCTTAGTCATATCCTGGTGAGCTGGGGTAACGGCCACCGTTACTGGCTGCGCCGTGGCGGACTGTTCAGTGGCTTCTAACAGCAATAATTTATCTTTTGCCTGCTTGACTACCAAGTCAGGCACACCTGCTAACTTGGCCACCTGCAAACCATAGCTTTGGCTTGCCGGACCACGCAGCACCTTGTGCATAAAGATGATGTTGTCTTGGTATTCAGTGGCATCTAGATGCAGGTTATCCACGTTGGGCAGCTGTTCAGCGAGCTGGGTCATTTCGAAATAGTGGGTAGCAAAAAGCGTGAGTGCACCCACATTGTTGGCCAGATGCTCGGCGCACGACCAGGCCAGAGATAAGCCATCGTAGGTGCTGGTGCCTCGACCCACTTCGTCCATCAGCACCAAACTTGCTGGTGTGGCATTATGCAAAATATTGGCCGTTTCCGTCATTTCCACCATAAAGGTAGAGCGGCCACCAGCCAGGTCATCGCTGGAGCCCATGCGTGTGAAGATACGGTCGACCAAGCCAATATTGGCACTGGCAGCTGGCACATAAGCGCCAATTTGCGCCAAGATAACAATCACCGCTACCTGTCGCATATAGGTCGATTTACCGCCCATGTTAGGGCCGGTGATGATCATCAGGCTTTCTTGCTCTCTTAGCTCGACATCGTTGGCAACAAAGGGATCACTAATAATCTGTTCGACTACCGGATGACGGCCATCGACAATGCTAATACCGCGGTCTTCACTCAGGTTGGGCCGATTGAGATTGAGATTGCAGGCGCGTTCGGCCAAACACACCAGTACGTCTAGTTGGCATAGGCCATCGGCACTCGTTTGCAGTGCTGCTAGCTGCTCTGCTAACTGCTCAACCAGTGCTTCGTAAAGGGCTTTTTCACGGCTGAGGGCACGGCTTTTGCTGCTCAGGGCCTTGTCTTCAAACTCTTTTAGTTCTGGGGTGATAAAGCGCTCGGCATTTTTTAGGGTCTGCCGACGGATGTATTCCGTTGGCGCATCAGCCGACTGCATACGACTGATTTCAATGTAATAACCATGTACACGGTTATAGCCTACTTTTAAGGTGGACAAGCCCGTGCGCTCACGTTCTTGAGTTTCCAAATCCAACAGGAATTGGCCAGCATTTTCGCTTAACCCGCGCAGCTCATCTAACTCTTCATCATAGCCCTCAGCTATCACGCCACCATCACGTATCACCACCGGTGGGTTTTCTACTATGGCTTTGCCGAGCAGTTCTGCTAGCTCTGGGAATTGACTGATTTGTTTGGCTAGCTCATCACTAAGACTGCTGCTTTGCTGAGCCAGTAATGCCTGTATATTAGGCAGCGCAGCAAAGGTGGTGGCTAGACGTGATAAGTCTCGTGGTCGTGCCGAACGCAGGGCGACACGAGACAGTATACGCTCCAGGTCGCCCACCGGTTTTAAGGCTGTTTGTAGCTCTTCAAAACTATCCAGCTCAATGATGTTGCTGAGTAAGTCCTGGCGCGCATGTAGGCTGGCTAGGTCGCGTAGGGGATTGTTTAACCAGCGGCGTAGAAGGCGACCACCCATGCTGGTAATGGTGGTATCCATGACTTGCGCCAGGGTATGGCTATGGCCACCATTTAGGTTGCGATCAATTTCCAAATTCTTGCGACTAGGGCCATCCAGAATCAGGGTATGTTGGGGTTGTTCTACCTGAATGCCGCGCAGGTGTGGCAGATCGCCACGCTGGGTTTCTTTGGCGTAATTCAACAAGCAGCCGGCGGCACAGATGGCGGCGGGCATTTCATCACAGCCAAAGCCAGATAAATCACGGGTGTTAAACTGTTGGCAAAGCAAACGCTCGGCTGTGTCTAAGGCAAAATTCCACGGTGCTTGGGGGCGACGACAGGTCCATTCTTCGAGCAGGCTGATAATGCTACTGGATTCATCAAATAAGAGTTCTGCTGGACGTAAGCGTTGTAATAGGGTCTGTAATTCGTCTTCATTGTGCGCTTGGCTCAAGCTAAAGCGGCCACTGCTCATGTCCATGGCGGCCACCCCATAGCGATTACCTAGGTGACATACTGCGCATAGAAGTCGGTCTTGGTTGGCATCCAATAGGGCTTCGTCTGTTAGGGTGCCAGGGGTAACCACACGCACCACTTTACGCTCTACGGGGCCCTTGCTCGTGGCTGGGTCACCTATCTGCTCGGCGATAGCCACTGCTTTGCCGGCGCTAACGATCTTGGCGATGTAGCCTTCTGCTGCATGGTAGGGAATACCCGCCATAGGAATGGGTTCGCCGGCGGACTGACCGCGAGCGGTGAGAGAAATATCCAGCAGATCAGAAGCGAGCTTGGCATCGTCGTAAAACAGCTCATAAAAATCCCCCATGCGGTAGAACACCAGATCTTGTGGGTATTCGCTTTTGATGCGCAGGTATTGCTGCATCATGGGAGTGTGAGCTGCGGCCATGTGGAGTGTCTAAATATAGCAATGAAAAGGAATCCTATTCTAGTGCATCTAGGCTTTGGTTTTAAGAGGTAAGGGGTGAATATTGTGCTTGCTCAAACCAGCTTGGAGCTTTTACACTCGGGTCTTGGAAATATGTTGTTAGGAAGCGGTTGATGCGTTGGAGTAAAACCATTCAAACAGTGGATGTGCACTGTGCTGGAGAGATTGGTAGAGTCATTACTGGCGGGGTATTAGACATACCCGGGCAAAGCATGGCGCAAAAGCTAGCCTATATAAACGAACAAGATGATAGCCTGCGCCGCTGGTTGTGCTCGGAACCGCGCAGCGGTGCGGTGGGCTCCTTTGTGTTATTGGTGCCTGCCACGGTGCCAGAAGCAGATACAGGCTTTCTAGTTTTACAGCCTGATCAAGCCCACGCCATGTCCGGTTCCAATGCCATCTGCGCCGTCACCGCGATCTTGGAAACGGGCATGAAACCCATGCAAGAACCCGTAACGGAAGTCGTGTTGGATACCGCTTCCGGCTTAGTGAGGGCTAAGGCCAATTGTGATAACGGCAAGGTGACCAGTGTCAGTTTGACCATGCCCACGGCCTTTGCCAGCCATTTAGACCACTCTATCGTGACCCCTAATTGGGGCACAGTGACTTTTGATGTCTGTTTTGGTGGTGTGTTTTATGGTCTAGTCGATCCACAACAGTTGGGTATGAAGATAGAGCCTACACAGGCAAGAGAATTAGCCATGGCTGGCCGTGAATTAAGGTCGTTAATTGATGCGCAACTAGATTTACGTCACCCTCTGGCGCCTGAAGTAAATGGCATGGCTTATGTCATGTTTGTTAGTGATGAAGATGATGGTGCCGTACGCACCTGTACTACCATGAGCCCAGGTAGGGTGGATAGGTCACCTTGTGGTACCGGCAGTACCGCAAACATGGCAGCCCGCTATGCCCGGGGTCAAAGCGATGTAGGCGATTGCGTTTTGAGTCGTTCTACCATAGGTAGTGAGTTTATGGCGCAACTAATGGCAGTAGAGAGTGTTGGCTCTTATGAGGGTATTGAGGTGGTCATATCCGGCCAAGCATGGATCTATGCCATTAGTCAGATAGGGCTGGACCCTAGTGATCCATTTCCTCAAGGTTTCCAACTTGCTGATGTATGGGGTACTGTCGGCAGTTGATTAACCACTATTGTGCCTGCACCTAAGAGTTGGGATCGGTCATACTTAAGGTGGCTTTAATGGCCTGTAGCCAACCTTGGTAGTAGTCTTCTGCCTGTTGTTTAGTCCAATGAGGCACAAAGGTGTGATCTATCTGCCACTGCTGGGCAAAGTCTTGCATGGGGGGATAAATCCCTGCTGCTTGACCGGCTAGCCAGGCAGCCCCATAGGCGGTGGATTCGATATTCATCGGACGGTCTACGCTGGCATTTAACTGGTTAGCTAAATGTTGCATGGTCCAGTCGCTTTGGCTCATACCGCCGTCTACCCGTAGGCGTGTTGAGGCAGTTAACTCAGGACAGTCTGCCTGCATGGCCTGCAGTAGATCACGAGTCTGGTAGGCAACGGATTCTAGTGCTGCCTTGGCAAATTCTGCCGGCCCAGAGTTGCGGCTTAAGCCAAAGATCGCACCGCGGCATTCGGGGTTCCAATAGGGCGCACCCAAACCGGTGAAAGCGGGTACTAATATGAGCCTTTGCTCAGCATCAGCTTGCAGGGCTAGTTCGCCTGATTGGCTGGCGGAATCAATGATTTTAAGCCCATCTCGTAGCCATTGCACCACAGCGCCCGCTATAAAGATAGAGCCTTCTAAGGCATAGGTGGTTTCCCCATTTAGGCGATAGGCAATGGTGCTGAGCATACGATTGCTCGAATGTATTCGCTGATTGCCGGTATTTAACAAGGCAAAACACCCTGTACCGTAGGTGGATTTCATCATGCCTGGGGTAAAACAGGCTTGGCCGATGGTGGCAGCTTGTTGATCACCGGCGACGCCTAAAATGGGTAGGCTTTTACCAAATAGCTCTGTGCTACCAAAATCGGCGGCGCAATCTAACACTTCAGGTAGCATACTGTTCGGTACCTGCATCAGTTGGCACATGGCGTTGCTCCAACGGTTACTATTGATATCGAAGAGCAAGGTGCGAGAAGCATTGGTGGCATCGGTGACGTGGCGTTGTCCGTTGGTTAGGCGCCAGATGAGGTAGCTGTCAATGGTACCAAAGGCCAGTTGTCCAGCTTCGGCCTGTTCTCGTGCGCCATCAACTTGATCGAGAATCCAGTGAACCTTGGTGCCGGAAAAATAGGGGTCCAATAGCAGGCCGGTGGTGTCCTGCACTAGTTGCTCATGCCCATCTTGCTTTAGTTGTTGGCAAAATTCGCTGGTACGGCGGTCTTGCCAAACAATGGCTGGATAGATGCATTGGCTAGTGGTTTTGTCCCATACGAGGGTGGTTTCTCGTTGGTTGGTGATGCCAATAGCGACGATATCAACGCTGGCACCTGCGGCAGCTATGGCCTGTTGGCAGGTGCGCACGACGGTTTGCCAGATTTCTTCTGCATCATGTTCCACCCAGCCTGATTTAGGAAAATGCTGGGTAAACTCTTCCTGTGCCTGGGCGATGACCTGCATGTGTTGATCAAAAATGATGGCGCGACTAGAGGTGGTGCCCTGATCGATAGTTAATACGGCTTTCATGCGGCAAGATCCTGATGGTTATTAATCCAGACATGGATGGCTTGTTGTTGCTGGTTGGACAATTTTAGGCCCAGTTTGGTGCGCCGCCAAATGATGTCGTCTAGGGTTTGGGCAAATTCGTGTTGCATCAACCATTTTATTTCGCGAGCGGTCAGGGTAGCGCCAAAATCTTCACCTAATTGGGGTTGCTCGAGGCAGTCACCTAGCAGGGCAAAGCTATCGGTGCCATAGGTGGTAACCAAACGCCATGCCCAGGCTTTACTAAGGTAGGTGTATTTATCGCGTAGGCGGACCATGAGATCATTGCGGCCATCCACAGCAAAGTCTCCGCCAGGCAGTGGTACGCCGGCAGTCCAATGGCTGTTTGCGCCATCTACCAGTAGTTTTTCCATGGCAGCTTCAGCGAGCTTGCGATAGGTGGTGATTTTGCCGCCAAAGACATTTAGCAATGGAGCCTGGTCACCGTTAACCAGTTCTAAAACGTAATCGCGGGTGGCGGCACTTGCGCTATTGGCGCCGTCATCAAACAGTGGCCTTAACCCCGCGAAGTGCCAGACAATATCTCTTTTTTGTAGTGGTTTTTGCAGATAGTCGTTGACAAAGTTAACTAGGTAAGTGGCTTCGGCATCGCTACAGGCAACATCATCGGTGGCCTGCTGGTGATCAACATCGGTGGTGCCGATGAGTGTGAAATCCTGTTCGAAAGGAATCATAAACACAATGCGGCCATCCTTGCCCTGCAAGATATAGGGCTTGGCATGATCGAACAGCTTGGGTACCACAATATGGCTGCCGCGTACTAGGCGAGTTTTATGATGTGTAGGGGTGCGTAATTGCTTGGCGATGATTTCCTCAACCCACGGGCCGGTGGCATTGATTAACATCTTCGCTTGGTAGCTGGTGTGTTTGCCACTATGTTGGTCGGTACAGGTAATTAGCCAGCTATTATTAGAGCGTTCTACCTTAGTGACCTTGGTGCGCGTCATGATGTGCGCACCTAGCTGGGCCGCATCACGGGCGTTTAACACCACTAAACGCGAGTCGTGCACCCAGCAATCGGAATATTCAAAGCCATGTTGGTAATGTGGCTGTAGAGGTTTACCGGCTACATCTGTTGCTAGATTGACCTGCCTGGAGGCAGGTAATAACTGACGTTTGCCTAGATGGTCGTATATAAATAGACCTAGGCGAATCAGCCAGCGTGGACGCAAGCCCTTGTGGTGTGGCATAACAAAGCGCATGGCATGGCTGATGTGTGGCATGGCCTGTAGGAGTAGTTCGCGCTCTTCCAGTGCCTTGCGTACCAATCCAAATTGATAGTATTCCAAGTAGCGTAAGCCGCCATGGAAAAGTTTGGAAGATGCTGATGATGTGGCGTGGGCGAGATCACCTTGTTCAGCCAGGTGCACCCTTAATTTTCGACCAGCTGCATCCCTTGCAATGCCGCACCCATTAATGCCGCCGCCGATGATAAAAAGATCCGTTTCTACACTGTTGGTCATGAGTTATATATTTGTTTTAATTGACTTCTCGATGTTAAAGCTGGTGTTTGGCGGGTATATAAATCAACCATTATGAAGTTTATACTTGTTGGTTAGTATATTGCTAAACCTGCCCGAGATTAACATGATAGTGCGTTCAAGCTTAACCAGCAAACTTAATCAACTAGTGACAAGGTTATTAGAGTCAGGTTTAACCGTGGCCACAGCCGAATCCTGTACCGGTGGTGGTATTGGTGCTGCATTTACCGATTTGGCTGGCAGCTCTGCCTGGTTTGCCGGCGGTATTATTAGCTATAGCAATGCCGCCAAAGAGCAGCTTTTGGGGGTGCGATCACAAACTTTGTTAGACCATGGGGCGGTCAGCGAGGAGGTGGTGCAGCAGATGGTGGTCGGGGCTTCACGTCAGCTAAATACAGACATGGCTGTGGCAGTAAGTGGTGTTGCCGGGCCAGAAGGTGGTAGTGAAGAAAAACCTGTAGGTACTGTATGGATTGCCTGGCTAAAAGGTGGCCCTGATGGTGCTACTACGAGTCGTTGCTTTCATTTTGATGGAGATCGGTCGGCTGTGCGTGAAGCAACGGTAAATGCAGCAGTAGCGGGGCTTCTAGGCCTGTTAGAGGGTCCTGTAATAGAACAAAATAAGCCCCTAAACTAGTAATTTATTAGAAAGTGCTTGCACTTTTTTCTGGCTGTGCTTTAATACTGTACAAATACACAGGTACTGTATATGTAAACAGTTGTTATGCAGGGCCTGATTTAATCCATTTTTCGCGAGGCAAAACTCATGGACGCAAACAAGCAAAAGGCACTTGACGCTGCACTAGGTCAAATCGAACGTCAATTTGGTTAGGGTGCGGTAATGCGCATGGGCGACCAGCCTCGCGAAGTGATTCCAGCGGTATCCACTGGCTCTTTGGGTTTGGATATTGCCTTGGGCATAGGTGGTTTACCATACGGCCGTATCTGTGAAATCTACGGCCCAGAATCTTCTGGTAAAACCACCCTGACTTTGCAGGTGGTTGCCGAAGCGCAAAAGCAGGGCAAGACCTGTGCCTTTGTTGACGCTGAGCACGCGCTGGATCCCATCTACGCTGAGAAGCTAGGTGTTAATGTTGATGAGTTGCTAGTCAGCCAGCCAGATACTGGTGAGCAGGCCTTGGAAATCACCGATATGTTGGTGCGCTCTAACGCCGTTGATGTGATTATTGTTGACTCTGTTGCTGCCTTGACCCCGAAGGCAGAAATTGAAGGCGAGATGGGTGATTCCCACGTTGGTTTGCAGGCACGTTTGTTATCCCAAGCCATGCGTAAAATCACTGGTAACATCAAGAATGCCAACTGCTTGGTGGTGTTTATCAACCAGATCCGTATGAAGATCGGTGTCATGTTTGGCAGCCCAGAAACCACCACCGGTGGTAATGCTTTGAAGTTCTACTCTTCTGTGCGTCTGGATATCCGTCGTATTGGTGCGGTGAAACAAGGCGATGAGGTAGTAGGTAATGAAACTCGTGTGAAGGTGGTGAAGAACAAGGTTTCTCCTCCGTTTAAGCAAGCTGAGTTCCAGATTCTTTACGGTAAGGGTATTTACCGCATGGGTGAAATTATTGATTTGGGTGTGAAGCAGGGCTTGGTAGACAAGGCCGGTGCTTGGTATGCCTATAAGGGTGATAAGATCGGCCAGGGTAAGGCGAATGCTTCCCAGTATTTGCTAGATCATCCAGAAGTTGCGGAGGAAATTGAAGGTCAAATCCGCGAAGCCCTATTAAACATCCCCAAGTCTGGCGACGAAGCTGCTGAGGGTGATGACAAGGTAATGCCACTAACCTTCTAAAGGTTGGTTATTTGTTAGTTGGTAGCGAGTATGTTTGCCCTTGATTCAGACAAGCCTGAACAGGCTAGACTGCTCGCTCAGGCCCGTGATAAAGCCATTGGTTTGCTTGCTCGACGAGAACACTCTCGTTATGAGCTGAGACAGAAATTGCGGGCTTTTCAAGATCAAATTGATGTCGATTCTATACTTGATGACCTAGTTGATTTAGGTCTGCAGTGCAATAGTCGTTATGCTGGTGTATTGGTGCGTTCTAAAGCCCAATCAGGTTATGGGGTGCAACGTATTCGCCAGTGGGCTAAGCAAAATGGTGTGGCCCAAGATGACCTTTATTTGGCTCTGGAAGAGCTGGATCATGACTGGTTTGCTGCGGCACGTTTACAGCGTGAAAAACACTACGGTTTGCTGCCACCGACTAGCATGCAAGACAAAGCCAAGCAGATGCGCTATCTGTACAATCGTGGCTTTTCGCAAGATGAAATTCACTACGCCATGGACGCTCGCGAGGGCGATGAGGCATTTACTTAGTTTTTGGTCTAATTTGGATCAAAAAGTAGTCTAATTCAAGCCCCCTCTATCGCCTGAAAGGGTGTTCTCGTTATATACTTAGCCTTTTGTCTGGCGCGGCCTCAGGAG
>JAERSU010000083.1 GCA_016845445.1 Oceanospirillaceae bacterium | reverse complement strand
TGTTACCCAGTTATTGATTGCCGGTACTATGCTTATTGGCAATTGCACCAGGCACATATAAAACAAAATACACAGGGCTGTCTCGTTGCCCGCCATCCGCTTGGTATAAATGTTTGTCATACCGTAACCGATGGCGCCAATCAGCACCGCAAGCGTAGCCGTATCAATAATAGCCAGCCCCGGGCGCAATATCAGCAGGGTACCTGACATACCCAGGATAATCGTGATGAGTCGTGCACGGTTAAAGCGCTCGTTCAATAGCCAAACAGCAAAAATCGCCGTCCAAAGCGGGGTAGTAAATTCGATTGCAAACACTTCAGCCAGTGGTAACAGGGTAATCCCGTAGAACCAGCCATACTGGCCGACAAAGTGAGACAGGTTACGCGCTGCGTGCTGGCCAAAAACCCGCGTTTTTACCTGGCCCCAGCCAGCTAACTGCAATAAAAGGGCGCAGGCCAGCAGCCCGATAAGACTGCGAAAAAACAATACCTGGAATATCGTAAAGTTACTGGATAATTCGCGTGCGGCTACGGCAACAAAAGAAAAGGACAGCAGTGTGCCCAGCATCCAGCTTGCCGCCAGTAAAATATTTTGCCAATGTTTATTGCCCAAGAACGGTCCTGTGTTAATTCAAATGAGTTACTTCAAATGTGTTACTTCAAATGTGTTGATACATTAATTATGATTTAGGCCATGACCAGAGCCGCATGGCACGCTAGCGAGTACACTGGATTAGCTGCCGCTTAACTGGAACTGTTGCTGCAGCCTGTCCTGAATTATAAAAAAGCCGACCCCTGGAGTAGAGCATTGATACACCAAAATCCTGCACACATTATAGTCATAATTGTTATCAGCTTTATATTGGCGGGCTGTAGCCTGTCCGGTTCATCACAGCCTGCGGCAGACATCCCCGGCGATGTGCCAAAAAGTGCCAAGGCTATTGACCGGCATGATGCTGACTTTCGTTTCGTAGTTGTTGGTGATCGCACTGGAGGCCATCGCCCCGGCATTTTCGACCGGGCCATGGACCAGGTCAATTACCTGCAACCCGAATTTGTTATGGGTGTCGGTGACCTGATAGAAGGCTATACCGAAGACCTGGCACAGCTAGACCATGAATGGTCCGAAGTTGAACGCATGATTGCCAAGCTGGACGCACCATTTTTTTACGTTGTTGGTAATCATGATATGGGCAACAACGTTATGACCAAAGTCTGGGCGGAACGCCGTGGCTCGGCCTATTATCATTTTGTCTACAGGGATGTATTGTTTATTGGCCTGAATACCGAAGACCCCTTTGTCGTGATGGACGAGGAGACCAAAAATGGTATGGAAGAATACAAGCAGTTGCTAAAAACAGACCCTGACGCAGCCAATAATATTGTAAAAAAATTCGAGGAAGAAAATGGTGAACCCTTGAATATGCAGGCAATATTGCCGGTGAATATGAGCGACGAGCAAGTAGCCTATGTGCAGGGAGCGCTGGATCAAAACCCGGATGCACGCTGGACCATGCTGTTTATGCATAAGCCGGCCTGGCTGTACAACAACGAGAATTTCAAAAAGATTGAGTCGGCCTTGCAGGGCAGGCCGTATACAATGATCGCAGGCCACCATCATTACTACACCTACGAGCAGCGCTATGGTCGCGACTACATCAGCATGGGAAAAACCGGTGGGTCCACCAGCCATCCCGGCCCTGGTGATATGGACCATATCGCCTGGGTGACCATGACTGACGAGGGCCCGGTGTTTGCCAATATCGAGCTCGGTGGATTACATGATAAAAAGGGCAAGCAGCCGTAAAAACCATTACGCTGGTTCAGGGGTGGTATTATGCGATTAAAGCACTGGTTTTTAGTTTTTTCTGTGGCGGCAGTCCTGTCTGGCTGTAGCCGGGTAGAGGACCCCACCCTCAACGAAGTATTTGACCCGGTCAATGCTGCGCCGCCAATCAAAACGGCGGTGAAGCCAAACCCGCTACGCAATGTATTTTGGGGTGACCTGCATATTCACTCCAACCTTTCGTTTGATGCCTTTACCATGGGTGTTACCGCTACGCCAGACGATGCCTACACCTTCGCGAAAGGCGGAACTATTGCTCACGCGCTGGGTTATCCCATTAGCCTGTCGAGACCTTTGGACTTTGCCGCAGTAACCGACCATGCAGAGTATTTTGGTGTCGCCAACAAAATGGATCCGGATAACACTTCAAATCGCGACTTACGTGAGGCTTATCACTCAGGCATACCCTGGCGTATCACGCGGCATTTTATCCAGACCACCGTAACCAAAATGATGAGCGTTGAAAAGCGTGAAGAAGTATTTGGTGCGTCGCTAGATCGGCAAACCCTGGCCGACACCTGGAAAGTGTTGGTGGATGCTGCCGACCGGCACAATGATCCGGGAACATTTACTGCTTTGGCAGGTTATGAGTGGACTTCGATGCCCGGCGGTCAAAACCTGCATCGCAATATCATCTATCGTGACTCACATGTGCCTGAGGTGGCATTTAGTTCCCGTGACTCAAACAACCCAATGGATTTATGGGCAGAGCTGGATCGCCAGCGCGCACAGGGAATGCAGATGATAGCTATCCCGCATAACTCCAACGTTAGTAATGGCAAGATGTATGACCGGGTCGATTTTAATGGCAATGCCATGGGCAATGAATATG
>JAERSU010000082.1 GCA_016845445.1 Oceanospirillaceae bacterium | reverse complement strand
CAGTAATTGCCTCAATACCCTGGTGGCCATTGCCTTCCGGATCCAGGGGTGAAGGGCCAACCGGATCCTGGATAACACCCTCTTCGTGCCACATCGACAGCCAGCCCTCGCGATCACCGCTTTGCACGCAGCTAATCGAACGTATTGACGCGTCGCGTGCCGGGTGCTGTTTGGCTTGTTCAAGCACGGTAATAGACATGGTGGGAATCTCCTGCAATAAAGGCATGAAAAGTGATGGGAGCAGTGTATAGCGATTGTTTGCTGTGGTGAACGGGGTTTTCTATCGATTTGGTAACACGGTGCCTGCTTGATCAGTCAAGTGCCAGCGGTTATCGTGAATCGACTTTCCCCGGGAGACCTAATCTCATGCGATACCTGTTGCGAATGCTGTTGTTGCCGCTAGTTTTATTCCTGTCTGCTTCGCCTGCAATATGGGCAATGGGGTCAGCAGGGGGCGGAAATTCCATGTTGCCACGCACACCCTGTGCCGATCACCAGCCATTAAAGCAAGCGCTGTTTGGCGATTTGCACGTGCATACCACTTACTCGATGGACGCATACGTTTTTGGTTCGCGCACTACACCCGACGACGCTTATCGATTTGCCAGGGGCGATGCGATAAGTATTGCGCCATTGGACGATAAAGGACAGCAAACGCAAACCGTACAAATGGAAAGACCGCTGGATTTTGCTGCAGTAACCGACCATGCCGAAAACCTCGGCTCAGTTTCGCTTTGTGTCAACGTCGATTCGCCCGTATATAACAGTGAAAGTTGCCAGGTTTACCGTAGTACTACCAACTACGATAAAAGCAATTTTATGGAAACCGTCAAAATGATAAAGCGACGCACAGCTGCGGTAACTAATGATGATGTTTGCGGTGAAGATGGCCGGCGTTGTCGGGATGCAACTTACCTGCCGTGGCAGGAAACTCGCGATGCCGCAGAAAAACATTATGACCGCAGTGCCGACTGCCAGTTTACCAGCTTTGTCGCCTATGAATATTCGTTGACGCCAGAACTGTCCAAAGTGCATCGCAACGTCATTTTCCGCAATGAAAAAGTATTGCCACGGCCCATCGATTCGGTTGCAGAACCCGAGCCCCTGGCTATGTTGCTGCGACTCAGGGATGAATGTATTGATGGTATTCCCGGTTGTGATGTGTTGGCCATTCCGCATAATCCTAATTTGAGTGACGGGAGAATGTTCCGCACAGAGTATCCCGGTGCGGTTGGTGACGGTTCAGCCAGGCGTATGGCCAGGTTGCGGGCAACAATGGAACCGGTAGTCGAAATGATGCAGATAAAGGGTGATTCCGAGTGCCGCAATGGTTTGGCTGGTGTTGCCGGTGTCGATGAGCTGTGTGATTTTGAGAAAACACGGGCGATGTCCAATAGGCCGCCGCCAGATTGCGAAGGAGAGATTGGCGCTGGCGGATTGGTAGGCGGTGGATGTGTCGATCGCAACGACTTCGTGCGCTATGCGTTAATTGCGGGCCTGGAAGAGGAGAAACGGTTGGGGGTTAATCCGTTTCGCTTTGGCCTTGCTGCCAGTACCGATGAGCATGACGGCACTATGGGTTATGTCGAGGAATGGAATTATGGTGACCCGGCTGGGCGTGACTATGACGGTTTGCAGAATAATCCCGGTGGTTTGATTGGCGTATGGGCAGAGGAAAATGCCCGCGACTCGATTTTTGATGCTATACAGCGTCGAGAAGTGTTTGGTACCAGTGGGCCCAGGATACAGCCACGGTTTTTTGCCGGATGGGACTTGCCGGAAGGTATTTGCGAAGATCCGGAAAGGTTGGATAAAGCCTATGCTAACGGAGTGCCTATGGGGAGTGTATTGGAGGCAGAAGTCGATGCTGGAAAAAATCCCCAATTTATGGTGGCGGCGGCCAGGGATTTGGGAACCGAAGAACATCCGGGGAACAAATTGCAGCGCTTGCAAATTATCAAGGGCTGGGTCGGTGAAGGTGGAGTCTACCAGCAGAAAGTTGTTGATGTTGTAGGTTCGGCAGCTAGTGATAACGACCTGGATTTGCAAAGCTGCCAGGCCAATGACTCAGGCCATGATGCACTTTGTGGTACCTGGACCGATGCCGATTTCGACCCGGCGCAACGCGCGGTTTATTATTCCAGGGCGGTAGAAATGCCCAGTTGTCGTTGGAGCACTTTGCGCTGCAATGCTATGCCAGAAGAGCAGCGACCTGCAGCCTGTAATTCATCGCTTTATCCAAAGTCTATCCAGGAGCGCGCCTGGACTTCGCCAGTCTGGTACAGTCCGCCGGAAGGATGAAGCGCAGATATTTTATTAATCGATTATATTTTTCCCAGGGGGAGTTATGTCCGAAGCAGTCATAGTAGAAGCCTTGCGCACACCCATTGCACGTGGCAAGCCAATCGTCGGTAAGTTAAGTGGTTTGCATGCCGCCGAAGTATTGGCTATTGCACAAAAGGCGGTCATCGACAAAGCGGGTGTCCAGCCCGATGACGTCGGCCAGGTTATTGGTGGCTGTGTAACGCAGGCTGGTGAGCAGTCTAGCAATGTCACACGCACCGCATGGCTTTCGATGGGCAACGGCTATGCGCCGGGCGGCATCACCATCGATACCCAATGTGGTTCGGCCCAGGCGGCTAACCATTTGAT
>JAERSU010000081.1 GCA_016845445.1 Oceanospirillaceae bacterium | reverse complement strand
CAAGGCCAGTGCTCGGCGTTTTGCCCATATCGGTGCTGACAAAGCTCGCATTGAGGTAATGGGAAGTCTCAAATTCGATCTATCTATCCCTGCACCAAGGCATCAAGAGTTGGCCGCTCAATGGCTGACTGAGGCCGATGTTTGCTGGGTTTGTGGCAGTACTAGAGAAGGCGAAGAAGCCATGTTGTTGCAGGCATGGGGACGCATGCAGTCGGTGTCTCAAGGGCTACTAGTGCTGGTGCCTAGGCACCCACAAAGGTTCGATGAAGTGGCTGATTTGTGTGCCCAAAGTGGCTTGCCTTGGCAGCGCTATAGCGAGGCTCAATCGGCCATTCAGCAGGGCGGTCGTCGCGTGCTGTTGGTCGATGCCATGGGACTGCTGATGGATTTCTACCGGCTTGCCAATGTGACCTTGGTTGGCGGCAGCCTAGTTGACAAGGGGGGGCATAACCCTCTGGAACCTGCGGCCTTAGGTAAACCCGTATTAATGGGGCCTCACTGTTTTAATTTTGCCCTAGTGTGTGAGTTGTTACACAAGGCAGGCAATCTGCAATTGGTCGCCGCTGCTGATTTGGATACTCAGGTTGCGCAGCTATTGGTTGATACTCAGGCGCAGGCCCACATGGGATTAGCCGGCCAACAGCTCATCGAACAGCAGCGTGGCTCCACCGACGCCTATGTTAACCTAATTGCCAATGCTTTTAAGCGTTAGTTGGCCTAGGTTGTAGAGCAATGAAAATAATGCCTGCTTGGTTCTGGTTTTCGGCTGCGGCGCTGATCGTGTTGTTGGGCCCATTTGTGTTAGCAGGCGGCGCTCTGCTCGGCGAAGTGCCACGCATCGATTGGTCAGTTCTGTGGCAGGATCGTTACCTGCATGCAGTGATGCGTTTTTCCTTGTGGCAGGCGAGCTTATCAACCCTGTTGAGTGTTGGTTTGGCCATTCCCTTGGCGCGGGCCTTGGCGCGTAGGCAGTTTACCGGGCGAGGCATATTGCTACGCATTTTTAGTGTGGCCATGGTGATCCCACCCATTGTTGCCGTTTTAGGTATTGTGGTGGTGCATGGCCGGCAAGGTTGGGTGAACGAGATATTACGCAATCTGGACTGGTCTGCAGGCAGTTATCTGTATGGTCTGAGCGGTGTGTTGCTAGCCCATGTGTTTTTTAATTTGCCCTTGGCAACGCGCATCGTCTTACAGCGCATGGAAACCATTGTGCCAGAAAATTGGCGTTTGGTGGACCAGTTGGGCATGTCTTCTTGGCAACATTGGCGCTACTTGGAATGGCCCCATGTGCGGGCTGTATTGGCACCGGTGGCCGCCTTAATATTTGCCCTGTGCTTCACTAGTTTTGCTATTGTTATGAGCCTTGGTGGTGGACCCAAAGCCACCACCCTAGAAGTGGCGATTTATCAAGCTGTACGTCTGGATTTTGATTTGCCGTTGGCCACCATGTTGAGTTTGGTGCAGCTGTTGATGTGCGGTGCTATTTTATTGTTGGGCTTGCGCCTTGGGCGCCCGGCTGACATTAGCCATAGTTTGGCCCTGGTGCAACAACGACCCGATGCCCGTCGCGCCGTGGGTAAATATGTGGACGCCTTGTTACTGATCATGGGCATTGCTCTGGTGGTGTTGCCCTTGTCAGGTATTGTCTTGGCAGGCATTAATTCCAAATGGTTGACGGTGCTAGCTGATGGCCAATTGTGGTTGGCGGCTTGGAATAGTTTATGGGTAGCCTGTTTAGCGGCTTGTCTGTGTTTGTTCATGGCTTGGGGCTTACTATTGCTGCGGCGTCATACACGCCACCGTTGGCCATGGGGTGCCAGTGTGCTGGAAGCCACGGGTATGGTGACCTTGGTGGTGCCAGCATTAGTGTTGGGTACGGGTTTGTTTTTGGCCCTGCGTAATTGGGTGGATGTGTTTGCCATCAATTTGTATTTGGTGCTACTGGTTAATAGCGTGTTGGGGCTGCCATTTATGCTACGAGTGTTAACCACACCTTATTTGCAGCTAGATAGTCAACATGATCGTCTGTGTCAAAGTTTGGCCATGCAAGGCTGGCAGCGTTTTAAACTAGTCGAGTGGCCAGTGTTGCGGCCCGCCGCGGGCCTAGGTTTGGCCATTGTGGCGGCGTTTTCCGCTGGTGATCTAGGCGTGGTGGCCTTGTTTGGTACGCCAGATATGAAAACCTTGCCCTTGCTCATGTATCAACGTCTAGGTAGTTACCAGGCCGAGTCAGCGGCGGTGACTGCCGTGGTGTTACTGGCCTTGTGTTTGTTGGTGTTTATGTTATTTGAACGAGGTATAGGTGGTCGACGTGCTTGATATGCAAGATTTACAGGTGCAGCAGGGAGATAATCTGTTTTGCTTTTCTGGTGCCCTAGTTGAACAGGGTTGTACCGCCTTGATGGGGGCCAGTGGCTCAGGTAAAACCACCTTGTTAAATACCTTGGCTGGCTTTGTCCAGCCTGTGGCGGGCGATCTGTTGTGGCAGGGTCAGAGTTTGTTAGGTCTGCAGCCTGCCGAGCGGCCTTTTACTAGCCTGTTTCAAGAGCACAATCTATTTGCCCACTTAACGGTGGCTGATAATGTTGCTTTGGGCATTGATCCGGGTTTGCGACTCAATGAGCACCAGCGTCAGCAAGTTGAGCAGGCCATTGAGCAGGTTGGCTTAGCCGGTATGGGGCAGCGTAAACCCGGTAGCTTGTCTGGTGGCCAGCGACAGCGAGTGGCGTTGGCTAGAGCCTTGGTGCGCCGTCAACCCTGGTTGTTATTGGACGAGCCGTTTAGTGCCCTTGACCCTGGCTTACGGCAGGACATGATGGCCCTCATCGATGACCTGCAACAGCGCCATCAACTTAGTGTTATCCTAGTTACTCATGATCCACAAGAAGCCTTGCAATTGGCCTCTGAGGTTATGTTTATTGCCGCTGGTGGAGTATACTGGCAAGGACAGGGTGATGACTTCTTACAGCAACAAAAGCCCCTAATTCAGCGTTACCTAGGGGCGCTGTCATAGCTTTCAGTTTAAGGTATTAAAACATGCAGGATGCGCCTTTAGGTGGCCTTGCGGGTCCTATTCCACAAGCCGCTGAGACACAACAACAAAGTCCACAAGTAATCGTGGTCGGCGCGGGTATTTCTGGCTTAACCAGCGCTTGGTTTCTGCAACAACAAGGCTATGAGGTATTGGTGCTTGAAGCTAGTGCTTGTGTGGGCGGTAATCTGCAGACTGTGCAGCATAATGGTTGTCAATTTGAGCGTGGCCCCAACTCTTTTATGAATAACCGTCAGGCCATGGCGGATCTGATCAAAGGTGCCGGACTGCAGCCCCATCTAGTGCCTGCAAACGCTTCGGCGCACAAGCGTTTTGTGGCAAAGCATGGGGATCTGCTGGCCCTGCCTAGCAACCCAAAGGAAGGTTTTACCACCCGTGTGTTGAGCTGGCCAGGTAAACTGCGTGTGGCCTTGGAGCCGTTTATTGGTAAAGGCAGCAAAGAAGAAACCGTGGCAGAATTTGTGCAACGTCGCTTAGGCAAGGAGATGTTTGACTGGTTAATTGACCCCTTTGTTTCAGGTGTTTATGCCGGCGATCCCCACAAGTTGTCTGTGCGCGCCGCCACAGCGCGAATTTACGCACTAGAGAAAAACCATGGCTCCTTAATCCGTGGAGCTCTTGCTAAGATGAAAGAAAAGCGTCAGCTAAAAGCCCATAATCCAGATGCTGCGAAGCTTGATGGTGCCATGATGACCTTCAAGGGAGGTTTGCATCAGTTGATGACGCACCTGGCTGACCAGCTGCTTAATCCCGTGCAATTAGATACTCAGGTGGAGAGTGTCAGTTATAGTGCCGATACCGGCTATATGGTGCGTAGTGGTGATCAACTTTGGCAAACGGACAAGTTGGTGCTTGCGGTACCCGCCAAGCAGGTTGCTCGACTGATGGAAGATTTACCGACCCCTGACGAGGCTAGCATGGTGGCGGCTCAAGAGGCTCTACGGAGTATCCATTATCCGGCGGTGGCAACCATATCCATGGCCTTCAAAAAACATCAGATCAGCCATCCGTTGGATGGTTTTGGTGCCTTGTTCCCAAGTCGGGAACATCTGCAAACCCTTGGTGCTTTGTTTCCCTCTAGTATTTTTCCCAATCGCGCCGCCGATGATGAGCATCTGCTGACGGTGTTTATAGGTGGTGCGCGTGCTGGTGACGCCATGCAGTTGTCAACACAACAACGGTTGCAGCATGTATTACAGGATCTACAGCCTTATTTGGGTATCAAGGGGCAGCCGTTATGGAGCGAAGAAAGCTATTGGCCAGCGGCCATTCCACAATATGAACTTGGCCATTTGCACAAGGTGGCATTAGTGGATGGAGCCCTCGCCCATTTGCCTGGTTTGTACCTGCGCAGTAATTGGCGTGATGGGGTGGCCTTAGGTGATTGTGTGGAACAGGCGCAGATGATGGCGCAACGATTAGCTGCTGCTGATCAAGGAGGTGCGCTGCATGGCTAATTTTGCTCTTGATGATGTTGAGTTGCTAGAGGAACGCGTCGCTTATAAGGGGTTTTATCAGCTTAAACAATACCAGCTGCGTCATCGCCTGTTTGCCGGTGGTTGGAGCAAACCTCTCAATCGAGAACTGGTTTGGCGTATTCCGGCGGTGGCAGTGCTCTTGTACGATGCGCAGGCAGATGCCGTGGTATTTATTGAGCAGTTTCGAGTCGGTGCCATGCAACACCCCCACGGGCCATGGCAAATGGAAATGGTGGCCGGTCTAATTGATACCCATGAAAGCCCCGAACAGGTGGCTGCCAGAGAATGTCAGGAAGAAGCTGGGGTGCAGATAGCACCACAAGCGTTGCGCAAAGTGTGTGAATACTTGGTCAGTCCAGGCGGTAGCAACGAGACCTTAACCATCTATTGTGGTCCGGTGGATGCCGCGCAAGTCGGTGGCATTCACGGGTTGCCTGGAGAAGGTGAAGATATTCGTGTCCTTAGTATGCCTCGAGAGCAAGCTTGGCAATGGTTGCAAGACGGCAAGATTACCAATGCCGCGACCATCATTGCGGTGCAGTGGCTGCAGTTAAATTATCAGCAACTACAGGCCGATTGGGGTGTCTAGTATGCCAGTTGCCAAGCGCCGCTATGTGCCTAATTTAACCCAGCAGATGGCGGTGGCTGAGGCTAACTATCACCGCTTGCAGCGCTTGATGGGGGATTTTGATCAACTTGATAGTCTTGGCATTACCTTGCAACAGGGCGGGGTGACTAGTCAGCTCAGGTTAACGGTGCTGGAGCGCTTTAACTACACCATGACACTGGAGGTGCAGTTAGCGAGTGCCGACCAGTGGTGGGTAAAACCACTGCATATGCGCCTGTATCATGATATGCGTATGGCTGAGGTGGTGAAGAGTGGCGATTACCGTCAATACCATGGTAGTTATGGCTACCCCAATGATCTGGGCGTGATGGCCGATGAAAAAGCCCAGTTAAATAATTATTTAGCCTTGTTGCTGCAGCAGGCATTGCAGCATGGTACGCGCTTAGAGAAACAAACTGCATCCATGGCGGCGGTATTGTGACTAGTATAAAAATAGTCCAGCTCACGGATTTGCACTTGCAGGCAGATGCTGAAACCAACTACAAGGGCGTTTATCCAGATGCCAACCTGCGCCAGTGTCTGGCTTGGTTAGCGCAGCAGGATTATGATCTACTCTTGTTGACCGGCGATCTAAGCCATGCCGGTTATCAAACGGCCTATGAGCGCCTGTTTGGCTATCTGCAAGATCTACCTAAACCCTGGTATTGGTTGCCTGGCAATCACGATGATGCATCGTTAATGGCTGCCATGCATCCTCAAGCAGTGGATAGTGTGCGTTGCCTACCCTTGGCCAACTGGCAACTTCTTCTGCTTAATAGTACCCATGCACCTGATGGGCGGGGCAGCGGTAGTGTGGCAGCTAGGCATCTACAGGAGCTTGGTATAGCCTTAGACGAGGCCGAGGCAAGCCACATCATGGTGGTTTTACACCATAATCCTCTGGCGGTGGATTCAAGTTGGCAGGATGAAATAATGCTAGGCAATGATGCCGAGTTTTTGCAGGTCATAGATGATCATAGTCAGGGTAAGGTAAAAGCCGTGCTCTGTGGCCATATTCATCAACTGCAGGATGTACAGCGCCATGGGGTACGTTACCTAGGTAGCCCTGCCACCTCTGTGCAGTTTGCCATTAAGCAGCAGCAATTTTTGCTGCAGCCTGAACTTGGTCCAGGTTTACGGACTATTACCTTGCATGCCAATGGCAGCATGGATACCCAGGTGGTACGTTTGCCAAAACACCATGATGGTTGCCACTGACCATGGCCTTACCTGAGCACATTATCTATCTACATGGTTTTAACAGTTCGCCCCTGTCTACCAAGGCGCAGCAGTTTGCCGGCTATATGAGAAACAATTACCCGACCGTGCAGGTGCACTTGCCGCACCTTTCTACCTGGCCGCTACAGGCCGTGCAAGACACGGCTGAACTCGTTAGGGGTTTATCCGGAAAAGTGGCTTTTATCGGCAGCTCTTTAGGTGGCTTTTACGCCACCTGGTTAGCCCAGCAATTTGCCACTAAGGCGGTGCTGATTAATCCAGCGGTAAGGCCTGATCTACTCCTGCAAGCGATGCTGGGGCCGCAATGCAACTACCATACCTTAGATGATGAGTATGAATTAACCCTTGAACATATCCAGCAACTGCGTGACCTTAATATTGATAATATCAAGGTGCCTGAAGACCTGCTGGTGCTGCTGCAAACTGCCGATGAGACCCTCGATTATAATCAGGCGGTCGATTATTATCAGGCCTGTCATCTAGACATTGAAGAGGGTGGCAGTCACGCCTTTGATGAATTTCCTGCAAGGATTCCACAAATCATGGCATTTGTCGGTTAGAATAGACCGAATTTTGCTGATTAATCATAGATAACAACCTCATTATGGCAGTACAAGACAACTATAACGCTGATTCTATTGAAGTACTAAGCGGCCTGGATCCGGTGAAAAAACGCCCAGGCATGTACACGGAAACCAATCGCCCCAATCATTTGGCTCAAGAAGTTATTGATAACTCTGTTGATGAAGCCTTGGCTGGCCATGCCACGCAAATCGACGTGGTATTAAACGCTGACCAATCCATCAGTGTCACGGATAATGGCCGTGGTATGCCGGTGGATATCCACCCTGAAGAAGGCGTGAGTGGTGTTGAATTGATTCTTACCCGTCTGCATGCCGGTGGCAAGTTCTCCAACAACAATTATCAGTTTTCTGGCGGTTTGCACGGTGTTGGCGTATCGGTAGTGAATGCCCTGTCGACAAGCTTGGAAGTTAAAATTCGCCGTGATGGTCAGCTATATCGGATCGCTTTTGCTGACGGTGACAAGGTCAGTGAGCTGGAAGTGATTGATAGCGTTGGCAAGCGTAATACAGGTACTACGGTTAGCTTTCATCCGGATGCCAAATATTTTGATTCGCCCAAGTTCTCCGTCGCTCGGCTAAAGCACATATTACGTGCTAAAGCGGTATTGTGTAGTGGTCTTAGGGTCACTTTTACCGATCACACTGGGGCGCAAAAAGAAAAACACGAATGGCACTATGAAGCCGGTTTACAAGACTATTTAACCACTGCCAATGTGGGTTATAGCTGTTTGCCGGAAACGCCTTTTGTGGGTAGTCGCAGCAGTGATATCGAAGCCGTGGATTGGGCTGTACAGTGGTTGCCAGAAGGTGGTGAGCTGTTGCAGGAAGGCTATGTGAACCTCATACCCACCGCTCAGGGTGGTACCCATGTCAATGGTTTGCGTAGCGGTTTGTTGGAAGCCTTGCGAGAATTTTGTGAGATTCGCAATCTGTTGCCACGGGGCGTTAAGCTAACCCCGGAAGACATCTGGGATCGTTGTTGCTTTGTCTTGTCTGTGAAGATGCAGGACCCGCAATTTTCCGGCCAGACCAAAGAGCGCTTGTCGTCCCGCCAAATCGTTGGCTATGTGTCTGGTGAAGTGAAAGATGCCTTTAGTCTTTGGCTTAACAAGCACACCGCTGAAGGTGAGCTACTTGCTGAATTGGCTATTAGTCATGCGCAAAAACGTATGCGCGCAAGTAAAAAGGTCACCCGTAAAAAGATCACCCAGGGGCCAGCCTTGCCAGGCAAATTAGCGGATTGTTCCGGAGTGGATGCTGAACGGGGTGAGTTGTTTTTAGTCGAGGGTGATTCTGCTGGCGGCTCTGCTAAGCAGGCACGCGACCGTGAATTTCAAGCCATCATGCCTTTGCGTGGTAAAATCTTAAATACTTGGGAAGTCGAATCTGGCCAGGTATTGGCCTCCGATGAGGTGCATAATATTGCCGTGGCCATTGGTGTTGACCCAGGTGCTGATAGCTTAGAAGGCCTACGCTATGGCAAGATTTGTATTCTTGCCGATGCCGATTCCGATGGTTTGCATATTGCCACCTTGTTATGTGCCCTGTTTGTGCGTCATTTTAAGCCTTTGGTTGCTGCCGGGCATGTGTATGTGGCCATGCCACCTCTGTATCGTATTGATGTGGGTAAAGAAGTCTTTTATGCCCTTGACGAAGGCGAAAAGCAAAGTGTGTTAGAGCACATTGAAGTGGAGAAGAAGCGCGGCAAGGTAAATGTGCAGCGTTTTAAAGGCTTAGGCGAAATGAACCCTTCCCAATTGCGTGAAACCACCATGGTTCCCGATACCCGTCGTTTGGTGCAGTTAAGCCTCGAAGCGGGTGATGGCACCATGGAAGTCATGGATATGCTGCTTGCCAAAAAACGCTCGGCGGATCGCAAGAGTTGGCTGCAATCCAAGGGCAACCTTGCCGAAGTCGGCTAGTCAAAATACCACAATTTAAAAATTAGCTTATAGTCATTTTGCTTGCAGACAAGGCGGCAATGCGCGCAGAGAGGAAGCTTACATAAAGTAAGTAACCGATTGAGCACATTGGCAACGCAGTATGGAAGTGAAATGGCTGTGAGATAAATTTAAATTGTCTTTACTTTCCTTTACAGGACCTACACCCAAACTTGCATTCAGATTCCTATAATGGAGTCATCCAATCGGCAAACACAGTACCAACGTGAGCCGAAGATGAAACATCAACCAGGAGATAGAATGATGAACAAGTTTGTAAAAAGTGCCCTAGTAATGATCCCTGCAGCTGTTTTAGCCGGCGGCATGGCAACCACAGCCGTGGCTGGCCACGGTGATGGCGGTTGGGGTAAGCATGGTGACAGGGACGGTGACAACTGTCAGCGTGGCGGCAAGGAAGGCAAGCGTGGCATGATGGGTAAGCGTGGTGGTATGGACTCCGAGCGCATGCAAATGATGTTGGCTTATAAATTAAACCTAACGGATGCCCAAGAAGCCGAATTAGCAGAAATATTTAAACGCCAAGAAGGTATGAAAGAAGGTCATCAAGGCGGCAAGCAAGAAATGATGCAGCAGCTGGCCGAACTGACACCTGGTAGCGACGCACATACTGCCAAGATTAAAGAGATTGCCCAATCTCATGCGCAGATGCTAGAAGCGGGTATGTTGGCTAAAGCCCAGATGCAGGCCGATATCCTCAGCATCCTCAATGACGAGCAGAAGGCTGAGTACGAAGATATGATGGAAAACATGCACGAACACAAGGGCAAAAAAGGTAAGCGTGGTTTCTTTGGTAGCCACTAAAATACCGACTCTAGGTAGACTACCCTGCGCTGGCAACAGCGCGGGGTTTTTGTCATTTTACTAGCAAAAATCACGAGGGCGACTATGAAAGACCAACTACAAGGCTATAGCCTCATTTCAATCATACTGCACTGGGCAGGTGCAGCGGCGTTGATTTATGTATTTCTCACCGGCGAGTCCATGGAAGACGCCAGCCGTGCTGTGCGTCAGGAGTTGATGGGTGAGCATATATTTTGGGGAGTGGTGTTGGGCCTGCCCTTGTTAGCTCGGGTTGTTTGGCGATTTGCCCGTGGGCCTGCTGCCTTGCCAGCCCAGCATAAACTACTAGATGTATTGGCTAAATTGGTAAAAGTTGGTCTGCTAGTCGCCATTGCGGGTGCCGTGCTTACGGGCCCTATGCAGGTGTGGGCAGCAGGGCGTGATATCACCATAGCCGGTGTCACGCTGCCGGCGTTAATTGGCGCCGATGAAGCCCTAAAGGAAACCCTTGAAGGGTTGCATGAATTGTTTGTGCATATGTGGATTCCCCTCGTATTGCTGCACGTTTTAGGTGCTGTTAAGCATGCCGTTATTGATAAAGATGGTGTCTTAGGCACCATGTTTAAACCACGTGCTGATGGTAGATAACTGCAGCCTTAACCTCGGTAGAAACCACTCTGGCGTTGCTGGTATTTGGTTTCCAATAATATGCAGCCAAAGCGCCAGCGACTGCGGCCAAAGGGTTTGCAGTAGCTGATCAAGGCTTTGGCTGTGAGTTGTTTTGAGCGCAAATGAATTTTACCGTTGATAGGCACTGGGTTAGCTACTTGAATCTGCAGGCCCGATGGCGATAAATCGATGATGGTGCCCTGGTGCTTGATGTTGGGCTGTTCTGCAAAGTAGTATTCCACCAGGTCGCCAAGTTTTACTCTAGGTACGGCCCTTTTTTCAGGAGCGCAATCTGGATCAAAGCGCTCGTCCTTTGGTGGTTCTTGCGGGTTGCTGGCTGTTTTGGTTTGCGCCTGCGCCCTGCCCTTGTGGGTGTTGTCAAAATGGGTGCTGGCCTTATGCTGAGTGCGTTCGGCTAATAGTTGTGCATCGTAGGCTTGCCGTTTTTTGCCATCGGTTAGGGTGTCGTAGGCGGCATTGATCAACACCGCGGTGTCGTGATCACCACCCAGGTCGGGGTGGTGCTTCATCTTGTGCATCAGAGTGCGATAACTAGCCTTGATTAATTCGACTGGCGCATCGGGTTGCACGTGCAAAATACGGTAATAGTTGCGACGATTTTTCATCTTGTTTAGCTAGCGTCCGCCAGCGACTTCAATGAAGTTACCCGTAGTATAGCTGGACTGCTCGGAAATTAGCCAGCAGATGGCATTGGCCACTTCTTCACAGGTACCGCCGCGCGGAATTGGCAGATTGGGTGTGACTCTTGTTAAGCGGTCTGGCTCACCACCATCGGCGTGCATTTGGGTATCGATAAAGCCCGGTCGTACGCCATTAACCCGGATGCCCTGTGGTGCTACTTCCACGGCCAAACCCTTGGTCAGGGTGTCAATGGCGCCTTTGCTCATGGCGTAATCGATATATTCATTAGGCGCGCCCAAGCGTGCGGCAACGGATGACACATTGACGATGCTGCCACCCTGGCCACCGAGATCGGTAGCCATGCGTTTGATGGCTGCCCGACAGCAGTAAAACTGACTCATGAGGTTTTCTTGTAGGGTATTGATGACCCGCTTATGAGTCATATGGAGTAGTTTTTGTTGCCTTTGCAGGCGGCCAGCATTATTCACCAGACCCACTAGCTGACCCGGTAAGCTGTCAATAAACTCAAACAACCTTGCCACTTCTTGTTCATCGCTCACATCGGCTTGATAAGTCCAGACTGTACCTTGGTTAACGGCAATGCTTTGGGCGACAGCTTCAGCTTGGTCTTGTTGCTGGCGATAGTTAATCACCACCGCGTAGCCACGTTTTGCTAGTTGTGTCGCGGTAGTGGCGCCAATACCACGGCTGGCACCGGTGACCAGTATGATTTTGCTATGCATAATTTTGCCCTATGTTGATATAACCATCATAGGGCAATTCGTTACCTGGTCTCAAGCACTCGGTCTGTTTAGCGGACCTCGTTGCCTACGCGTACCACCTTCAAGGTGTTGGTGCCACCGTGGGCCTTGGTGTAGTCACCTTTGGTGAGAATCACTAGGTCACCATCTGATATAACACCCGTTGCTTTTAACTGGTCAATGGCGATCTGGTTGATTTGTGCATTTTCGATGTGCTCTGAATCAAAAGCGTGAGTAATAACACCACGATATAGGCACACCTTACGCTGACTGGATTCCAGTGGCGTAAAGGCAAAGATCGGAATACCCGAGCTTAGGCGAGACATTAATAATGGTGTGGCGCCAGTGAGGGTCATGCTGATAATTGCCTTTACCCCTTGCAGGTGGTTAGCAATGTACATGGCACCCATGGCAATACTTTCATCGGTGGCATCAATTTCGCGATCAAGACGGTGGGAAGAACGCAAGATAGACGGGTGGCTTTCGGCGCCTAAACAAACCCGTGCCATGGCTTCCACGGTAATGGCTGGGTAATCACCTACGGCCGTTTCGGCAGACAGCATAACGGCATCGGTGCCATCAAGTACGGCATTGGCGACATCGGAAACTTCCGCTCGAGTAGGCATGGGGCTTTCGATCATGGACTCCATCATCTGGGTAGCGGTAATGACCACACGGTTCAGCTGACGGGCACGCTTAATGATGTCCTTCTGTACGCCGACTAGGGCGGCATCGCCAATTTCGACGGCCAAGTCACCACGGGCCACCATCACCGCTTCGCTAGCACTAATAATGCCGTCCAGTGTTGCTGCTTCAATGGCTTCGGCGCGTTCAATCTTGGCCACCAGGCTGGCTGAACTATTGGCGGCGTTTAATAGGGCGCGAGCTTCATGCATATCGGCGGCATTGCGCACAAAAGAAATGGCGATGTAATCAACACCAATATCGGCTGCTACCTTGAGATCAGCGCGGTCTTTGTCGGTTAGTGCGGCGGCAGATAAGCCCCCACCCTGTAAGTTAATGCCCTTGTTGTTGGATAGGGCGCCACCCACCTTAACTCTGGTGAATACCTTAATGTCTTCTACCTTGGTAACTTCCAGAATAATGCGGCCATCATCTAACAGCAGTACGTCGCCGGCATTCAGGTCTTTGCCAAGGGTTGGAAAATCAAGTCCCACGGCTTGTTCGTTACCAGCTTCGCGGTCCATGCTAGGGTCAAGAATAAATTCTTGTCCAACATTCAGGTGTACCTTGTTGTTGGTAAAGCGGGCAACGCGGATTTTTGGCCCTTGCAGATCTGCCAACAAGGCCACATGACGATCTTCCAATTTGGCGGCCATGAGTACGTTTTCGGCGCGTTGGCGGTGGTCTTCAGGACTACCGTGAGAGAAGTTTAGGCGTACCACATCGGTGCCGGCGCGAATGATATCGCGTAGGGCTTCAATGGAACTAGTGGCGGGACCTAAGGTTGCGACGATTTTGGTACGACGAAGTTGCATGATTTTCCTTTCAAGTTGCGAGTGCCAGCTTATTTTACCTGATAACTATTGCAATTTGGCGACAGTTAGGCGGCCTCGGCGTTATTAGAAACATTATTTGCCTGCATGAGTGCCAAGGTGGTATCGAGCATGCGATTTGAGAAGCCCCATTCGTTGTCATACCAGGCCATGACCTTCACCATGCGGCCATCTACCTTGGTATGGTTGGCATCAAAACAGGAAGAATAACTGCTGTGATTGAAATCCACTGATACAAGGGGATCATCAACATAGGACAATACGCTCGCTAGAGCAGGGTCAGCAGCAATGGCCTGTTGGATGGTTTTATTCACTTCTTCGGCGCTAGTGTCACGAGAGGCAACAAAAGTCAGATCTACCAAGGATACATTAATGGTGGGTACGCGTACTGCCATGCCGTCAAGCTTGCCAGCCAGTTCTGGCAATACCAAGCCAACAGCAGCAGCAGCGCCCGTTTTGGTAGGTATCATGGACATGGTGGCAGAACGGGCACGGTATAGGTCAGAGTGGTATACGTCAGACAGGTTCTGGTCATTGGTATAGGCATGAATAGTGGTCATCTGGCCTTGCTCGATACCAATGGCGTCGTTGAGGGCCTTGGCAATTGGGGACAAGCAGTTGGTGGTGCAAGACGCGTTGGAAATGATGCTTTCTTCACCCGTAAGGCTTGTGTGGTTGACACCAAAAACAATGGTGGCGTCCAGGTCTTTGCCTGGGGCCGATACGATGACTTTTTTAGCGCCTGCATCAAGGTGCCCTTGGGCCGTTTCACGGCTGGTAAATAGGCCAGTGCATTCGTAAACTACATCTACATTCAGGTCACCCCAAGGTAGCTCAGCAGGGTTGCGTACCTGAGATAGACTGATTTTATCACCATTAACCAGCAATTGGCTGTCATGGTGGTTAACGTCGGCATTGAAGTGGCCGTGTACAGTGTCATACTTAAGCAGATGCGCGTTGGTACGTGTATCACCAAGATCATTAATAGCAACCACTTGCAGTTGGTCGCGGTAGTTGCCTTCATAAAGGGCGCGGAATACGTTGCGGCCGATACGGCCAAAACCGTTAATAGCGATGCGAATGGTCATGAGCTAGTCCTGCGTTAGTTGTTAATATTGGTAAATTTACGTAATATTACTACATATTGTAAAAATAATTCAAGTTTTAGCGACTTTATAATGGAAAATGTTTTAAAAATTACGAAATTTATGTAAGAATGCAACGTAAATGCACTAGCAAGGTTAATTTATGAACAAAGTTGTTGCTCAAGTAACGGCAGCTATCGAAGCGCGCAGTCAGGATAGTCGTCAGCTGTATTTGCAGCGCATGGCAGAGGCCGCCAGCAATAAGGTGGCTCGTAGTCAGCTGTCCTGCGGTAATTTGGCCCATGGTTTTGCCGCCTGCCCGCAGCAAGACAAAGATCGTTTGGTGATGATGGATCAGGCCGATGTGGCCATTGTCTCCGCTTATAATGATATGTTGTCGGCTCATCAACCTTATGCCAGCTACCCGCAACTGATTAAGGATACGGTTAGCGAAATGGGTGGTGTGGCGCAGTTCGCTGGCGGTGTGCCTGCCATGTGTGATGGTGTTACCCAGGGTCAGCCAGGTATGGAATTGAGCCTCTTTAGTCGTGATGTGATTGCCATGTCCACTGCCATTGGTCTGTCTCATAATATGTTTGATGCGGCCTTGTATTTGGGCGTGTGTGACAAGATTGTCCCGGGACTGCTGATAGGTGCATTGAGCTTTGGTCAGTTACCTACGGTATTTGTGCCAGCAGGTCCCATGCCTTCTGGCCTGCCGAATAAAGACAAAGCGCGCATTCGTCAGCTCTATGCAGAAGGCAAGGTAGGTCGTGATGAGCTGTTAAAGTGTGAGTCAGATTCTTATCATAGCGCGGGTACCTGTACCTTCTATGGTACCGCCAACAGTAACCAAGTGTTGATGGAGGTAATGGGGTTGCATTTGCCTGGTAGTTCTTTTGTGCCACCCAATACCCCATTGCGCGATGCCTTGACACAGGAAGCAGCCCGTCAGGCGGTACGTAATACGGCCGCTGGAAATAAAATCACCTTGGCAGACATTGTGTCGGTGAAAACTATGGTGAATGCCATTGTTACTTTACTGGCCACAGGGGGGTCGACCAATCACACCATGCACCTCATCGCTATGGCGCGTGCTGCGGGTATCATTATTAATTGGGACGATTTTGCGCAATTGTCTGAAGTTGTGCCGGGTATTACCCGTGTTTACCCTAATGGTGCTGATGATATTAATGTCTTCCATGCTGCCGGTGGCGTGCCCTATCTCGTACGCACCTTGTTGGCTGAAGGGTATTTGCATGGCGATGTCACCACCATCTTGGGCGAAGGTCTACAAAAGTTCTGTCAGGAACCTAAGTTAGTGGATGGTGAGCTGGTTTGGCAAGCTGCACCCATGGAATCTGCTAATACTGACGTTTTGCGCAGTGCCGCGCAGCCGTTTACCACGACGGGTGGCCTTGTCTGTGTTGCAGGTAATATGGGCCGCGGTGTGGTTAAGGTTTCCGCGGTCGACGAAAAGCACTGGGTCGTCGAAGCACCTGCTATGGTATTTGACGATCAAGACCAGATAAAAACCGCCTTTGAAGCAGGTGAGCTGAATAAGGACTTTATTGCTGTGGTGCGTTATCAGGGGCCGCAAGCCTGTGGTATGCCAGAACTACACAAGCTAACGCCTTTCCTTGGCTCTTTACAGGATCAGGGTTATCAGGTTGCCTTGGTGACGGACGGCCGCATGTCTGGCGCTTCTGGTAAGGTGCCCGCGGCGATTCATTTATATCCAGAGGCCATGGATGGTGGTGTGATTGGTAAAGTGCGTGATGGCGATTTGTTGCGCTTAAACTGCCACACCAGTGAGTTATCCTTGTTAGTGTCTGAAGCGGCATTGGCTGAGCGTGAAATAGCACCACTTAGCCAGGCAAAAGCCCAGTATGGCATGGGACGCGAATTGTTCGGTAATTTGCGCAATAATGTTAGTCATGCAGAGCTGGGCGCCAGCATTGCTGGTTAATTTATGTGGATTTAAGCATCATGAGCAAACAGTATCTAATTGCTGACATAGGCGCCACCAACGCGCGCTTTGCCCTGCTAGATGATTTGCAGTCGGGTGTGTTGCAAAAGCAGCGTACATTGCCTGCCAAAGATCATGCCGATATGACGGAGGCCGTACAAGCTTATTTGGCCATGGTGGGTAAACCTAGTATATCTGCCGCCTGTTTAGCCATTGCCGGACCTGTGCATGAAGCCGAATTTAACCTGGCAAATAATCACTGGCTGGTGAATAAGCGGGCGGTTGAAGCTGTGCTAGGTTGTGAAGCTTTATGGTTGAATGATTTCGCGGTGCAGGCTTGGGGGGTAACTCAGCTAGACCCTAAACAACAAAAAATCATTAAATCCGGTACCGTTAAATTAGGTGGCAATCGCCTAGTAATTGGTCCAGGTAGTGGGCTTGGGGTTGCTGGTTTAGTGGTTGCTGACGGCCGTTGGGTGGTGGTGACCGGTGAAGGTGGGCACGCCAGTTTTGCGCCCAGCAATGCGCAGGAAATTGCCGTTCTGAGCCATTTGCTCAAGCAGTATGAACATGTGTCCGTAGAGCGTGTGGCCTCGGGCAGTGGTATCCCGGTTTTGTATCAAGCGCTGGCGGAATTGGCCGGGGCAGAGGTGCGCTACCACCAAGCCGATAAGATAGCAGAAGCTGCCGAGCAAGGTGGTGCCTTGGCGCAGCAGGCAATGACTATGTTTTTTGCCATCTTGGGGCAGGCCGTGGCAAGTGCCGCCCTGGTGATGGGCGCCACCAGTGGTGTGTATTTGGTAGGTGGTATTTTACCTAAGCTGCAAGAGCAACTTGATAAGAGTGATTTTGTCGCCCGTTTTGCCCGTCGCGAACGTTTTCGTAGCTATTTGGAAGACGTGCCCGTTATCTTGAGTTTGGACCCGGATCTTGGGTTAAAAGGCGCAGCCATTGCCTTGGCCGCGCAACAACAATAGGAAATTATCATGTTGAAGTTAACCCAATCAGAAAACTGGGAGCGACTGCAATCCTTAGCCAAACAGCATCAGCAAACGCATTTGCGTGACCTGTTTGCTGCTGACAGTGAACGCTTTGCTAAGTATTCACTGAGCGTGCAAAATATTCTTTTTGACTATTCTAAAAACTGCCTCACAGACGAGGTAATGGATGCCTTGTTTGGTCTTGCTAAGGACATGGATCTGCAGGGTGCCGTGGAGCGCATGTACCGAGGTGCCAAGATTAATAGCACGGAAGATCGTGCGGTATTGCACACGGCTTTGCGTAACCGCAGCAATACGCCGGTATTTGTTGATGATGTTAATGTCATGGAGCAGATTAATGCCGAGCTAGATACCATGCGTAAGTTTGTCGATAAGGTGCGCAGCGGTGAATGGCTGGGCTATTCCGGCAAGCGTATTACCGACGTTGTGAACATTGGTATAGGTGGCTCTAATCTAGGCCCTAAAATGGTGTCAGAAGCCTTGAGTGCCTATGCCGGCAATACCTTACGTGTGCACTTTATATCTAACGTAGATGGTGTTGAAGTAGCGGAAGTGTTACGCCCTTTAAACCCTGAACAGGTATTGTTTGTGGTGGCATCTAAGACCTTCACCACTAGTGAAACCATGACCAACGCCCAGACTGCCCGTAATTGGCTGATGGCATCGGCCTTTGACGAGCGAGCGGTAAAGAACCACTTTGTGGCCGTATCAACCAACGCTGAGGCAGTGTCCGAATTTGGTATTGATACCGACCACATGTTTACCATGTGGGACTGGGTGGGTGGCCGTTATTCCATCTGGTCTGCCATCGGTTTGCCCATTGCTTTGTATTTGGGTTTTGCCCAGTTTGAAGAGTTGCTTACCGGCGCCCACGATATGGACCGCCATTTCCGGGATCAGGCTATAGAAAAAAATGCGCCTGTCATTATGGCCTTAGTAGGTATCTGGAATAGCTTACTGCACGGCGCCCAGAGCCAGGTGATCTTGCCCTATGATCAGCCACTGAAAAGTTTTACCGCGTATATTCAGCAGGCCGACATGGAAAGCAATGGTAAGCATGTGGTGCAAACCGGCGAACGGGTAAGCTACCAGACCGCCCCTGTGGTATGGGGACAGTTAGGCATTGATGGCCAGCATGCTTTCTATCAGTTGCTACATCAGGGTAATGTCATAGTCCCTGCTGATTTTATCGGCTCTGTGGAAAGCTCTACGCCAGTGCGCGGCCACCATGAAAATCTGATGGCTAACTTCTTTGCTCAGACCGAAGCCTTGATGAATGGTATCAGTGAAGGGCATGTGCGCGAGCAACTACAAGCACAAGGCCTAGGGGAGAAAGACATAACTGAACTATTACCCCATAAGGTGCACGAAGGAAATCGTCCAAGTAATACCCTGCTTTTGGACCGTGTCGATCCGCGTACCTTGGGTGCTTTGATTGCTATGTATGAGCACAAGATCTTTAGCCAGGGTGTGATTTGGGATATCTGTTCTTTTGACCAATGGGGTGTGGAGCTAGGCAAGACCCTTGCCAAAGGTATCTTGGAAGAAATTAACGGTGATAGTACCAATGCCCATGATGCATCTACCAATGGCTTGATTGATTACTTTAAAGCCCAGCGCGGTTAACACGTAGGTCGGGCTTTAGCCCGACAAATCTTTAGGCCTTCCTGTAACGGCGTTCCGGCCGCCCGACAGTACCGTAACTGACTTCCGCCACGGCCTCGTTGGTGCTGGTTAAATATTCCAAATAGCGCCTTGCAGTAGTGCGGCTAGCGCCAATGATGTCGCCCATTTCTTCGGCGCTAAAATGGCGTGATGCTTGTTCGGCAAAGGTTTGGCGAACCTTGCCCAGGGTAAGTTTATCAACACCCTTGGGCAGTCGCTCTTCGATGAAGGTGTCTTTTTGACTTGCGGGAGCCTGAAATAACTTGTCCACGTCCTTTTGCGCCAGCGTGCTTACTTCTTGTAGGCGTTGCAAGTGCTCTTGATAATTGTGCAGGCATTCTTCTAAACGTTCATACACCAGGGGTTTTATGAGGAAATAAAACACCCCGCCGTGCATGGCTTCACGCAGGGTGTCGACATCTTTGGCAGCAGTGATGAGAATGATATCGGTGTTGCTACTATGGGCACGTACATGGCGAATAAGGTCAAGCCCAGAGCCGTCTGGAAAATACACATCCAAGAGTAGTAAATCTGGCTGCAGCACTTCTATCAAGTCTTTACTTTCGGCAATGCCATGGGCCATGCCAATCAATTCAAAACCGTCAATGCGTTCTAGAAAGCGCCGTTGAATCTCGGCAATTTGCGGATCATCTTCCGCGATAACGACACGAATGCTCATGTGTCCTCCAGCGCTTGCTTGCTAACATAAAGGGTGAAGCGACAACCCTTAGGGTAATTCTCCACTGTCAGTCTAGCTCTTATTCTGGGTAACAGCTGTTCCACTAGATGCAAGCCAATACCATGACCGGGTTCCGTTTTGCTTGAATAGCCTTTAGTGAACATTTGTTGTTGCTGATCTTTCGACAAGCCCGCACCCTGATCCTCGATTTCGAAAATCAGCTCTTGGCCTAAATCGGTCATGGTCAAGCAGACGCAGCTTTGTTGGTTGCTTAGGGTGGCTTCTAAGGCATTGTCAATGAGATTGCTAATGACGCTGACCAGTTGTTCTCTGGGTAGATCTTCGGGTATGTCATGCATGCTGCTATGTGGATCAATCAACAACTGCAAGCCGAGCTCTTTAGCGCGGTTGTATTTGCCTAATAGGCAGCCGGTTAGCACTGGGTCAGTTAAGGCTTCACTGAGTAAAGCAATGAGTTCTTGATGCCCTTGGCTCTCTTGGCCGATTAGCGCTAAGGCCGCTTCAGTGTTGCCAATTTGAATCAAGCCGGCAATGGTTTGTAGCTTGTTGGCGTATTCGTGGGATTGACTACGCAGGGTGTCAGCATAAGCCTGAATCTGGGTGAGTTGTTGTGACACAGCATGCAGTTCGTCTTTTAAACGAAAGCTGGATACTACACCGGTAATGTCGTTGCCCTGGCGCAGGGGGATACGGTTGGCGATAAGCTGGCGATCGTGTAGCCAGATTTCTTGGTCAAAGGCTGGTTCACCACTGTGTAATACCTCCAGCATACGACTATCGGGCAGCACTTTATGGATGGCCATGCCTTGATACTTAAGCTTAGCGTCGAGCCCTAGGGTTTTAAGGGCTGTCTGGTTGATGGTGGTAATGACGCCATTTTTATTGATGGCAATAATGCCTTCGCGAATGCTTTCCAAGGTGGCGTTTTGTTCTTGAAATAGGCGACCAATTTGTTCTGGTTCTAAGCCAAATATGGCTTTTTGTAGGTGGTAAGTAAAAGCCCATGAAATTAACACGCAGATTAATAGGCTAAAAACGATAGCCGCAACCAGATTGTCGAAATAGTGGCCAGTAATCAAGGCCACCTTGTCCATATTGAAGCCTACCGACACCACGCCAATAACCGTTTCACCCGTGACATCAAATACGGGTGCTTTGCCGCGCATGGACGGCCCTAAACTGCCCACGGCAACTGAAGTGTAGGGTTTGCCGTGCACTAGAGCGGGCTCATTATAATCACCTTCATCGTCATACATGGGTTGGCCAATTTTGCTCGGTGTTGGGTGAGCTAGGCGAATACCCTGACGATTACCAATAACCACAAACAAGGCTTGGTTGCGTGCTGCCATGGTGAGGGCATAAGCGGGCAAATCCTGCGTTTGTTTGCTGGCGATGGCGTCAATGACTTGCGGTGTAGCAGCGATGGTTTTTGCCACATGCAGTGCGCGCTGGGCTATTTGTTCATTAAGGGACTGGTTGAGGGTGCTTAGGGCATAGAGGCCAATGAATCCAGTCTGCACCAACACCATTAGCGCAAATACCCCGATCATGCGGGTTTTGAGTTTGTAGCGGCGTATGGAAAACTTCATGGAGGTACGACTTGGTGGCCTTGTTCTTATGCTTGTCTCTTCATTGTACCCATTTATTCGACATTGTCCCGTAAACAATATGCACAAAAAGCCCATTAAGCACCTTAAAGCCATTAAGTGTCTAAGCTGTTTTCTCCATTTACCTATGGCTATTCTGCCCTGGCTTCCTTCTAACAAGAACACAGGAGAAAACCATGTTAAAGAAGTATGTAGGCAAGAATGCCATATTGGCGGCGACCTTAGCGGTAGCCACAAGTCTCAGTGCCGGTGCCGCACAAGCCATTGATGATATCCATTTTCTGATCCCTGGCGGTGCCGGTGGTGGTTGGGATGGTACTGCCCGTGGCACAGGTGAAGCATTGACCAAATCTGGACTGCTAGACAGTGCTTCCTACGAGAACATGTCTGGTGGTGGCGGTGGTAAAGCCATTGCTCACCTCATTGAGACCGCTGATCAGGCCCATGGCACCCTAATGGTCAACTCTACCCCCATCGTCATCCGTTCTCTGACCAAGGTGTTCCCACAGAACTTCCGTGATCTGACACCGATTGCTGCCACCATTGGTGACTATGCTGCTTTTGTTGTGCCGACTGCTTCCAAGTACCAGTCTTTTGCTGAACTGGTTGCTGACTATAAGGCCAACCCTCGTTCCGTGGCCGTTGCTGGTGGTTCCTCTCGTGGTGGTATGGATCACCTCGTTGCTGCCATGGCCTTTAAGGCTGCCGGTGGTGATGCTACCAAGGTGAAGTACGTGTCCTACGATGCTGGCGGTAAGGCCATGGCCGGTATGCTGTCTGGCGAAACCCACGTGCTATCTACCGGCTTCTCAGAAGCCATTGCCATGAAGAATGCGGGTGAAGTGCGTATCTTGGCCATTACTGCTGATGAACGTTCACCGGCCGCTGCCGATGTGCCTACCCTACAAGAATTGGGTTATGACGCCAGCTTTGTTAACTGGCGTGGTTTCTTTGCCGCCCCGGGGCTAAGCGATGCCGATGCGCTTGCCTATCAGCAGTTGTTGGAAAAGATGTATGCCACCGATGCATGGGCCGAAGTGCGTGATCGTAATGGCTGGACTGAAATCTTCCGTCCAGGCCCTGAATTTATCGCTTTCCTTGAGCAACAAGAAGGCGTTATTGGTGAGCTGATGAAGGAATTGGGTTTCCTGTAAATCGATCATGAAAAGCCCTTGATAAGGGGTATTGACTCCGAGCCCATGGCTCGGAGTCTTTTTTCACAACAGGATTAAGGAGTCGATTATGACCATTACCAAAGATCACATTGGTGGATTGCTGTTTCTCGGACTATCGGTGGTGTATGGCTACTACGCCTACGACATTCGCATGTTTCCCGGTGACCAGTTTGAGCCCTTTAATGCGCAAACTGTGCCCGTGGCATTGGCGTGGATTGGTTCGATTATCGCTATTTTGATGCTCGCAACAGCATCCAAACATAGCGCGGATAGATTGACCTTTGTGGGCCTTGATCTGGCGCTGGTCGCTAAATTAATGCTGCTGGTTTGGTTGTTTGCGCAAGCTTTGCAATGGTTGGGTTTTTTGTTGTCCACCATTGGCTTTTTGCTTGTTGGTTATTGGCTGTTAGGTGAGCGTAGGTTAAAAACCTTACTGCTTGCTAGTGTGCCATTTGCGTTGCTGTTTTGGTTTTTATTAGCTCAGGTGTTGGCCATCTATTTGGCGCCAGGGCGTATTTGGCAATGGCTGTTAGGAGTCTAGTATTATGTGGGATGGAATTTTTACCGGCCTAGAAACCGCTGTCGCGCCCTTTAATCTCATGATGGTGGTGGTAGGCTGCTTTGCGGGTACTTTTATTGGCATGTTGCCAGGTTTAGGGCCAATTTCCGCGGTTGCTCTGATGATCCCGATAACCTATGGTTTGGATCCTGCTTCGGGCATTATTTTGATGGCCGGGGTTTATTATGGTGCCGTGTTTGGCGGTTCCACGTCCTCTATTCTCATCAATGCCCCTGGTTGTGCGAGCACAGTGGTGACGGCGTTTGATGGTTATCCGCTGGCGCAAAAGGGCCAGGCTGGTAAAGCTTTGGCCTTGGCAGCTTATTGTTCATTCACTGGGGGTACCATTGGTGCCTTGATTCTATTGGTCGCGGCGCCCGCTTTGGCAACGGTGTCCTTGAGTTTTCAGTCGAGCGACTATTTTGCCTTAATGGTATTAGGCTTAACGGCGGTAGCGGCTTTTTCTGGCAAAGGTCAGGTGTTAAAAGCCTTGGCCATGACGGTGTTTGGGCTAATGATCGCCACCGTGGGCACTGATGCCATCTCGGGTATTCCGCGTTTTACCTTTGGTAATATCGATCTTATTGATGGTATCAGCTTTTTATTGCTAGCCATGGCAACCTTTGCCTTAGCTGAAGTTGTGATGTCGGTGTTAAAAGGCAATCACCGTGTTGAAGATGCGCCAATGGACATGTCTTCTCTGGGAAGCATGAAGCTGAGCAAAGAAGAAGTAAAAAATATCGCCCCGACGGCGACGCGGTCTTCCTTGTTTGGTTTTTTAGTTGGGGTATTGCCAGGTGCGGGGGCGACCATCGCAGCATTTTTAGCTTATGGTGTGGAGCGAAATCTATCGCCACGCGCTATCAAGGACAAGTTTGGCAAGGGTGCCTTGCGTGGCCTAGCTGCCCCTGAAGCGGCCAACAATGCGGCCTCTACAGGTTCGTTTGTGCCGCTGCTCACCTTGGGTATTCCCGGTTCAGGTACGACGGCCATCATGTTGGGAGCCTTGATTGCCTATGGCATCCAACCGGGGCCGCGCTTATTTGTCGATAATCCAGATGTGTTCTGGTCAGTGATCATTTCTATGTATTTCGGCAATTTGGTGCTGTTGATTCTCAATTTGCCACTTATTCCTTATATCTCTCGATTGTTAGTGATCCCTAAGCCAATTTTGATTCCCTTGATTCTGTTCTTCTCCATTACCGGTGTGTATCTAGTGAGTTTTAACAGTTTTGATATCGAGTTGATGGCAATCATAACGATCATTGCCTTGCTTTTACGCTTGCTTAATTTTCCCATGGCACCCATGTTATTGGGCTTTATCTTGGGGGGGATGTTTGAGAATAACCTTAGTCGAGCGTTGATTATTTCTGATGGTAGTTTGGCCTTTATATGGCAGCGTCCATTGACCCTGTTGATTATGTGCTTAGCCGTTGTGGTGCTGCTCATGCCTGTTATTGGTCGTTTTGTAGGCTGGCGTCGCCTGCAAGGCAAAGCCAGTATGATGGTAGCAGATAAAGGCGAGGGCTAATCATGCAGCCACAGCTTATACGCAAAAACCGTTACCAGGTGGGAGATTATATTGTGCAAAAGTATGCCAATAGATGGCGTATAGTGCCGTTAAAGGAGCGGCGCTTAGGCTGTATATATCGCGCCGATGATGCCGTCCACCAGGCCACTAGTCTGCAGGGCGCGCTAGCTTGGCTGGCAGCACACTAGGTCATCGTAAGAGGTCATCGATAGTAAGTGGAATAGACAGTAGGCAGCCGAATTCCTTGGGAAAATCGGCGCTTACTCTAGCGTGTACCGCCCCTTGTTTGTCAAAAAAGCGTGCCCGCGGTACAAGGGGGGTAATGGCTTCGTGCCATATGCCCGCATGGATGCACACACCAAAACTACCATCACAGTAGAAGGCGACCCAATCTTCGGGCTGCATGTCATCGCCGGTTTTCGCCAAGGCAGCGACAAACGGCTGGTTGTCCAATGGGTAAAACAACTGGCCACCATCTGGATGGTGGTTAGCATGCCAGATAAGTAGTTTGTCTCGTAGTGGCTGCGGGTTGTCATCTCTGGCTTTTTCAGGTGCTTCGCACCAGCCAAGTATGTACTTATCTTTTACTGCCAGGTTTTCGCCGTAGAGTACATCGCCTTGCCACCAGAATTCAAAATTACCTTGCATATATCCACCCTCGTCGCCGGTACCAGCGTCGACGGGACGCCAGCCGGTGTGCGGCCACTGGGTGATGGGCACATGGTGTTGTTCATAATCGGTGACAATGGTGCCATAGGCGGCGAAATTTTCTGCTGTGGCGCGCACAATGGGGATTTCAAAGTGAGGTAGATTGGCGGGCACGCTAGGGTTGAGGTAATCAAAGCGCTGTGATTGATCGTTGCTCATGAGGGCGGCTCTCCCATTCTTTCAGGCTCTAATAGCGGTGTTGCTAGCTTGAGAAACAGCTTACTAGAGTGTGGCAAGTATGCAAAGTCTAGGCTGTCTG
Source organism: Oceanospirillaceae bacterium (assembly GCA_016845445.1). GTDB lineage: Bacteria > Pseudomonadota > Gammaproteobacteria > Pseudomonadales > Balneatricaceae > Njordibacter. Next base: position 9,186 of record JAERSU010000081.1, on the reverse strand, counting down.
ACATTGTTTCAGGTGGATTGGGTTGTTGTGTTGTTGTCAGTTGATAAGTTGTCTTGACAACTTTGTGAAATCGGCCTATTCTAGTCGCAAATGTTACTGGTGTCTGTGCTGTGTTGAATACTGCTTCTCCCATTCCTTTATACCAACAATTGGCTGCTTTGCTGCGTAGCGCCATGGAACAGGGAGCCTATCCGGAAAACCAAAAGATTCCATCGGAACCAGAATTAGCCAAGAGTTATGGCATTGGCCGGCCCACTGTGCGTCAGGCGACGGATGTGTTGGTGCGCGAAGGCTTATTGGAACGGCGTCGAGGTTCTGGCACCTATGTAATGCCCAAGGCCAAGCACATTGACCTCTTGTCCTTGAGTGGTACTGGTCAGGCACTTGAGGCTAGCGAGTTGGCGGCAAGCAGCGAATGGCTTTTGGTGCCTGAGTTGGTTAGTGGTAATCTGGCCTTAGGTGGGTTTGAGCAAGCCTATCGCCTACAACGCATTACCCGCATTGATGATGAACCTGTACTGCTGGAAACCTTTTATTTAGATAGCCGCTTGTTTGCCCATTTTGATCAGCTATTCAATGCTCAGCAGTCCCTATCGGAGCAGGTTAAGCAGCGTTATCAGCAAACGGTAAGCAGTGCTGAACAGAATTTTCGTGTCATGTTTGCTAGTCGTAAACTAGCCGAGTTGATGCAAGTTGATACCAAGTTACCGTTATTGCATGTGGCACGGTATTTGAATTTTGGGGCTTTGGAAAAAGCCATTTATTGCGACATTATTTGTCGTACAGATCGATTTAATTTTTCTCAAACCATCTATGCGACGCAGTGATGGTGAAATTGTTAGGACAAAAAGATGAAAAATCGCGGTTATTTTAATAAGTTTGGTGGGGCTTTTATTCCAGAGATACTGGTACCTACCTTTGATCAGTTGGAACAGGCCTATTTAGAGGCCAAAGCGGACCCAGCTTTTTGGCAAGAATACGTTGACCTCATGTCCACCTATTCTTGTCGCGCTACACCCATTACCTATGCGGAAAATTTAACTAAGCATTTTGGTGGCGCGCAGATCTACATTAAGCGTGAAGATCTAAACCACACAGGAGCCCATAAGGCTAATAACGTCATGGGCCAAGGGTTGTTGACTAAGCGTATGGGCAAAAAGCGTGTCATCGCCGAAACCGGTGCTGGCCAGCACGGCGTGGCGACGGCCACCATGGCCGCCAAGTTTGGCTTTGATTGCACCATTTACATGGGTGCCGTCGACGTTGCTCGTCAACGTCCGAATGTATTCTGGATGGAGCAAATGGGTGCGACGGTAATCCCTGTGGAAGATGGTAGTGCCACCTTAAAAGACGCCATTAACGAAGCCTTCCGTGATTGGGTTACCAACATGGATGATACCCACTATGTGTTGGGTACCGCCTGTGGCCCATACCCATTCCCAGAAATGGTGTCCTGGTTCCAATCCATTATTGGTAACGAAGCCCGTGCGCAGATGCTCGAGCGCAAAGGCCGTCTGCCGGATCGCGTGTATGCCTGTGTGGGCGGTGGTTCCAATGCCATGGGGGTATTTAGCGGCTTTATGGATGACAAGGAAGTGGAATTGATTGGTGTGGAAGCTGGTGGTCGTGGCAAGGGCATTGGTGAACACGCTGCCCGCTTGGCCTATGACGATGCGTCTGTGGGTGTGGCACAGGGTTACAAAACCTACTTCTTGCAAGATGACGATGGCCAGATGATGGAAACCCACTCGGTATCTGCTGGCCTTGATTATGTGGGTGTGTCGCCCATTTTGGCAGACCTGCACGAATCCAAGCGCGTGCGTTTTGAAGCGGCCACGGATGACGATGTGGTGGCAGCCATGCAGCTTGCGGTAAAAAAAGAAGGCTTGATCCCAGCCTTGGAATCTTCCCATGCCTTTGCTCAGGCATTCAAAGAAGCCCCCAATATGAGTTCTGATGAGATTATTTTGATCAACCAATCTGGCCGTGCTGACAAGGACATCTTTACCGTGGCGGATGCCATTGATGATCCTAAGTGGCGTGATTTTATTATTAACAAGGCCGATGAGTACCGCGCTCGTGCAGATCAGAAAGGGGAGAAGTAACATGTTGGAGCAATACATTAAAAACCGTCTGCAACAAAAAGACCTACTGCTAATGACCCATATTGTCTTGGGTTATCCATCCTATGACGATTCCATGCGTCTGGTCGAAGCCATGGTAGAAGCTGGTGTGGATCTGATGGAATTACAGATTCCCTTTTCTGAACCTATGGCCGATGGGCCGGTTATCTTGAAAGCCAATGCCGAGGCCCTTAAGGCCGGTGCGAGCATGGAAAAGAGTCTAGAGATGGCAGAGAAAATTACCGCTGCCTTTGATATTCCCTTCTTGTTTATGACCTACTACAACATTCTATATAAGTATGGGGTAGAGGACTTTGTTGCCAAGATGCAGGATATCAACATCAAGGGTGCCATCATCCCGGATTTACCGCCTGAGGAAGCTAGTGATTACTTACAAGCTATGCAAAAACATGGCCTGGATCCGGTGCATATCTTCACGCCAAATAGCCCCATGGAGCGCAAGCAGTATCTTAATGAGCACACCTCTGGCTTTATGTACACCGTAGCCCGTAAAGGTGTCACCGGTAAGGATACCCAGTTTGGTGATGAGCTAGGTACCTACCTAGCTGAATGTCGCCAAGCCACGGACCTGCCATTGGCTCTAGGTTTTGGTGTGAAGTCCAAAGCCGACTACGAATTTATTCGTGGTAAAGCCGATGTGGCCATCATTGGTTCGGAAGCCATCCGTGTTATGGAAAATGATGGCGTTGAAGCCGTTGGGCCCTTTATCAAATCGATCCTTGCCTAATTGTAAATATACCTGGCACTTTAGGGTCAGACCCCATGGGGTCTGACCCTAATCAATCTGCTACCTATGGTATTTGGTGATGGATCTATTTGACGATCAACGAGACACTGCTGAAAACCTTCTACCCTTTGATGGCGAGGTTTATTATTTCGGCCGTGTACTGTCTTTAGACCAAGCTGACCATTATCTGCAAACGCTGCTCACCAGCATCGACTGGCAACCTGATCAGGCGCGGGTGAATGGCGAGGTGATTGCAACGCGGCGTCGCATTGCCTGGCATGGAAGTCAGCCCTTTGCCTATACCTATTCCGGTATTACCAAGACAGCCTGGCCGTGGACGGATGCACTCTTGCAGTTAAAGCAGATGGTGGAAGCGGTTACCGACAAGCGGTTTAATTCCTGTTTAGTGAATCTCTATAACGATGGTCAGGATGGCATGGCTTATCACAGCGATGGTGAAAAAGACCTGCTCCATCATGGGGCGATAGCATCATTAACACTAGGTGCGCAACGACGCTTCTCGTTTAAGCATAAAACCAGTAAGCAAAAGGTCGAGCTAGAACTGGCCCATGGTAGTTTGTTAGTGATGCAGGGGGCAACGCAGGATAATTGGTTACATCGCTTGCCGCCGGTGGCTGGCGTTACCGAAGCACGCATCAATCTGACGTTTCGAAGCATTGTTAAATAGGCCGACTTGCTGGCATCAGATTGTTGGCCTAAAGGACACCCTACTTATTTCAATACCATTAAGGGCGAACTGGCACTGGCAACCAACTTATCATTGCTATCAAACAGCTGGCAGCGCGCAAAGATCATGCTTCGACCTGCCTTTTCAACGTCACCTACAACGGTGTATTCGCCCGGCAAAGCTGGGCGCATAAAGCTGACATTCATGTTGGTAGTAGAGACATTTTGTTCTAGGCTGATGACGGACATGCCGGCAAAGGCTAAGCCAAAATCCAGCATCATGGCCAAGGCACCACCTTGGATGACTCCATTGCCCTGTACAAACTCATCACCGATGGTGAAAGCCATGGTTACCGAGCCGAATTCTGCCGTCATAATCTTGGTGTTGAGATGTTGAGCTAATGGATTAACATCCAAGGTGACATTGGTATGGCCTTCATCCATTACACTATGTAAGGCAATTAGATCAGGATTAATGGGTTGGTTGCTCATTCTTTGTCAGTCTCTAAAAGTGTGGTTAGCCAATTAGGCCGTGGCGTTTGATGTCCCGTAGGATAACGTTGGTGTGGACGCTTTCTACGACGCCTAGTTTGAATAGGTAGTTTTCTAAAAAATCATTATAGGCGGCAATGTCGACGCACACGACCTGCATGCTAAAATCTTCACGGCCTGTGGTGGCGTAGCATTCGCTGACTTCATTGCGATTTTGCATGGCTTCGGTAAATTTAAGGCCACCTTCTGGATCATGTCGAGACAGGCTAACGTGCACCATGGCACGAAATTGTAAGCCCAAATTGGTTTCGTTAATAATGGCGCCGTAGCGGCTTATGATGCCTGCTTCCTCAAACGCTTTAATGCGCCGCCAGCAGGCAGAGGCTGACATGCCTACCTGTTCCGCGAGGTCGGCATTGGCCATGCGGCAGTCTTTTTGCAATAGATGAAGTAAGGAAATATCCCGTTGATTTAGCTGCATGTGAATAGTTTTTTCATTTTGGGTAGTCCAGCAGGTTACTTTATCCGTAATCTCGTCAAATGGCAATTATGGCAGAAATTCTAGCAGGAGCAGATCGCCCTTATCTAATACCCCCATGGCAAAGCTATTATTGCGATGGCCAAAGATCTCAATATCCTGACGTCGCTCTTTCGGCGTAACGTGCATATGGCCGCGCAGTATAATCTGATCTTGGCGGTTACTATGCATCACTAGGCTGTCTCGATGATCTCTAGTTGGGTAGAAGAAATACACCTCTTTGGTGAGGATTTGCCAGTTGTCATCCACCATGCTGACATCATCCAAGCCAAGGAAGGTGATGTCATGGGGAGCCTGTTTGGGGATCAGATGCCAGGCGACCTTAGTGTTCACCCTTGTCTTATGCATGGATGTGCCCTTGAGGGCATCAGCCAAACTAATGGCAGGCATTAGGTGGCCGCCTAAAAAGCCATCTAGGGCTGCCTTTTGGCCCTCGTTGATGCTGTCGAAGTCTACCGGTATAGCAGGTGCAAAAGGTGTGGTTAGGGGGCTGGGGTGCAGGTAGCTATTAACCTGCCAGCGGCCATCTTTATGTTGTTGCAGGGCAATCAAGTCGATCATTTGATCGCCATTGATATCACCGGCTAGGCGTTGTTGATCAGCATGCCAATCGGTCAGCTCGATATTGAGGTATTGATTGCCTGAATTGAGTAAGACGACACCTTCAGTTTGCGCTTGTTGATGCTGAATCAACAGGTCATTGAGGCCATCGTGGTTGATGTCGATGACTTGAATGTTGCCAATTGCTGATGTGGAAGTAGTTTGTGCTAGTGCCTGTGGATAGTCGGGCAGCATGGTGGCTGTGGCATCGGTGAAGCAACCCTGTTGGTTGATGAATAGGCGTATGGCTGAGACTTCTATAGCTTCATCAACAGCATAGGTATAGGCGTGAATGATGTCTGCATAGCCATCATTATTCAAATCACTGGAATGCAAACGGCTATAGTTGGTTGTATGCTCAACGCCTGGCAAAATTAAAAACTGGTTATCGCGATTATTAAGGTCCTGATCGCCTAGTAATATAATCAGTTGATTGTGCTTGCCGTCTTCACTAAAGGCGAGATCGGTAAAACCATCTTTATTGTAGTCACCTGCTGTGACGGCAGTAACATGGGCATTGTTTATGGCTGGGCTATAGCTTTGCTCCACCAACTGAAAACCTTGTGCGGTGTTGGCGAGGGGTGATTTGAGCGTGTCAGTGCCAGCGCGAACGGGGATGAGATCTGGTAATTGATCTAGGTTGATATCGGCAATATGGACATCCAGTATGTGGTTTTCGTTTCCCAAGGCCGAAATTTGCGAGGCTTCAAAGCCGTTACCTAGATTGATGAATTGCCAATGCTGGCCGTGATCACCATAAACGATGAAATCGACCAGTTTGTCGGCATTGAGATCGGCTATCTTGGCACCCCTAATGTGCGCAGCTAATCCAGTTAAATGGGGTAACTCATGTTGCTTTAATTTACCATCAATCTGGCCGTAGAGCAGGGATAGCTGGCTATCTGCACGATTGCTCGCGAGCAAGAAATCAGCCAATCCATCAGCGTTGAAATCCGCTTGCGCCAAGAGTAATGGCTGCTGTTTAGTGGTGAAGCTAAGGTTGCTTTGTGGTAGGTAATCGGCGCTAAAAAATGGTTTTGCCGGCATGGGTTCTAGACTGGTGGGCTGTTCTACGCAGATGCCTGATTGGGTGACATAGCGGGCCTCACGATAAAATCCGTCATCGGTGCACATAAGGCCGCGCTTATCTAAGTGCCATTGATAATGGCTGTCAGTGGCTAATTCAGGTGCTAGTCGGCACATGGTGCGGTCAGACCAGGTAGACATGTCCTTGGCGTGGGTCGTCAAGGCAAAGAATAGTGCGCTGGCTAAAATAAATAAACGGATCATTGTACAGTGTCGAGCTTGTTCAGTTACTAAACGACTTATCGACCATTGTATAGATTTCTTGATCTTACATCCTGTACATAAAAAAAGGGTCAGATGTTGTACATCTGACCCCAAAAGTCCTAATCAATTAGGATAGCAATGAAACCCAGGAGGGAAACTACTCGCTGACGGCTGCCAAGGCGGCATCCAGTGCAGAAAGAATTTTGTTGGTTTCTTCTTCCGTAATAATAAGTGGAGGAGAAACCATAATGGCGTGGCCTGCAACGCGAACCATGACACCATTTTCGTTACAAACCTTGCCAAACTTCTTGCCTATGGATGGGTCGGCAGGGGCTTTGGTGTCGCGGCTGGAAACCAATTCCATGCAAGTCATGAGACCTTCACCACCGCGTACGTCACCAACCATCTCGTACTTGTCCTTTAGGGCTTGGAAACCAGCAAACATCTGGTCACCACGGGCAGCGGCGTTTTCGTTAACCTGTAGGCGCATGGTTTCTTTTAGACAGGCTACGGCTGCAGCAGCACCCACAGGGTGACCGGAATAGGTGTAACCGTGGCGGATAGCAGCAATGTCATCGCTGTTGCCTTCAAACACTTCCTGCACCTTCTCAGACATCATGGCGGCACCTAGTGGGAAGTAACCACAGGTAATGGCTTTAGCAGTGGACATCATGTCAGGTTGGATGTTGTAGTGACGGGAGCCAGACCAAGAGCCAGTACGGCCAAAGGCGGTGATAACCTCGTCGGCAATGAACAGGATACCGTAACGGGTACACATTTCACGCATGCCTTGCACGTAGCTTGGGTGGAATGGGATGATGCCACCGGCACCAATAATAGGCTCCATGATAAAGGCGGCAACGGTTTCAGGGCCTTGGAACTTGATTTCGTCTTCCGCAGCTGCCAAACATAGCTGTGCTAGTTTGGCAGGATCACTTTCATTGAACGGGTTACGGTACGGATAAGGTACTGGCAGGTGGAAACAACCTGGAAGTAGTGGTTCATAGGCGGTGCGGAAACGGTTATTACCATTCACAGAAGCGCCACCAAAGTGGGTGCCATGGTAACCCAGCTTCAGGGACATAAACTTGGTACGGCCGTGGTCACCACGTACCTTGTGGTACTGGCGAGCTAGGCGCAGGCAGGATTCAACAGAGTCAGAGCCACCGGAGGTGAAAAAGGCACGGGTTAGACCATCTTCTTTAAAGAAATCGGTCAACATGGCAGACAACTCAATGGCTGGCTCATTGGAGGTGCCAGCAAAGCCGGAGTAGTAAGGCATCTTGTACAGCTGCTCAGCAATGGCTTCTTTAACTGGGTCACAGGAGTAACCTAGGTTAACGTTCCATAGGCCGCCAACACCATCGATCATCCAGTTCCCATCGATATCGCGAATGTTTACGCCTTCAGCTTCGGATACCACCATAGGCTGGTTGGCACGTAGTGCGGCAGGGTGACCCATTGGGTGCCACCAGTGTTGGGCGTTTTCAGCTTTGATAAATTCTTTGTTGCTCATGTCAGTTCTCACAGATCAAAGTATTCAAGGGCTTCGGCGTAGCTAACTTGAGGATTGCAGACGTCGAAGTGAACGGTTTTCATACCTGCGGCAATGGAGCCTTTGACGTTCCTCAGTTGGTCGTCAACAAACACACATTGCTCGGCAGGTAGGTTTAGTTGTTGCAGCACGTCCTCGTAGGCACGAGGATCGGGCTTCAAAATGTTGGTGTAGGTGGCATCGACGATGACTTCAAAGTCCTTTAAGAAAGGCAGCTTGTCACGGAAGTCGGCACCATAAAATAGGTCCAGCTCATTGGATAAAATGGCTAGTCGGTAGCCTTTGGCTTTCAAGGTTTCTATGGTGGCTAAAAATTCTGGGCGAATGACCGGTAATGGATCGGCACCACGGGCAGCAATGACAAATTCCTGCATGCTGGTCCAGTTTTCGCCAATTAAAATTCCTACTTCTTTGGTGCGCGTCATCCAGTAGTCACGTTCGCTGATTTCATCAGCTTGCATGGCACGCCACAGATCATCTTTGACAGGGTTAAATGGCCCTTGCCAAGTCAAGGTGCCGGCTTTTAGACCCAATGCCTGCTCAGTTAGGGCGTGGGTCTCAAACAGGGTGCGGCTGATGACGCCGCCAAAATCCAAAACTAGTGCTTGAGCGCTCATGCGGCAGCAATCCTTCTATCAAATTCAGAAATAACATTGTGTGGGGCGCCTTGATGCCAGGATATTTGACGGGCAGCACCTAGTACCAAGTTGATGATTTCATCACGACGCTCTGGTGACATACGTGACTCAGGACTAGCCACGGAAATAGCTCCACAGGCATCACCAGTGGCGTTAAACACTGGGGCTGCAACACCAATAGCCCCAGATTCAAAGGCGCCGTTACCTATGGCATAGCCTTGCACGCGCGCTTGCTCAACTTGCTGTAGTACCTGTTCGCGCGAAGTTGGCGTAGCAGGTGTGTAATAGGTCAATGGCTTAGCCAAGGCTTGTTCACGGGTAGCCGTAGTGCAAACAGATAAGAAGGCGATGCCTGATGCTGTGGCATGTAGTGGCAGTTCTTCGGCTGGATCAACCTGTACGCGTATGCCTGCACGTGATGGTGCATCAATAACCTTCCCCTGAACTAGTCTGCCATTGCTGTAACGAGACAGGTGGGTAGTTTCTCCGGTGTCCTTTGCCAATTGGCGCACCAC
>JAERSU010000080.1 GCA_016845445.1 Oceanospirillaceae bacterium | reverse complement strand
ATATATTCCTTTAATTCAGTTGAGCAAATCACAAAAGGATACAAAAATTAAACTTTTTTGTTAAATTGTGTATCTTTTTACCCCTAAGCTGGATTATCATTGATCTACGTCAAAAATACTACTAGTGATTTAACTATGTCCGCAGCTCAAGACAATCTAATCCTAGCCGCTCAAGTGGGCCGTGTACTTACCCTTACCTTGAACCGGCCACAAGCACTTAACGCATTGAATACCGCTCTGTTGCTAGAGCTTGCACAGCAACTTGCCACAGCAGAGCAAAACGATAGTATCGGTGCTGTGGTAATCACTGGATCTCAGAAAGCCTTTGCCGCTGGCGCCGACGTTAAGGAAATGGCGCAAATGAACGCGGTTGACCTGCATCGCGATCCTCGCGTTCAAGCCTGGGCTGATATCGCTCGCTTTAGCAAGCCCATCATTGCCGCCGTCAACGGCTTTTGCTTAGGGGGTGGCTGTGAACTAGCCATGTGTGCCGACTATATTATTGCCGGTCACAATGCCAGCTTTGGTCAGCCAGAAGTAAAGCTTGGCATCATGCCAGGTGCTGGCGGCACCCAACGCCTGATGCGTTTGGTGGGCCCAGCCAAAGCCAAACAAATGGCCCTTACCGGAGCGACACTGAGCGCCAAGCAAGCTTTGCAAGCAGGCCTAGTGGCCGAAGTATGCCCTGCCGAAGCCACCCTGGATAAAGCCCAAGCACAGGCCCAACAAATTGCCAGCTATGCACCCATTGCAGTAGCCGCCATCAAAGACTGTTGCAATAAAGCCTTGGATGTAGAACTCAATCAAGGCCTACAATACGAGCGGCGTAGCTACTGCGTGGTATCATCCAGTGAAGACCGCAACGAAGGTATTGATGCCTTTTTAAACAAGCGTAAACCCACTTATCAGAACCGTTAATAGGACTGACCATGAGCACTGAACAGATGGACAAGAGTATCCTTCTTGATATTACTGACGGCCTGGCCCAGATTACTCTTAATCGCCCTCAAAGCCTCAACAGCTTCAACACTGACATGCATGAACAGATGCAGGCAGCGTTAAAAACCATTAGCAAAGATGACAAGGTACGCTGTGTACTAATCACCGGCAATGGTCGTGGTTTTTGTGCCGGCCAAGATCTTAACGATCGCAAACAGGACGAAAACAGTGGCCCACCAGATCTAGGTGCAACCCTCGACAAATACTACAACCGCGTTATTCGCAGCATCCACAATATGCCCATGCCGGTCATTTGTGCCGTAAACGGCGTGGCAGCCGGAGCCGGTGCCAACATTGCCTTAGCCTGCGACATCGTGGTGGCCGCCGAAAGCGCCAGCTTTATCCAAGCCTTTTGTAAGATTGGCCTGGTTGTTGATGCGGGTGGTAGCTTTGCCCTGCCTCGTCTTGTTGGCATGGGCAAAGCCAAGGCTTTAGCCATGTTAGGTGACAAGGTATCTGCAGCCGATGCCGAACGCATGGGCATGATCTATCAGGTTAAGCCAGACGAAGAATTATTGGCCTTCTGTCAACAAATGGGGCGTCACCTGGCCACTCAACCTACCTATGGCTTGAGCTTAATCAAACGCGCCTTAAACGAAAGCTTGGAAAATGACCTTGATACCCAGCTAGATCTGGAACGAGATTATCAGCGCTTGGCAGGCCAAAGTGAAGACTACCGTATCGGCGTCAATGCCTTCTTAAACAAAGAAAAACCCAAGTTTGTCGGTCGCTAAATAGGCTTTAGCAGCAAGGAATCAATTATGACCACAGCACTAACCACAGACGCCATCATTGCTGTCATCGGCGCTGGCACCATGGGAGCAGGCATCGCCCAAGTTGCCGCTCAAGCCGGCCATCAAGTATGGCTAGTAGATCAAAACAATGACGTTTTAGACAACGCCATTGCTAAATTAAGCGCCGGTTTAGAAAAACTGGTTGGCCGCGGTAAAATTTCTGCTGCCGAGGCTGAGGCTGTCATTGGGCGTATCCAAACCACCACCGATCAACATGATCTAAATGGCACGAGCCTGGTTATCGAAGCTATTATTGAAAATCAGGCCATCAAACATCAACTGTTTGCCAACCTAATGGGTATCTGTGGTGCCGACTGTATCTATGCCAGCAACACCTCTTCTATTCCTATTGCTGATATTGCCAAGGGTTTAGCCTACCCTCAGCAGATGGTGGGCATGCATTTCTTTAACCCTGCGCAAATCATGAAGCTAGTAGAGGTTATTAGCAGTGCTGACACCAAGCCAGCGGTGGCTGACGTGGTTTATCACACAGCAGTGGCTTGGAACAAGGTAGCCGTACACGCCACGGACACCCCAGGCTTTATTGTTAACCGCGTGGCGCGGCCTTTCTATGCCGAGGCCCTACGTATGGTCAGCGAAGGTATGGGCGATTACACCACCATCGACACCATCATGCGCCAAGCTGGCGGCTTCCGCATGGGTCCATTCGAATTGATGGACCTGATTGGCCAGGATGTTAACTATTCCGTATCGTCACTTGTCACCGAAGCCCTTTACCATCCCTTGTTTGAAACCTCGCCCATCCAAAAGGCACTGGTGGATGCGGGTAAACTTGGACGTAAAAGTGGCGCAGGCTTCTACGACTATAGCCAAGACCTACCACAACTCAATAATCAGGCTAGTGCGGATACCAGTGGTGAACTCACCATTGCCCCAGACGAACAGATCCTAAGCCCAATTTGGCAACGGCTATCTGCAGCGGGCGTTAGCACTCGCACCGGAGAACAAACCAGTTTCAATGGCATCCAATTGCGACTTCACGATGGTGCCCCCGTGGCGACATCTGAAATTGCCACGGTGGCCTTTGATATTGCGCTGGATTTTAACAGCTGCACTGCCCTTGCCTGCCAGCGCAACAGCGCCTGCACCGACGCGCAGCTGCAAGCTATAGCCAATGCCTTTGCTGCAGCGGGTATTCATCTTATCGAAATGCCCAACCAAGCAGGTCTGCCCGTAAGCCGAACAGTGGCCATGTTAGCCAATGTGGGAGCCGACGCAGTCGACAAGCAGGTATGTAGCTTAGAAGATGCTGACAAGGCCATGCGCTATGGTGTTAACTACCCCCAAGGGCCCTTTATCTGGGCTGACCAAATCGGCGTCGCATGGGTACACCACACGCTAGCGAACCTTGCTCACCATATTTGTGCTTCTCGCTATGCTGAGAACCCTTGGATTACCAAACACGTTTTAGAACAGAGAAACTTCTATGCCTAAGCAAACTCTGGCTCAGCAATGTGCTGAGCACATGTATCAAACAGACACCGTAGCGCAAAACCTAAACATTGAGCTCATAGAAGTGGCCTCTGGCTATAGCCGTATGAGCATGCAAATTCAAGACACTATGCTCAATGGTCATGGCAGTTGCCATGGTGGTTATATCTTCACCCTTGCCGATACCTGTTTTGCCTATGCTTGCAACAGTGACAACCAACCCACCGTCGCCTCTGGTTGTGATATTAACTACCTACGTCCAGCCAATGCCGGTGATATTCTCTTCGGCACCGGCAAACGCGTCAATCGCGGTCGCAGCACTGGCCTTTACGACATTGAAGTGACCAACCAAGATGGCAAAAAAATCGCGGAATTTCGCGGTCGCGCCCACCAGGTTGGCGAGTATTTAATTGACCCAGCTAAGTTAAAGGAAACAGCATGAGCCAAGCTTATATTTGTGATGCTATTCGCACCCCTATTG
>JAERSU010000079.1 GCA_016845445.1 Oceanospirillaceae bacterium | reverse complement strand
ACCTGAAACAAGGTGTAAACCAATCCATTGAGTCTATTTCCGACGCCCTTAATGAGTCCACCGCCATGGCAGAATTGATGGCCCAAGGTGATATGACCAATCGCGTTAACGGTACTTATATGGGCCGTTTGGACCAACTGAAGCAGGCCTTAAACAGCTCCATCGACAACATGGAAAACGCCATCACCTCAGTCATAGAAGCAACGGATAGTGTGGCCACCAATGCCGCTGAAATCAGTAAGGGTTCCGATGACCTGGCACAACGCACCAGCGAACAATCCGCATCCCTTGAAGAAACCTCGGCCTCCATGGAAGAAATGTCTTCCACCATCGAGCACAACTCCAGTCGCGCACAAGAAGCCACGAAATTGGTTTCCACTGCCACCACCAATGCCCACCAGGGTGTTGGGGTAGTCAACCAGGCGGTTGATGCCATGGCTGCCATTGAAGATTCCAGTGAGAAGATCGTATCCATCATCTCCTTAATCGATGGCATCGCTTTCCAAACCAACTTGTTGGCACTCAATGCCTCCGTCGAAGCGGCACGAGCCGGAGAACACGGTCGAGGCTTTGCCGTGGTGGCAGGCGAAGTACGTACCCTAGCCCAGCGAGCGGCCGATGCAGCCAAGGACATTAAGGAACTAATCGAAGACTCTGCCAACCGTGTACAGGAAGGCCGTGATCTGGTTAACCGCACCGGTGAAAACCTGGCAGAGATTCAAAGCTCGGTCACCCAGGTTGATGAAATTATGCAGGAAATCACCACGGCGACCATCGAGCAGAATTCCGTTATCTCGCAAATAAACTCCACGGTTGGTCAGCTTGAAGGGGTTAATCAGCAGAACGCCGCCTTGGTGGAAGAATCCTCTGCGGCGAGTAACTCCTTAAGCGAACAAACGCAAAGCTTGAAGCAAGAAACGGCCTTCGTCATAGTCAGTAATAGTAATCGCCATCGTAATGCCGCCATTAGTGCCGGCGCAGCGGTTGCAGTTGCAGCGCCTAGCGTTGATATTGAGCCAGACCAGTCTGCCCCAGCACAAGCCAGCGATCCGTACAGCAACGACGATCAAGCTGACGATGAGTGGCAGGATTTTTAAGGTCTAAAAAGCCCAAGGCATGTTGCACAAAAAGCACCCTCTAATTGATTTAGACGGTGCTTTTTTAATGCTTTTTAGCTAAATATTAGTAATAATAGCCTTATTCTATATAAGGTATTTAATGCTGGAGCATACGTGAAAGAGTGGCTACTAAACTTAAACATTGCCAAAAAGCTGATGGCGGCGTTTATGTTTATTGGCCTGGGATCCTTCTCGGTCATTGCCATCCTGGCCCTCTACAGTTTTACCGACAATCATCAGCAACAAACCATCCAACAACTTGAATTGCTCCGCGATGCCAAACTTCAGCAATTCACCATGTTGCCAAGCAATGCCTCCGAAGCAGCTATCCAACACAACCTAAAGCTGCCTAGCAATGTCGCTGAAGCTACCAATATTGCACTCCTCAGTAGCCAAGCTTTTAGCGCCCAATACCCACTGCTGCAGCAACCATCTGGCAGCCTCATCAACGCCGATAACTGGTTAGCTTATGCTCAGGTTTCGGTCAATGGGCGTAGCCAATTCCTGCTAATCAGTATACCAGACGCCATCGCCAACCAACCGGTGCGTAACATTCAGATAATTATGGCAGTGATTGCGATATTGGGTATTGGCTTTAACTTGGCCTTTGCCTGGTTTGTGGCCACCACCTTTAGTCGACCAATCAGCGCCATGGCGGCAACCTTTGAGCGCATCACCAAAGAAGGCAACTTCAGCTTACGCAGCCCAACCATGCAACGTACTGATGAAATCGGTCAGATGGGGCAAGCCATGGACCAACATCTATCGGCCTTACAACAGAGTATAGATGAAGCTAATCTGGTCATTGATCATATTGCCCATGGGCGTTTTGAGCATCGCATGCAAGCCCATTATGCTGGCGATTTCAACAAGCTTAAACAAGGTACCAATGCGGCGGCTGAAAGTGTTGCCTCCACCATGCAGGCCCTGTACAAGCTCATGCATGCCATAGCCGAGGGTAACTTTGCCTATCGTCTGCAGGGGGTAGACATGGAAGGTGAGTTTCGCGCTACCCTAGATCACACCATGGCCACCATGCAAACCGCCATTGGCGACATTGCCAAAGTCATGGAAGCCGCAGCCCAAGGTGATTTTAGCCAGCAAATTGATATCAACTTATCTGGCGACATGGCGCGTTTAAAAAACAGCATCAACTCGTCCATCTATGCCATCAATGAAGCCCTAACAGAAACCGCTGACATCGCCCAGAGCATGGCCTTTGGCAACCTAACAAAACGCATCCAAGGGGATTATGATGGTCGCCTTGGGGATTTGAAAAACGCCCTTAACAGCTCCGTAGAAAACATGGAAAACACCGTGGGCGCGGTCCTCTCCGCTAGTAATAGCGTGGCCGACAATTCCGCCGAAATCAGTCGCGGGTCCGAACAGTTATCCCAACGCACCCAAGCGCAAACCCAGTCCTTGGAAGCCAGTGCCAACAGCATGGCTAACATGGCGGCCACCATCACCGCCACAGCACACCAAACAGAGCAGGCGCAAATACTGGTTACCGCAACCCACGACAGTGCCGATGAAGGCACTCAGTTGATGGCGAAGCCATACGTGCCATGCAGGCCATCGAGAGCTCAAGTGAAAAAATATCCGCCATCGTTAACTTCATTGATGGCATTGCCTTCCAAACCAATCTGTTAGCGCTCAACGCCTCCATTGAAGCCGCCCGAGCAGGTGAACACGGCCATGGCTTTGCCGTGGTGGCTGGCGAGGTACGAACCCTCGCCCAAGATTCTGCCGAATCGGCCAAAGACATCAAAAAACTCGTTGAAGACAGTGTTATTAAAGTCAGCCAGGGCCAGCTGGTCATTTCACAGGTTAGCGATTCTTTTGATGAAATTAATCGCTCCGTGGTGCAGGTCCATGATCTGGTGGAACAGATCGAAGCCGCCACTGGCCAACAAAAACAAATGGTTGATCAAATCAATGCCGCCGTGCAATCCCTTGAAGAGCTGAATCAGCAAAACGTGGCTCTGGTAGAAGAATCTTCCGCTTCTAGTTATTCCTTAAGCGAACAAACTCTTAACCTCAAACAACAGATTTCCTTCTTTAAAGTAGCCAACAAACAAACCATCGAAACGCCCGTTGCCAGCAAGATTGCCAAGCGCATCGACACCACCGTCATAAATCTTGAAGACGGTGAGCAGGTGAGATTACAAAGTACCGCTGAAGCAGCTCCAGAACTGGTTACCTTTGATAGCTTACCCGCCACTCAAGAAGAAGAGGAATGGGACGACTTCTAGGTCACAACCCAGCCCTCAAGTCACCTATCTACCAGCTAGTCAGATTATTGTTACGAGAAGATTTTTAACTGACAATAAGGCGCTGTTGAGCAAGAACGGCCTCTGCCCCATTAAAAATATCATTTGGTAGTACCAAAATTACCATTAAAAGCCAAATACTCAATATATTCGGGTAAAATTAGCCTATTTGGTTCTACCAAAATGG
>JAERSU010000078.1 GCA_016845445.1 Oceanospirillaceae bacterium | reverse complement strand
GCCTGTGGCAGTACAGTTTGATCAGGCCATGGTGCGCAACCTAGCGCAGACCATGACCGCTGCCGACGTGCAATTGTTCTATCAAATGGGCAGCGTAGCCCATAAAGATCTTGCTTTGGCACCCGATGTACGCAACGGTTTTGAAATGGCCTTGTTACGTATGTTGGCGTTCCGTCCACAGGTGAGCGCAGATCAGCTGAAAACCATGCAAATGGGTACGCATGTGGCACCGACTGCCACCGCCATGCCTGCAACTGCTGTGGCAGCACCTGCTACCCCGGTGCAGGAACCTATTGTTGAGCCAGTAGAGCAGAAGGAAGTAGAACAGCAAGAAGAAGAGCCTGAGCCCGCGGCTGAGGTACTTGAAGAGGCTATTGAACAGCCTCAAATTAGCGCGATCACCGACACCCAAGCCGAACAAGTAGAGCAACAGCCAACTTCGACGTCAAACGGTGATCAAATTGTAGGTCATGTAGACCATGCGGGTGAAAGCCTACCCGTAATGGCAGACGTACCGCCGTGGGAAGATACGCCCTCGGGCTGGCAAGGTCAGTCTGAAGAAACGCACACTGAAGCTGCGCAAATTGACACGCAGGTAGAGGCAGAGTCTCAGTCAGCCCCGCCAGCAATGGCCTTTGCAATGGCAGATGAGTCTACAAGCGAAGCTCTGGCGGCGCAAGCAGAACCCGTCGAGGCCCCAGTAGAGCAAACACCGGCTAAGCAGTGGACCCTAGCGGATCTTGACCAAGCCAACTGGCCCAATATTTTCCGCGACCTCAGCATTGACGGCCTGACTAGAGCGATCGCCGCTAATATGGTGTTTGCTAAGCGTAATGCCACGCAGCTGACTTTTACTTTAGAGCAAGGTCAGAGCAGCATGCTGAACGCTGCTCACCAGGGGCGTATTCGCCAGGCCTTAGAAGCCATGTTCGGATGCGATCTGCAGCTGGCCATTGATATAGGTACACCAGATATGGAAACCCCCTATGCCCGTCGTGAGCGACGCTTGGCAGAACATCAGCAGCAAGCTGTTGAATCCTTGCAGCAGGACCCATATGTACAACAGTTAGAGCAGGCCTTTAGTGGCCAGTTAGATCTAGGTTCTATTGAACCTGTGAACGAATTCCAAGAGTAACTAGAGAAATACTATGATTAAAGGCGGTATGGGCAATCTGATGAAGCAGGCCCAAAAGATGCAAGAACAGATGCAGCAGGCTCAGGAAAAACTGGCAGAAGCAGAATCCACCGGTAGCGCTGGCGCAGGTTTAGTACAGATTGTAATGAATGGTCGTCACGACGTTAAGCGCGTGAGTATTGATGATAGCCTTATGACAGAAGACAAGGAAATGCTGGAAGACTTGTTGGCTGCGGCGGTGAACGATGCGGTGCGTAAAATTGAACAAGCGCAGCAAGAAAGCATGTCCGATATGACAGCCGGTATGGGTATCCCGCCTGGCTTTAAGATGCCCTTCTAACCTACTATCATGTCATTTAGCCCCCGCATTGAGACACTCATTGAGTCCTTACGCTGTCTACCTGGGGTAGGCCGTAAATCTGCCCAGCGCATGGCTTTGCAGATTCTTGAACGTGACCGCCAGGGTGGTGCACGTCTGGCAGAAAGTTTACAAGATGCACTGGCCCACGTGGGTAGTTGTAATTTGTGTCGCAACCATAGTGAAACGGATATCTGTCTAACCTGTGCAAGTCCACGGCGCGACAAGGGTAAACTATGTATAGTCGAAAGCCCGGCAGACGTACTGGCTATTGACCAGTCGACGGGCTATGACGGTTTGTATTTTGTACTTATGGGGCATTTGTCGCCGTTAGATGGTATTGGCCCAGACAATCTTGGCCTGCCTAGCCTTTTTAAACGTTTGCAGGAAGAGGCCATTGCTGAAGTCATTATTGCCACCAACCCCACCGTAGAAGGGGAGGCCACGGCCCACTTTATGCACGAGCATATTAAAGATTTGGCCGCCGGCAATATCCATGTCAGTCGTATTGCCCACGGTGTCCCCATCGGTGGTGAGCTTGAATATGTGGATGGTGGTACGCTGGCCCATGCCTTTGCCGGGCGCAAGGCTTGGTGAATGTAGAGCTGCTATGTCCTATTCACATTTTTTCTATATCGACAGCAACGACGGCCTGGAGAGTGCCTGTCAGGCGTTGAGCGGTCATGGGCAGGTGGCTCTGGACACCGAATTTATGCGCGTTGATACCTTCTATGCCCAAGTAGGTCTGGTGCAAATCTCCGACGGTCAGCAAACTTATCTTATTGATCCCTTGGCCACTGATCAGTGGCAACCGCTGATCGATTTACTCACCAATACTGAGGTTACCAAAGTTCTTCATGCTTGCAGTGAGGACCTAGAGCTGTTGCACCACTGGTTAGGGGTGGTACCAACCCCTTTGGTCGATACGCAGGTGGCAGCGGCTTATGTGGGACATGGTTTATCTATGGGACTGCAAAACATGGTAGCCACTCTGTTAAACATCGAGCTGGAAAAAGGCGAGACGCGCTCAGACTGGCTACAACGGCCATTAACCGATTCACAATGTCATTATGCGGCTTTGGATGTGGCGCTGTTATTACAGTGTTATGACAAGCTGGCCATGGCCTTGGCAGAGCAAAACAAACAGGCTTGGTTTGTTGAGGACATGCGGCAACTGCAACAACCAAAAGCCGATATGTTGCCCCAAGAAGCCTACCAAAATGTGAAAAACGCTTGGCGTTTCAGTGGTGCAGATTTATATCGTTTGCAGTGTTTAGCTAAATGGCGTGAACAACAAGCGCGCAGTCTTAACAAACCGCGCAATTTTATTGTCAAAGACCCAAGTCTGATCGATATGGTGCAACGCAAGCCACAGCAAATGCAGACACTAAGTCAGATTCAAGACATGCGTCCTAGCAGCCTGCGGCGTTATGGTAAGGCCTTATTGCAACAATTGCAGTTGGCAGAAGAGGCCATCAGTGGGGCTGATGTAAGTCTGCCAGCAACACTTCCTCAACCCCTAAGTAAGTCTGAGCAAAAGCGCTACAAGCGCCTACAGCAGTGCCTTACCGCCGTAGCCGAGCAGCATGATGTGTTGCCGCAATTACTGGGCCGGAAAAAAGAATTACTGGCCTTGTTTGAACGTTATCGCCAGCAGCAACCTTGGCAATTGCCCGAAGCGTGGCAAGGCTGGCGCAGTGAGCTTATCGAACAGCCAATGCAACAAGTATTTAACCAATTGGGAGAGGCCAAATGAGCCTGGAAAAGCAAATAATTTCCATCTACAAGAGCAGCAAAAAGGACGAGATGTATCTCTATGTGAGTAAAGCACAGGGATTGTCCGATGTGCCTGAAGCCTTGTTAGATATGTTTGGTAAGCCAGTGCATAGCATGGATATGTTGTTGCTGGAGGGTAAAAAACTGGCTCGAGCTGAAGCTGCCGATGTGCTGGCGGCCATAGCGGAACAAGGCTTCTATCTGCAAATGCCACCACCACGTGATGAATACCTATTGGACTTGTATAAAACGCCGGTTAATCCTACCTACTAAGCGATTAACTATCAGTGTGAAACAAGTTTGGCATGACCAAGTGAATGACCTATGGATAAATTCTGGCAGCACATTCCTATTCAAGATATGACTGATGCGCAGTGGGAATCCCTCTGTGACGGATGTGGCCGCTGCTGTTTGCAAAAGATCATTGACGACGATGAGCCCCTCATGTATCACACTAGGGTGGCTTGTCGCTATCTAGACCTAAAGACCTGCCGCTGTGAGGTGTATGATCAACGCCAAGCAAAGATGCCAGACTGCACCAAGGTGACGCCAGATGTGGTGGCTGACTTTGATTGGTTGCCGGAAACCTGTGCCTATCGCCTAGTGGCCCAAGGCGAAGATCTACCGAGTTGGCATCCACTGCAGACCGGTGACGCAAAAAGCACTATTAAAGCTGGCATGACAGTTAAAAAATGGGCCGTGTCGGAACGTAAAGTACCAGCAGATCATTGGGCTGAATACATTATTGAGATTCAGCAATTAGAGGAAGATTAGCCATAGTTATTGTTAAATTTTTTTGCTATTGTTAATAGCAATTAAAACAACAACATGGATCATCACCAGTGACCTTGCTTCCTTCTTCCTTTGCTAAGGGGCCTTTGGCGGTATGTTTCGCCATCATTGCACAATTCTTGTGTTTCTCTTCCATTGCATCTGCTAATGCTGATCCTCAACTGGATGAGCAAATTGATATTCGCATTCTGGTGGATGTCTCGGGCAGTATGAAAAAAACCGACCCACTGAATTTGCGTGTGCCGGCATTGCAAGTGTTAACGCAATTATTGCCGCAAGGTGCACAGGCTGGGGTGTGGGAATTTGCTGAAGATTCAAACATGGTGGTTGCCCACGGCAGCATCGATGAACATTGGCGTCAGCAGGCCTTAGCTGCCGCTGCTAAGGTTCGTTCTGATGGCCAGTTTACTGATATTGGCGGCGCCTTGCAGGCCGCTGCATTTAGTGCCCAGGCGCAAGCCACGGAGCGTAAGTTGCACGTCATTCTGCTGACTGATGGCATGGTTGATGTGGCCAAGAACGAAGTGGTGAATATTCGTGCTCGTAACGAGCTACTGCAACACACCACTCAGGCGTATGTTGATGCTGGTGCCCTAGTGCATGCCATTGGCTTGTCCCATGCTGCGGATGAGAAGACCTTGAGTGATATCGCCCGCCGCACGGATGGTTTGTTTGCCGTGGCTGAAAATGCCGATCAGCTGTTAGATATTTTCTTACGTGCCCTAGACAATAGCGTTTTAACACAACAGGCTCCGGTGGCAGCAGATCGCCAGTCTTTTGTTGTCAATGGCGGTGCCCAAAGCATCACTGTGGTGGTGGAAAAGCATGGTGATGAAGACGTGTCTCTGCAAAGCCCAGATGGCGAGGTGATTTCGCCTTCTAGCAAGCAGCAGGCAGTAGAATGGAAAGAATCCAGCACCCATGATGTGGTTACCGTGCAAGAACCCGAGCAGGGTACCTGGACCGTCGCCTCGGCAGATGCTGAAGTAACTCGGGTTAATGTGCAGGGCCAGCTGCGTATGGATTTACGTCTGCCAAGTAATAACCTATACCTTGGTCAAGTAAGTGAATTCAGTGTTAGTTTGGCTGATGATAAGGGCGCCATCACCGATGCCCAGCTGTTGTCTGAATTTGTCCTCCAGCTAAGTCTGTTTGATGAAACCAATCAATTGATCTGGCGCGAAGAGAGGCAAGTTAGTCAGGCTAGCACGCAGGTACCCATGCCCGCCATGAGCGAACTAGGCTTGTATCGATTGCAAGCGCAGTTAACCCACGGCGAGCAAGTTCAGCAGGTAGAACGTAGTTTACGTGTCCATCCACCGGTTGATTATCGCATCACTCAGCAACAGATTGGCAACGCCGTTCAATATCAGGTGATTGTCGAGCCAATTTTTAAGCAGTTGGATTTGGATAACAGCCATGTCACTGCCACTGCCAAGCGAGCCGACGGTACTAGCCTGCAAAAGGCCGTGCCCTTAGCCATCGAGCAGTGGCAAGCCAAGTGGTTAGAAACGCAAGCTTTGGCTGCCTTGGGGCTGCGTCTTGAAGGGCGCACGCTGCAAGGGCAAACGCTTGTCTATGCTGTAGACGCCGCTGAAGTAAAGGTACTCACACCTAAACAAGTTGCCCAGCAGCAGCAGGCGCAGTCTGTGGCGGTGGAGGATTTGCCCGAAGCCAAGGTGATTGAGGTGCAGGTGGCCACAGTTGAAGAAACCGCTCAGGAAGAGCCCTTGCAGGTCAGTGAAGAGGCACCCACAGCCGCCATGCAGGAACTGATGCAGCCCGAAGCAGCAGAGCCAGAGCCATCTCCCGTACAACAAGAGCCAGCAAGTAAGCCACCAGTGGTTGTTGCCGAGCAGGTGGAAGTTGAATCCACTCTAAGTGAACCAGCACAGGATAATCGCAGCATTATATTTGCCATTCTGATCCTCGTGCTGATTGCCACCTTGATATGGGCGCGCCTGAAAAAGAAACCAGAAACACAAAACCAAGCAACAGAGTAGGCTATAATAGCGCTTTTCTTAGCTTAGCAATGATAGGCTGACTATGTGCGAACTAATGGGCATGAGCGCTAATGTGCCTACTGATATCTGTTTCAGTTTTACCGGCTTAATGCAACGCGGTGGTGGTGTTGGCCCCCATGCGGATGGCTGGGGTATTACCTTTTACGTGGGCAAGGGCGCACGTTCTTTTCATGATCCTCAGCCCAGTGTGGATTCCAAGGTCGCCCAGCTAGTCCAGCAACACGCCATGAAGTCGCATATTGTCATCAGTCATATTCGTCAGGCCAATATGGGTCAGGTGGCGTTAGAAAATACCCATCCTTTTCAACGAGAATTATGGGGGCGCCATTGGACCTTTGCCCACAACGGCCAAATCCATGCTTTTGAGCAGCTACCGGTGCATCATTACCTACCTGTGGGTACCACGGATAGTGAACGCCTGTTCTGTTGGTTATTGAGTGAACTACGGGCTGCTTATCCTAAGCCAGTTAATGACCCTTGGGCGGTACGCATCTTCTTGCAACAGCGTATGGATTACCTACATAGTTTAGGGGTTGCCAATATACTCTTATCCGATGGTGAGCATCTGTATTGCTATTGTTCTACCAAGCTTAGCTGGATTACCCGGCGTGCTCCCTTTGGCGAGGCCTGCTTAAAGGACGCCGATATGCAGGTGGACTTTGGCCAGGAAACCACGCCCAACGACATAGTAACCGTGATAGCGACGGAACCGCTAACCGATAATGAACAATGGCAAATTATGACCCCAGGAAGCTTATTGGTGCTGCGTGACGGAAAGGTCATTTAGTGAATTATTAAAACGCTTGTTTTAATAATTGCCTTTAGCCCTTTTGGGTGTACAATGCAGAGGTATCTTTTACCAATAACAACAATAGGGTATCTCTATGACTGTTGCTAGTCTTGATCTTGGTCCATACCATTCCATTACCGATGTATTTTTAGAAGCCTGTGGTCGCTACCGAGATAATGCCGCTTTTTCTTGCATGGGCAAGACACTTAGCTTTAGCGATATGGATCGCTTGAGTGAACAATTTGCTTCCTACCTGCAGAACCATACTAACCTAGAGCCGGGCGATCGCATCGCCATACAGTTGCCCAATGTGTTGCAGTTCCCCATTGCCGTATTTGGCGCTATGCGGGCCGGTATGGTGGTGGTCAATACCAATCCCCTGTATACGGCTCGCGAGATGGAACATCAGTTTAATGATTCTGGTGCCAAGGCACTACTGATTCTCGCAAACATGGCCCATCTAGCCGAAGAAGTCGTGCCCAAGACGCAAATCGAAACCGTGTTGGTTACCGAGCTTGCCGATATGCATGACTTCGCCAAACGCCTGTTGATTAACAGCGTAGTGAAATATGTAAAGAAACTAGTGCCAGCATTTAATTTGCCTAATGCCGTTGGTTTTCGTGATGCTTTGCGCATGGGCTCTGCTAAGCCTGCTAAGTCGGTCAATGTTAACCCAGATGATACCGCTGCGCTGCAGTATACAGGCGGCACGACCGGGGTATCCAAAGGGGCGCAATTGTTGCATCGCAATCTGTTGTCTAACATGATGCAGGTACGTAGTTCTTTGCACGAAGATCTGCCTGAACCTAATCAGACGGTGGTCGCGCCACTGCCCCTTTATCATATTTATGCTTTTACCTTGAGTCTGGCCATGACCGACAGTGGTAATCAGGTGGTTTTGATACCTAATCCACGTGACATTCCTGGATTTGTGAAAGAGCTGGCTAAGTACCAATTTAATTCCTTCGCGGGACTGAACACCTTGTTCGTAGCCCTGTGTAACAATGAAGACTTCCAAAAACTGGACTTCTCCCATCTTAAGCAAACGGTTTCTGGGGGCATGGCCCTAACCCATGCTGCAGCCGATCGCTGGGAGCAGGTCACAGGTTGCGGTATTCGAGAAGGTTATGGCCTGACGGAAACATCGCCTGTTGTTACCCTAAACCCTGCCAATGACAAGCGCGTGGGCTATGTGGGTAAACCTATTGAAGCGACAGAAGTCATGGTGGTGGATGAAAATAATCAGCCCCTTGCTAACGGTGAAGAAGGGGAGTTATGTGTACGTGGGCCGCAGGTGATGGCCGGATACTGGAATCGCCCAGAGGCTACCGCCGAAGTCATGCTAGACGATTGGTTTAAGACCGGCGATGTAGCCGTGATAGCCGACGATGGCTTTGTGAAGCTGGTGGATCGCAAAAAAGACATGATTATTGTGTCCGGCTTCAATGTATATCCAAATGAGATTGACGATCTGGCTAGCCAACATCCAGGTATTATCGAATGTGCTGCAGTGGGCATCCCCCATGAAACATCCGGTGAAACCGTGAAGTTATTTGTGGTGAAGTCCGATGCTAGTCTGACAGAAGAAGATGTTATTGCCTATTGTCGTGAAAACATGACCGCCTACAAGGTGCCCAAGGAAGTGGAATTCCGCGACGAGCTGCCAAAGACCAACGTCGGTAAGATCTTACGTCGCGCTCTGCGCGATTAAAGTTTGGGGTCAGACCTAAGGTCTGACCATGCCCGAAAGGCGATTAGGTGTAATCACAGATAGTTGATTTCGCTTTGCTCGGGGTCTGACCATAGGTCAGACCCCTTTTTTTGTGTAAAATACCGCCTCTGATTCAACCAGTGGCCCATACATGTCTTTTGACCTCAACCAATGTCTTGCTAGTGATTTGCGCGATCTGCAGCGCTTTGCGGTAAAAATCCAGCAGCGGCAACAGCGCAAGCAACCTGTAGATCGTATGCAGGCGCAGTTAGAGGAACAATGGCAGGCTTCCCACCAGAGCTATGTAAAGCGCCAACAAGCCTTACCGGCGATTCTCTACCCCGACTTACCTGTATCAACTCAGCGTGACAAACTGGTTGATTTAATACGTGATAATCAAGTTGTGGTGCTTGCCGGTGAAACGGGGTCTGGTAAAACCACCCAATTACCAAAGTTATGCTTAGAGGCAGGGCAAGGGCTGCGTGGCATGATTGGCCATACTCAGCCCCGCCGTCTCGCCGCGCGTAGTGTAGCTCAACGTATTGCTGAAGAGCTAAAGGTGCCCCTAGGCCAGCAGGTGGGCTATCAGGTGCGTTTTAATGAGCAGGTGTCTGACAAGACGCTAGTGAAGCTCATGACGGACGGCATCCTCTTGGCTGAGACTCGTCAAGATCCGGATCTATTGCGCTATGACACCATTATTGTAGACGAGGCCCACGAGCGCAGCCTCAATATCGACTTTTTGCTGGGCTATTTAAAGCAGCTGCTAGCAAGACGTAAAGATCTAAAGCTGATTATTACCTCGGCCACCATTGATGTGCAACGTTTTGCCAAGCATTTTAATGATGCCCCTGTGGTGCAGGTAAGTGGTAGAACTTATCCGGTTGATGTCTGGTACCGTCCCTTGTTTGAGACTGATGGTGATGCCAAAGAAGATCGCAGTGGCGGGCGTGACCAAGCCCTGCTCGATGGCGTTGAACAGGCACTGGTGGAAATAGAAAAACACGAACGTGGCAAAGGCCAAGCTGTAGGAGATGTGTTGATCTTCCTGCCAGGTGAACGTGATATCCGCGAGCTCGCTCAGTTCTTACGTAAACTAGACCGTCCACAGTGGCAGATCATGCCCCTGTATGGGCGTTTGAGTTTTGCGGAGCAGCAAAAGGTGTTTTCGCCTGGAGGTGCAGGTAGGCGCATCGTCTTGGCTACTAATGTGGCAGAAACATCAGTAACCGTGCCTGGCATACGCTATGTGATAGACCCAGGCACCGCCCGCATGAGCCGCTATAGTTATCGCTCCAAGGTACAGCGCTTGCCCATAGAGGCAATTTCGCAAGCCAGTGCTAACCAACGCAAGGGTCGTTGTGGTCGAGTGTCAGCAGGCATTTGCATACGCCTATACGACGAAGCGGATTTTTTAAGTCGGCCAGAATTTACCGATGCGGAAATCTTACGCACTAATCTGGCTTCGGTGATCCTGCAAATGCAAGATCTGCAATTAGGCCAGGTGGCAGATTTTCCCTTTATCGATATGCCCGATAGTCGTTTTGTTAATGACGGTATCAAGTTGCTACAGGAACTAGGTGCCCTTAATAACAAAAGCCAATTAACCAAGTTAGGTCGGCAACTGGCCCGTTTGCCTGTGGATCCACGCATTGCACGTATGGTGCTGGCAGCACAGCAATGGGGTAGTTTGCACGACGTGTTGATCATTGCCTCAGTCCTAACCATACAGGACCCGCGTGAACGCCCGCCGGAGCGGCAACAGGCTGCTGATCAAAAACACCAGCAATGGCGTGATGAGGAGTCTGATTTCATCAGTTTGCTCAACTTGTGGGAAGACTACGAAGTACAGCGTCAGGAATTGAGTCAAAATCAGCTGCGCAAATGGTGCACTAAACACTTCGTTTCCTATATGCGCATGCGTGAATGGCGTGAAGTGCATCGTCAAATACTGCTAATGTGTCAGCACATGCAGTTGCAACCCCAGCAGGAGCCAGCTAGCTACGAAGCCATCCATCGCGCCTTGTTAACAGGGCTGTTAGGTAATCTTGGGCACAAGGATGAGGATGGCAGTTTCCTTGGCCCGCGTCAGCGCCGTTTTCATGTTTTCCCAGGCTCAGCCTTATACAAAAAACCGCCTAAATGGTTGATGGCTGCCGAACTAGTGGAAACCTCTCGCTTGTTTGCGCGAACTGTGGCAAAGATCGACCCCCAGTGGGTAGAGCAAGCAGCGGGCCCACTACTTAAATACAATTATTCCGAGCCCGCTTGGCACAAACGCCAGGGGCAGGTGATGGCCATGGAGCAGGTGAGCTTATATGGCTTGGTACTAGCCAGACAGCGCCGCGTGCCTTATGGCAAGATAGATCCCCAAGTTTGCCAAGAACTGCTAATCATGGAAGGTTTGGTACAGGGTTTATTGCACACTAAGGGCAAGTTTCTTAAGCATAATCGTGATTTGGTTGATGAAGTTGAAGGCCTAGAAGCCAAGACTCGGCGACGCGACATTTTGGTTGATGATCGGGTGGTGTATGACTTCTATGCAGATAAATTAGCCTCTGCCAAACAACCTGTTACCAGTACTGCTGCTTTTGAGCGTTGGCGTAAATGGGCCGAAGACAAGGACGCTAAGATACTATTTATGCAGCGTCAGGATTTAATGCGAGAGCAGGCTGATGCGGTGAGTAGCGCAGCGTTTCCTGATCGGCTGCAATGGCAGGGCATGAGTTGGCCATTAAGTTATCAATTTGAACCAGGTAGTGAGCGTGATGGAGTTAGTCTACGGGTACCCGTGAGCCAGCTTAAACGCTTACCGGCTAAACGCCTAGCTTGGTTGGTGCCCGGCTTATTAGAGGACAAGCTAGGCGCTTTGCTCAGAGGTCTACCTAAATCCGAGCGTAAGGCCTTTGTGCCAGTACCAAACTATGCAAGTGCTATCTTTGCCGCCGTTGAGGTGGATAATGTTGATCTACTGGAAGTCACGGCCAAACAGCTGCAACGTATGAGTGGGCGGCCTTTTGATGTGGCGCTTCTGCAAAGCGTGGAGTTAGAGCCTCTCTATCATATGGGTATTGAGGTGGTGAGTGATGAAGGTAAGGGTTTGGCTTTCGGGCGTGACCTAGAAGCCTTGTTGGTGGCGTATGGCAACACCAGTGCCGATACACGTCCGGCTAAATCTCACCCCTTGTTACAAACGGGACTGCTGCAGTTCCCAGCCAAGCCCCTGCCAGAGCAAATAATCTTAGATCAAGCGGGCGTGCAAATGCCCGTATGGCCAGCGTTGCTGGATAAGGGGCAGGCGGTGGATGTGGTGTTTACCGATTCACCGTTAGAAGCCCAGGGTATTCATCGTCAGGGCTTGGTGCGCTTGTACCGCATTGCTTTAAACGAAATGTGTAAACACCTAGCTAAGAAAACCCCAAGCCTGCGTAAGGCGGAATTGTTGTTTGCCTCCGTTGGCCAAGCACAGAGTCTACGCGAACAAATCTTTGCTAAGGCCATTGATTGTGTGTTCTTGCAAGGCCAATGGCCACGCACGGCAGAAGATTTTAAGGCTAGTTTAGAGCAGCGTTCTCAACTTGCCGATGAGGTGGAGCGTATTACTAACTTGGTGATACTGGTGCTTACCTCCCAGCAGGCGATTCGCAAACAGCTAAAAGGTAAGTTGAACCTTGCATGGGCCAATGTATACAAAGATATCGGTGGCCAGCTTGATGGACTAGTTGGCCCTGATTTTATTCAGCGCACGCAGCTACAATTGTTGACGGAATTGCCACGTTATATGAAAGCCATTGAGCATCGCTTAACGCGTTTTGCTCAACAGTTGCCGAAAGAGAATACCTGGGTAATAGAGTTGCGCAACTGGCAGGAGCGCTATCTGCAAGCGCAAAAGCGTTGTCTGCCATATTCTCCCATGGCCCAGGCTCTGGATGATTTTTATTGGCAACTGCAAGAGTATCGAGTGTCATTGTTTGCCCAGCAATTGGGAACCAAGAATGCCATTTCAGCCAAGCGCTTAGACAAGCAGTGGCGAGAAATTGAACAGCTTGGCTAACGCAGTTGAACGTGTGGGGGATGGCGAAGGAGTGGCAAAAAGCTGACTTGGATCAAGTTTTGAGGTACACTGATGGTGAAGTTACTAATGAGATTTAGTCATGCCGTTAGCCTATCGAAGTTTGCCTCCCTTGAATGCCTTGGTGGCTTTTCATGCTGCTGCAGAGGCGCAAAATTTTACCAAGGCAGCTGATAACCTGTTTGTTACCCAAGGGGCCATAAGCCGTCAAATTCGTCTTTTAGAAGAGCGCTTAGGAGTCAGCTTATTTGTGCGTGACAACCGCCACGTACGCCTTACTGAAGCCGGGCAAAATTATTATCAAGCAGTGGACCTGGCCTTAGCGCAGATTGTCAATGCCACCACCCAGGTGCAGCAACCCTTTGATGCCAATCAAATCACCGTCGCCACTACCCATGCGGTCGCTTCCCTATGGTTAATGTCGCGCATTAGTAACTATTGCCAAACTAATCCACACATTGATATCCGTTTGCTGGCCTCAGACAGCATCATGGATATGCGTACCCAGGATTTTGATTGCTGTATCGGCTATAGTCTACAGCCCCCTGATGGTGGCAGTGTAGTACGCTTGTTTGACGAGCGTATCTTTGTGGTATGCAGTCCGGATTATCTGCAACGGCATGCGCATTTGGATTTCGAAGGCTTGTTGGCAACCCGTCAGCTAGTGTTGGAAAATGCTGATTCAGGTTGGTTTAATTGGCCAGATTGGTTTGCTGGCGTGCACTTAGAGCCCATTACACCGGAGCAAAAAATCACCTTTAGTCATTACACCATGTTGTTGCAGGCGGCGCAGCAAGGGCAGGGCGTCGCCTTGGCCTGGGAGTATTTGGTAGAAGATTATTTGTCCTCCGGCATGCTGGTGAAGGCAGGCGAGTTAACCATGGATACCCAGGCAGGTTTTTATCTCGTCACTTCGCCTGAAGGCGAAAATAAGCAGTCGGTACAACAATTCTGTGAATGGATTGTTGAACAATGATTACAGGTATGATTAAAACTCATAACAGAGGTGATTATTAATCGTTTGAGCTTGGCAATTGTTTCAGGCAAATTATCGACCCAATAAGGGTTGTTATATGACCTAGATCAATAGCATTAAGTAGGAGCTTGAACATGAGCAGCTTTGAACGTATTCCAATGGCCGATTTACAGGCCGCATCTCAGCCTATCGAAGAGGCCCGTGGCCTACCCAATGGTGTCTATAACGACCCCACATTTTTAGCCGAAGAACGCGATCGCGTATTTGCCAATACCTGGGCTGGAATTGGTTTTGCGGGTGATCTACCGCAACCAGGCTATGTCAAGCCGGTGACCTTTATGGGTCTGCCATTGGTGATTATGCGTGACAAAGAAGATCAGATTCGAGTGTTCCATAACGTTTGTAGCCACCGTGGCATGATTGTCATTAATGATGCTGGCCCTGTGACTGGTAGTGTGCGTTGTCCATACCATTCTTGGACTTATGAGCTGAACGGTAACCTGAAGGGCACCCCCCACCTAGGCGGTGTTGGTGTACATTCGGTGGACAGCTTTAAATGCGAAAAGCACGGTATGAAAGAAATTCGTAGTGCCGTTTGGTTTGACGTGGTGTTCATCAATTTGGATGGCCAAGCGCCAACTTTTGCTGATTATATTGCGCCGCTCACGGCTCGTTGGCAGCAATTTGTTGGCACTGATGGTTATGATTTGATGCGTAGGGAAGCCGATAGTGGCTCTGTTATGCTAGACGTTGCCTGTAACTGGAAGTTAGCTGTAGAAAACTACTGTGAAAGCTATCATTTGCCATGGGTGCACCCAGGACTGAATAGTTATTCCCGTATTCAAGATCATTACCATATTATGTTTGGTGATTTTGCTGGCCAGGGCACCATGGTCTATAACCTGTCTGAAACCGCTGGTACCAGCCTGCCTACCTTCCCAGATTGGCCTGCAGAAAAAACCAAAGAAGCCGAGTATATTACCGTGTTCCCCAACGTGTTACTTGGCATTCAGGCAGACCATACCTTTGCCATCGTATTGGAACCGGTTGCTAACAATCGAACTTTGGAGCATTTGCGCATCATGTACGTGGGTGATGAAGCCATGACCGATGCATACAAACCTCACCGAGATGCAACCTTGGAATCATGGAAAATTGTCTTTGCCGAAGACGTTGGTGTCGTTGAAGGTATGCAGGCTGGCCGTGTGTCCCCTGGCTTTACTGGCGGGGTGTTTTCCCCGGTATTGGATAATCCTACCCATCACTTTAATAAGTGGGTAGCGGACAAGCTGATTGCCTCAGCGCAATAGTTTGTTGTTCGTATTGTGTCGGCCTGCAGGCCGGCCTACAATATGTATCGTTGTTTGTAGGTCGGGCTTTCGCCCGACTTTTTGTATCTGAATTTTTTAAACGCGAGACCTTCCCATGGCTGAACCTTACAAAAAATGGTTATGTGTAATTTGCGGTTTTATCTATGATGAAGAGTTGGGTTGGCCCCGTGACGGCATTGAACCAGGTACCCGGTGGGCAGACGTGCCAGACGATTGGTTGTGCCCTGACTGTCTAGTTGGCAAAGATGATTTCGACATGGTGGAAATACCTGCCGCTGCAGCAGCGCCGGTAGTTAATATTCCGCAGGTGAACATAACACCCAAAGTGCCAGATGGCCCCATTGTCATCATTGGTTCTGGTTACGCTGGCTATAATTTAGCAGAAGCCATTCGCAAACAAAGTGCCGATGCACACATTGTGGTGCTAACCAATGATGATGGTTTGCACTACTCCAAGCCCGCCTTATCAACAGGCCTGTTACAAGGCCAGAGCGCCGCAGATTTGGTCAGTGACAAGCCATTGGATATGGCCAATCGCCTTAACATGCGCATCGTTACCCATTGTCAGGTAGAACGTATCGACAAGCAGGCTAAGGTGGTGCACACCAGCCTTGGTGATCAGCCTTATGGCCAGCTAGTCTTGGCCACCGGGGCGCGTCCTATTCGCTTGCCCATTCCAGGCACCGGTGCCGCAGACATGATTAGCGTTAATGATTTGCAGGATTACCGTGCTTATCGCCAAGCATTAGCAGGCAAGCAGAAGGTATTGCTCATAGGTAATGGCTTGATCGGTTGTGAATTTGCTAATGATTTGGCCGCTAGCGGTCATCAGGTTGACCTGGTAGGTTTAACAGGCTGGCCCATGGATCGCTTGTTGCCAGAGCAAATTGGCCGTCAATTACAGCATGATTTACAGCAGCTTGGCGTAAACTGGTACCTGGAAAACACCGTAGCGTCTATCGACTATGCTAATGGCACAGATGCAACTGCCGGCTATCTAGTGAAGCTCACTGGCGGCGAAGAGCTGCAAGCAGAAGTACTGGTATCTGCCGTCGGCCTGCAGGCACGCAAAGACCTAGCTGAAGCAGCTGGTCTGCAATGTAATCTTGGTATTCAGGTGGATAGTAAATTAACTACTAGCCACGAGCATGTGTATGCCTTGGGTGACTGTATCGAAGTCAATGGTCAGTTAATGCCCTATATAGCACCGATTTATTGGGGTATTCAGGCCTTGGCTAAAACCCTGACTGGTACACCAACTGAGGTGAATTATCCATGCATGACCGTGATGGTGAAGACACCCGCTAGCCCATTAAATTTGTTGCCAGCGCCAGCCCAAATAGAGGGCACTTGGCAGGTCACTGAAGAAGCCAATGGCTTGGTAGGGCGCTACCTTGATGTGCATGGAAAATTGCACGGTTTTGTCTTACAAGGTGGGGCAACGGATCAACGTACTCACTTTGTGGATAAGGTTAAAGCAGACGCATAGCATGGCTGTAAGCTACTAAATTAGGACGATTTTCTACCAAATGGCGACAAAATTAGCGAAATGCTTGGGTAATAGTTGCAATTCTATGTCAATCGGCTAGTGTAAGAGGTGTTCAGGTTGTTGAACATGATTTAGTCGCTAGCCGGTTGTTATAGGAGAGAGATTGATGACTCAAGCTGCACTTATTCGACGTAATCGCTACAAATTGCATAATCATATCATTCAAAAGCGTGATGCAAATAAATGGTGGGTGTTTCGGCATGACCCCAAAAAGGACGGCTGCTTTGTCACCTCAGCCATGGTTGTGTACGCTGCCAACACCCTGCAGGAAGCACAATCCTGGTTGAATGACCGGTACGAACCCCACACGCTACCTGCCTAATGCCAAATATGCGACTAGACACTAACTAGTCGTACATTTAGCTGCTAGAATGTGGCCATTGTATGCAGTGGCCATTAGTCTTGTATTCCCTCAAATTTTTGGCTACTGCCTGTTGCTCCGATTATTAAAGCAAAGGTTTTTATGTCCACGCCAACTCCTCATATTGAATGCCAACCGGGTGATTTTGCCAGCACTGTACTCATGCCAGGCGATCCCCTGCGGGCCAAATACATCGCTGAACATTACCTTACTGAGGTTACTCAGGTAAATACAGTGCGTGGCATGCTTGGCTACACGGGCACCTACGATGGCCGACGCATTTCCGTAATGGGTAGCGGCATGGGCATGCCCAGCATAGGCATCTATTCCTTTGAGCTATTTAGTTTCTACGGGGTGGAACGCATCATCCGCAT